>NZ_WSSC01000001.1:1200000-1561943 GCF_009792895.1 Pigmentibacter ruber
TTAGCTATTTTTATGATTTTTGTTGGAGCATTTTTTCTCTTTATTTTTTTACTTGCTGTAAAAAATGGTCAATTTGATGATTTAAAATCCCCTGCACACAAGGTTCTCCTTGATGATGAGATAGAAGATCAAGAAAATAAAGAGATAAACCCTAGTGTAAAAAAAAATGATAATAATCTTAAATAGTTATTTACTATTTGAAAATATCTTGTTTTTCTTTTTTATCTATGCAAGAAGTCATTAATGCAAATTATTTGCATTAATGACTTCTTGGGGTATCTTATGGAAATTATAAAGAAAAAACTTCCTGTAACATTGTTATCTGGTTTTCTAGGAGCAGGAAAAACAACCTTATTAAAAGAAATTCTAACAAATAAAAATAATTTAAAAGTTGCTGTAATTGTTAATGATATGGCTGAATCAAATATTGATGCCATGTTGATTCAAACAGATGAAACAAAACTATTAAGAAAAGAAGAAACTCTAGTAGAAATGAGCAACGGCTGTATCTGCTGTACTTTGCGAGAAGATTTACTGGTGGAAATTATGAAGTTGGCTAAAGAAGATAAATATGATCAAATTATTATTGAATCTACAGGTATTTCAGAACCATTACCTGTGGCAGAAACTTTTACATTTGAAGATGAAAATGGAGTTTCATTATCAGATTTTGCATATTTAGATGCTTGTATAACAGTTGTAGATGCAAAGAATTTCCTTGAAGAATATTGCCACTCCCAAAGTCTTTATTCCCGCCAATTGACTGAAGTCGATGATGAAAGAAATATTTCTAATTTATTGGCTGATCAAGTAGAATTCTCAAACATTATTTTAATTAATAAAGTTGATTTAGTAAGTGATGATGAAGTAAACGAACTTTTAGCAATTTTAAAACAAATGAATTCTAAAGCAAAAATATATCAAACAACGAATTGTAAAATAGCTTTAGATAAAATATTGCACACAAATTTATTTAATTTTTCCGATGCTGAAGCTAATGATAATTGGTTAGCTGAAGCAAGAGGATCACATAATCCAGAGACTGAGGAGTATGGAATATCAAGTTTTGTTTATAAAAATTCTAAACCTTTTCAGAAAGAAAAATTTTGGAAATTTATTGAAAAAGAAACTGATTCTATTTTACGTTCCAAAGGTTTTATTTGGTTTAATGATAGTATTGATTCCATTCATTTTTGGTCACAAGCTGGAGCGTCGTGTTCTATTGAAGAATACCCTGCTGAAGATGGAGAAAAATATCAAGAAATTGTATTTATTGGACAAAATATAGATCAAAATGGAATGATACAAAAATTAAATGCATGTGCTGTTGTAGAGTGATTGAATTATATTAAATTTGTAATAAAAATATTTTTATAATAAGATGAATTTGTTTTGTGATTTTTTGCTGGACTAAAAAATGAACGAATTTTTAAAGGTTTATTATAATATGCAATTTAACAAAATTCATTTAGAATTGTTTTGGACATTTGTGATTAATATATTTTTCTCAGTGATTTCGGTAATAGTTGTGTATTTTTTGACAAAGTGGTTTATTCATTTTGTCAAGAAGACTAACGATAAAGTGCAGAAAATTGATCCAACTTTATTGCCTATCACTCTTACAGTAATTAAGTATGCATCATTTATTGTCTGTGTTTTGATTATATTGAATATTTTTGGGGCGAATACAAATGGTATTATAGCTTTTTTAGGTGCAGCTGGTGTTGGTGTAGCTTTGGCTTTGAAAGAAACATTACAAAATATTGCATCAGGAATAATGCTAATTTTTTTAAGACCCTTTCAGGTGAATGATTATATAGAATCCAATGCAAATATTGGAACGGTTCAAGAAATAAATTTATTTACCACAACATTAAAAACCCCTGATGGACTTTTTTTATTTGTTCCAAATAGTCTTTTATGGAATTCTTCTATCAAAAATTTTACTAGAAATGGAACTAGACGTTTAGATATTAATGTAGGAATTTCATACGAAAGTGACGCAGAAAAAGCTAGAGAAATAATTCTTAATTTAACTAGACTAGATGGAAGAATTTTAAAAGAACCATCACCTATCATTGTAATTACTGCTCTAAATGAAAGTGCTGTAAATGTGATGTTAAGATGCTGGGTATTAGTTGATAATTATTGGGATGTAAATTATTATTTATATAAAACAATTAAAGCAAATTTTGAGGAACAAGGCATATCAATTCCTTATCCACAACGTAATGTAAATTTAAAAATACTCCAAGATCAAGCTGAAGTATTTAAATTAACTGATCGTAAAAGTACTTAAATTATAAGTCATAAAGTAATTTTAAATGATTTTCATATATGTCTTTTACTGAGGCATATGTTTTTCTAAATGTTGGGAAAGTACCAATAATATCTATATGATTCCAAGTGTCTTTGACTCCAAGAAAATTCCATACTCCTGAGTTTACTTTTTCTTTATTTGAAAAATAAACTTGCTTTTGTTGAAATGGAGCTTGCATACTTATTGTGTTAACCATTCCATCATTATCAAGCCAACTTTCATCAATATTAATTTTTTCAGAAATATTTTGTGTAAAACAACCTATTGCTGCTGTTGGCAAATCTAAAATATTAAGAAATGAAAACTTGCAGTTGTTAAAAGGATTTGTAATATGCGTTGATTTAGTTGCTAATGTAAAGTAGTAAACATTTGAATAAATCTTTTCTGTTTCATTAAACTCTAAAGCACCTTCAGGACTTAAATCCCATTTGCTTATATCTTTTGTTGTAAATGCTTTTGAATTAATAACTTTATTAAAATAATCAGAAAAAGATTCGTGCCTGTCTCTAGCTAAACCCCAATGATCGAGTTTGAAATCATAAAAAGAATTTTGAGTTATTCCAACTGCTGCACTAAAAAATGAAAAAAGTGTTTGTAAAGTTGGTATAAATACATCCAAAATATTTGTAAGTGATGTGCCATTATTAGGAGTTGAAACAGTTGTTAAACTATATATCCAATCCTTATTCCCTGAAAAAAGTTCGTTTCTATTAGCTTGAAATGTGTTCAATTCTTCTATTGAACCTTCTTTTAATAACTTAAGAAATGCACGGATAGTCTGCCCACCTTGACTATGACCTAATAAATGTATTTTATGGTTTTCATCCCACTTTTGTAAAAGCGGAGTTTGATAGCACTTACCATATCGAGCGTGTCCAAATTTTTTTGCATGATACTCACCATAATCAGCACATGTTCCTTTAAGTTGTGCATATAATTCAATAGCTCTATCATAATTTGAACTTAATGGTCCAACAGATGCACTTATGACTTGATAATCTTTTATCTTAAGATCTTCCTGCAGGTCATTCATTCCTCCCCAGTAATAAAATCCTTTCATTTCTTGTCGTCCCCATCCTGTTAATCCATGAACTAATACAACTGGTAAATGATTTTTTGCAAAACTTTTATTCTGGATAAAAAAAGATAAAAGAAGAAAATAGACAAAAAAACGTTCCATATAGCTTCCCTCTAGAATGAATCCTCTTTGCAAGGAGAGTTTAAGACAATATTGTGAAAAATTTGTAACATTACAGTATCTTGAATATTTTTTTGTTTCAAGATCGCAAAATATTTTTTTCCATCTTTTCCTTGTATATAATTTTTCTTTTATTTCTTAATGATTTTGGATAAATTTATTTTTGTTGTTTTTGACTTTTTTTAAATTTAAATTTCCTATAGTTATTTGAAAAAAAATAAATTAATTTCTTAATCTATTTATAAAAAAAAAATCTTATAATTTTAAAGTAAAAATTTTAAAATTAAAAAGTAAAGTTTTAAATAATTTTTTAATTGTATTAAATTTGATTATTTTTAAATTTTATTTATCGAGAATGACTTTTAATAGAAATTTGTCAAATATTTTTCATTTGGATAAATCTTTCCTAACTGGTCTTGAATATTCTATATCTCTTTGCCAAAATAATTCTTAGGTTGCTTACTTAAAATACTTTTTTTAAAGGAAAATAGATTATGGATCCTCGTCCTGCCCGTATGCCATGGCTTTCTCCTTATCTAGCTGTAAGAAATCTAGAAAGAACTGCAGATTTCTATACAAAAGCATTTGGTTTTAAAGTAAAAGGTATGAAGGACCAGCACGGAAATGTTAATCATATAAATGTTTTTCATAAAAATACGGTTATTTGCATGCTGCATCCAGAAAATGCAATGGGTAGCCCAGCAAGAGCCCCTGCTTCTTTAAATATCACTCCATCTCAGTCGTTTTATGTGTTTGTTGATAATGTTGATAAAGTATATGAGAAAGCTGTTGCGAGTGGTTGTAGAAGTATTGTTTCCCCAGAAGATTTCTATTGGGGGGATAGAATGTGCACTGTTGTTGATATAGATGGCTATTCTTGGTCATTTGCAAAAGAGCTAAAAAAGCCAAAAGCAAAAAAGAAAAAAGCTACAGCATCTAAGAAAAAGAAATCTGCAGTTAAAAAAAGTACAGCAAAATCTACGAAGAAAAAAGTAACAAAGAGAAAAACTAAGAAATAATTAAATTATGTATTGTGCTTTTTTCTTAAGAAATTGTAGCGTGATTCAAATAAATTGCTTAATTGAAATGGACTAAGCTTATTAAATTGTTTAAACCATTCTTGAGCGTTAAATTGAGAAGGAAAGTTTGGAATATTTTTAAAAGATTTCTTTTCAAAATGGTATTTAAAACCACCGTGGGTAATTTCTTTTCCAGATTTTTGATCAAAAGTTAACACAACACATGTAACTTCATTGCAATCACAATCTGGATTTATGCAATACAAATCATCTAATGCAAAAACTTGTTTGTCATGAAAACGCTCAATAGCTCCTGCATAGGGAAAAATAGCTTGAAATGGCACTAATGAAGCTTTCTTTTGTCTTGGTGGAATTTTTTCCTCCCAGTTTGAATCTGCTAAAGTTGGGACAAAGCTTATAAAAGGTTGTTTTAAATGGGGATTTAGGTTTCCATTAGCTAATTTTTCAAACGCTGATTTAAACTCTTGTTTTTCTTTTTCTGTTAAATTTAGGATTTCACTATCTGAAACATTTATATTGCCATTACCTTTACTATCTAGTGTTGTTTGTAAAGATCGACAGTCAAGAATATCAATTAATTGCAGATTAATAACATCTACTTTTAAAGTCAGACCTAGAATTTTTGCATTTTCAGGAGATTCTTCAGCCTTTAAGCTTGCTAAAAGCTTTGCTCTAAATTGATTTTTAAAAGGAGTTAATTTAACAACCAAAGTACATTCTTTTGCTGCATTATAGGCATCATCTTTAGTTTCAACCTGTTTAGGTAACATTACGACAGATTCTACAGAGAAATATTGTTCGTTCCAGTATAGCCTATTTGCTTCGTTGGCTTCTAAATTTAATTGCATATAATATGGTTGTTGCATGCGGTGAGCTCCTAAATAACCCAAAATCATGGATTAGCAAAATTAATTCCTTTGAGCAAGTTGCCTAAGTATAAAGCTCCGCATAGACATAGAACTATTTTGAAATTTATCATAAAAAAACTCTATTTGATCTGACTCGGATTCTAATCCTATTATATATAAAAGTGGAATAAAATGTTCTTCAGTTGGAACAGCTAGTTTAGCGCTTTTTCCAAATAAGCGCCTATACCTTAAGATTGTATTATGGTCTTTATTTTCTAAGGCATTTTTAATTTTCTCATCAAAGAAAATAGCCCAATCTGGAGTAGGTGCTGAAATGTCTGGTGAAAATGAAAAAAATGAATGTACTATGTTACCACTACCAATAAATAAAATGTTTTCATCTCTCAATGGTTTTAAGATTTTCCCTATTTCATAGTGTTGAGTTAATTTAAAATCTAAATTTTGACTAATTAAAACAACAGGAATATCGGCTAATGGAAATAAATGTATCAAAATGCTCCAAGCTCCATGATCAATTCCTCTATTGTCATCAAGTATAGGAGAAAAATCTTTTAATTCGGCTTTTAATCGTTTTGCTAACCCTGGACTTCCTTGTGGTGTATAAACTATATTAGAAAGCTCGTTAGGGAATCCAGAAAAATCATATATTGTTTTCAAACTATTTGCACCAGAAATAAATAATCCTTCAGTTCGCCAATGTGCCGAAAAACAAACAATGGCGTTAATTTTATTTTTAAGTGAATTTCCTATTTCATTTAATTTTATTGAAAAATCAGTTTTTCCTATTGCATTCATTGGGCTTCCATGTGCAATAAATAAACAAGGAGTATTTATATTTTGCATTTTTTATCCTTTTAAATAATTCTAAATAATGAAATTTTAGCAGAAATAAAAGATTATAAACTTGCAATAATTTGACATATTAAATAATCACAGAATTGTATTATTTATCATGGCGAGGAACGTATGTATAAAAAATTTTTTGTTCTAGTAATTACTTCTCTTTTATTTTTTTTAGAAATTAAAAGTTATCCTCAAAGTATTTTTCAAAATCCAGATAAAAATAGAACTTTGCCGCCAGTAGATCTTGTACCCGAAGTAAATAAGGGAGTTACTATAAAAGAACAACTGGGTAAAAAAATTGATTTAAATTTAAAGTTTACAGATCAAAATGGTGAAATAAAAACTTTAAAGCAATTAACTGAAAATGGAAAACCAATTCTTTTAACCTTAAATTACTATAGATGTGTCAGCTTATGCAGTGTTCAACTATTAAATTTAGTTAAAACTTTACAAGAATTAAATTGGCCAATAGGAAAAGATTTTACAGTTTTAACTGTAAGTTTTGATCCTAATGATTCTTTTCATGATGCAAAAAAGAAACAAAGTGAATATCTAGAAAAATTAGGACAAACAAACGCTGATTGGAATTTTTTTGTCGGGGATAGCAAAAATATTGATATTTTAACTAAAGAAGTGGGTTTCTATTATAAGTATATTCCAGAAAATAAAGAATATTCACATACAGCGGCTATTTTTTTTATAGCTCCTGATGGAACAATTACGCGTTATATCTATGGAATTTCTTATAAAGTAAATGATGTCAAATTTTCATTAATGGATGCCTCACAAGGAAAAATTGGTTCTACTACAGATAGATTTCTATTATTTTGTTGCTACTATGATCCAAACGCAGGTGCATATACTGGTTTTGCAATGGGGTTTATGCGTGTAGTTGGAATTTGTATGATTTCTTTTTTACTTATATTAATTTTTGTATACTATAGAAAAAGAAAATATAACTTATTAAAAATGAATTATAAGGAATAGGATAGCTATGTTTGAAATTAGGAAAAGTAAAGATAGAGGTTCTGCAAATTATGATTGGCTTAATACTAATTTTACTTTTTCATTTAATGGCTATTATGACCCAAAATTTCTTGGTTTTCGTTCATTAAAAGTAATAAATGAAGATTTTTTAAAAGGTGGTGGAGGATTTCCTTTTCACGAGCATAAAAATATGGAAATTATTACTTATTTGGTTTCTGGCGTTTTGGAGCATAAAGATACATTAGGAAATAGTGCAATAATTTCTTCTGGTGAAGTGCAATTGATGAGTGCAGGAGCAGGAATAAAACATAGTGAATTTAATCATTCAAAAATTGATGATGTGCATCTTTTGCAAATTTGGATAGAACCAAATGAATATGATAAACCTCCAGCATATCAACAAAAAAATTATAACAATTCTTCAGATAAGTTGCTTTTGCTGGCTTCAGCAAATGGTGAAAGAAGTTCATTAATTTTAAAGCAAGATGTGAAATTATATCGAGCTATTCTTTCAAAAGATGAAAATTTTTCATATAAATTAAAAAAAGAAAGACATGCTTGGATTCAATTAATATCAGGAAAATTGTTAATAAATGATTCTGTAATTTTAAGTTCCGGTGATGGGCTTGCAATTACAGAAGGGGAAATTCTTAATTTTAAAGGTGATGAATTAAATAATCATTTTCTAATTTTCGATTTATGTTGACCATTAAAATGTTAAGACAATTTTTCCAATTGTTTTTCCTGTCTTTAATAAGTCATGAGATTTTTCCAATGACTCCTCTGAAATCATTCCTAAATCACTAGAAAGTGTTGTCTTTATTTTTTTTGCATCAATAAGTTGAGAAACTTTATTTAAAATATGATGTTGCTTAATCATGTCTTCTGTTTCATATAATGAATGAGTAAACATTAACTCCCATGAAAATGTCAAAGATTTCCCTTTCAATTTCATAAGATCTAATTTATTTTCTGGGTCATCAATAGCAACAATTCTCCCAAATGGCTTCATTATTTCAGGTATTTGATCAAAATATTGTTCTGTTCCATTAATAAAAAACGTGTAATCAACCTCATTAATACCTTGTGAGTTTAATTGGGATAAAAAGCTTTTGGTATGATCTATGGTATAATCTGCTCCCAAAGATTTAACCCATTCGATAGACTCTTTTCTTGATGCTGTAGCGATAACAATACAATTTGTTAATTTTTTTAGCAGTTGAATTGCCATGGACCCTACACCACCAGCAGCGCCTACTAGTAATATTTTCTTTGGTTTTATATTTAATTCTTGGGAAATTTTTAATTGTTCAAATAATGCTTCATATGCTGTTAATGCTGTTAAAGGAACAGCTGCTGCTTCTTTATAAGAAATGCTTTTTGGCATATGACCAACAATTCTTTCATCCACAACATGATATTCCGCATTAGCGCCTTGTCGAATTAGTGATCCAGCATAAAAAACTTTATCACCTACTTTAAAGTTTTTTACATTATTACCAACTTTTTCAATAATACCAGAAACATCCCATCCAAGAATATTTTGTTCAGGCATGTCTTTTTTCCAAAGTGCTATTTTGTAGTCTGCTGGGTTTACAGAAATTGCCAAAACTTTTACAAGAATGTCTTGTTCCTTTATTTCTGGTATTGGAACTTCCACTTTTTTAAATTGAATTTTATCCTTCGTAGCGTTGTAAAATGGTCTAAAAGCAAACATAGATTTTCTCCTTAATGCTGAATCTATTTTCTTCTCTCCCAATTTATCACTTGAATTTTAGTTATCAATAACATATTTTATTAACTTATTGTTTATATATTATTAACAATAGGAAAATCTATGAAAATCAATAATTTAGATGAACTAAAAGCTTTCGTCCTCCTATTTCAAGAAAAAAGTTATACTAAGGTTGCTGCCAAACTAAAGGTTTCTAAAGCTGCTTTATCAAATAAAATAAGAGTATTAGAAGAAAATATCCAATTTTCTTTATTTCACCGGAGTACAAGGATAGTTACTCCTACCCAGGAAGCAGAAGTATTTTACTCAAAGGCATTACAAATTTTAGATTTGTTAAAAGAGTTAGAATTATCATATTCAGCTGTAAAAAAAATGGAAGGAAAAATTCATATAACATGCTCAAATTCAATTGCGGTTAGCTTTTTAGGAAAAGTTATTACAGATTTCATGCAGCAGTTTAAAGATATTCAAATACAACTTACTGTTACAGATAGTTATTTGGATTTACTGGAAAATAATATTGATCTAGCAATTAGGATTGGAAATTTACCTTCATCATCTTTATTTGGCAAAAAAATGGGAACAAATAGATTAATTTTTGCATGTTCTCCAAATTACTTACAAACAAATACTTTACCTAAAACTTTAAGTGATTTAAATGAGCATAAAATAGCATATTTAGACATCCATGAAAAAATTCAATTTGTAAAATCTAAATTCAAATTAAATAATCTAAAATGTAAAAGAGATTTAAAAACAAATTATTCAAATGTTATAAATGAATACGGACTTAACGGAGGAGGAATAATAGTGCGATCATTTTGGGATGTAAAAGAGTATATTTCACAAGGGAAACTTATTGAAATTAAATTAGATGATTATTTAGAAGATTATGGTAATATATGGTTGCTAACTAACAATAGTCGTTATGAAAATTTAAGAATAAAAACTTTATTTCAATTTATTTTAGAAAAGTGGAAAATTAATAATAGTTAAGCTTTAAATTTCTCACGAAGTAAATTTTTATTTATTGAAATATTTTTTTCGTTTAACATTGCTTGAATTTGAATTGGAAGGCCTAAAAGATTAATAAATCCTTCAGCGTCACTTTGATTGTAATAATCATCTTTTTCAAAAGTTGCAAAATTTCTATTAAATAAACTATTTTTCGATTCACATCCTGCAAATAAACAATGTCCTTTAAATAATTTAAGCCTTACTTTTCCAGAAACATTTTGTTGTGAAAAATCAAAAAATGAATCTAAAGCTTCTCTTATAGGTGTGAACCAAAACCCATCATAAACAATTTTTGCATAATCCATTGAAAGTTTTTGCTTCATTTGCAAAAGCATTTTATCTAAACAAATACTTTCCAGCTTTTCATGAGCTGAATATAGAATAGTTCCTCCAGGTGTTTCATAAACACCACGTGATTTCATACCTATTAATCTGTTTTCAATAAGATCTGTTACTCCAATTCCATGCTTACCGCCTAAGTTATTTAATACTTCTAAAATTGAAATAGGAGATAAGTTCTTACCATTTAATGCTATTGGAATTCCTTGCTGAAATTCAATATCAATGCATTCAGGAACGTTTATAGCCTCATCTAACTTAGAACACATTTCGTAGAAATTTGGATTGTGTTCAGAATTTGTATCCTCAAGATCGCCACCTTCGTGAGACACATACCAAATATTTTTATCGATAGAATATGGAGCTTCTTTTGTAGCAGAGATTGGGATTGATCTTTGGTTTGCAAAATCAATAGCTTCACTTCTGGAAGAAATAGACCATGTTCTCCATGGGGCGATTATTTTTATTTTTGAATCAAATGCTTTTATCGCCAGCTCAAATCTAACTTGATCATTTCCTTTGCCAGTTGCTCCATGGCATATTGCAGTTGCATTTTCTAGTTTGGCAATTTCGACAAGTTTTTTAGCAATTAAGGGTCTTGAAATTGTCCCTAGTAAATAATGGTTTTCATATTTAGCACCAGCTTTAACAAGTTTCCATAAATATTCAGTAATAAATTCATTTTGAACATCTAAAATATAAGCTTTTGAAGCTCCTGAATTTATTGCCTTTTGTTTGATATTACACAATTCATGCGTTCCTTGTCCTACATTGCAAGTAACTGTAATCACCTCGCAATTGTAATTTTCAAGGAGCCAATGGATCATGATTGAAGTGTCTAAACCGCCTGAGTAACCAAGAATAATTTTTTGCAGCATAATCTTTCCTGTTCATTGAATAATTATTCAATATGTGAATAATTATTCAATATGTGAAATTTGAAAAAATAGCAAGCAAGTTTTTAAACTTAAAAATTTATTTTAAGTAATAGCAATCAGCTGGTGAGTTTCTGAGAACTTTTTAAGCACTTACAGGGTCTTCAAATTTTTTCCCTGAGATTTATTTTTATCTGATTAACTGCAAGAAACTATATTAAGTGAAATAATTATAAAAGAATAAATTTAGATTATGCTAATTTATCTATTTTTATTTAGTTTAAAATATTCATAAATATTCAAATTTATAGAATTAATATTAATGTAAATTTTAATTTTTTAATTAAATTTCGCTATAAATTTCTGCTGGAAAAAAATTGGAAAGTTAGGATTAAAAATTTTCTGAGTCATAATATAATTGGATATTTAGATCCATAATATGGCTCAAAGCTTCTCTCACAATCGTTTCCTTAACAGGTACAATCCTCAGCATTATATTAGGCTCATAAATCGCTTCATCTCTAATTATATCTAGTTCATAGTAGCCTTTTATGAGGTCTTTCTGATTGATCACTAAAGGAATCCAAGAAGAATATCTATTTTTAGCCGCTTGAATAAAACTGAAATCATTTCCGTAATTTTTAAGACACATTTCTTGTAGATTCATTATTCTTTGTGGTGCATTTAATTCTGTAACTTCTAAATAGCGAATCATCCATGTGTGATATCTTCCTAATCCTTTGTGTATAGTGTACTTTGATTGTTTATGAATTCCTTCTATTGAAACATAATTTTTATTTAAATCTTTTAACCATTTCCATTCTTTTTTGCTGTTCGCGCAATAAATATAGTAATTATTTTGTGAGTGAGCTTTATTAATTAAAAATATAGAATGAATGAAGCTAAAAGTAGCAATGATTTTTGAATACATCTTATTCCTGCATTTATTTAATGTTATTTTATTTTTTTAAAGAATTATTGTAAAAATGAAATTCTAAAATATAAAATTGAACCTATTCTAATTAAAAATTATTTTCAACTTTTTTAAGGAATTTTGTCAACAGAAAATGGGGTAGATATTCCTGAAGCTCCGCTATCAACACAATTCCCTAAAGTACCATTAGAGTTAACAGGGCATTTATATATAATATTGCTATTTGTGCTTGCAACATATGCATTTCCGTTTACAAATTGAATGTTTCCTCTTGGTGCATTTAAATTTGTAGCTCCGGAATTACTGCAAGTACCCAAAGTACCATCAGCATTTAATGGACACATAGCTATGATATTGCTTGATGTAGCACTAACATATGCAAAACTCCCATTAAAGGAAATAGAATGTGGCCAGTTAAAATTAAAAGAGAGATTAGTACAGTTGCCTAATCCACCGGTTGCTGAATTATAGTCGCATAAAAGAATGCTATTACCTAAAAAGTTAACTATATAAGCTTTTAAACCTTTGAAAGTAATATTTGTAGGATAATTAAGCAAACCACTGCTAATTCCTGAGTCATAACATGAAGCAAGAGAACCAGATGTTGCATTTGGGCAGATTTTTACAGCATTAGAGTTGGAGTCTATTACATAGGCTGAATTATTAAAAATTTTTAAACCTTCTGGTCCCACTAAATTAGCAGCTCCTGAATCAAAACAAGTATAAAAAGTACCTGTACTTGCAGTGTATGAGCAGATTGTGATTGCACCTACAGTACCAGTTACACTACCGTGACGAGTGATATAAGCATAATTATTAGAAAAGCCAACAGCATCTGCAGTTGAGCCACCATTTGGTTTTTGTGTATTTACACAATTCCCTAAATTCCCATTTGTATCCATAGCGCAAACACTTAAGGTAGCTGCAGCTCTATTTGTAATAACATAATATGGATTATGGCTATTTTTTATTGTTTGTGCAATATTGTCGTCTGAGTTTAAAATAGAATATGTGCTAACAACGTTTGAAGAACTTGCATTTGAATTTCCGCCTGATGATCCTTGTTTACCGCAAGAACAAATTAATAGAATAAAAATAAATATTGATAATTTATTAAAATACATAATTTCCTCGTTAGAAATCATAAAGTAAACATTATTTACTTCGGAAGAATCGGGATAGTTCTTTAGTTTATTTATAAATATTTTAAAAAAGTATAATGTATTTATTTTATTATAATAAGATTGACAGTTGGAGAATCGTAAACCGTTCAAGGATTAATAGATTGTTTTTCTGCTTCAGTAAGACTAACAGTTGCTCCTGAACGCACAGCTGTTTTCTGTTTTTTTCTGAGATGAGGAGGTACGTCGCTCAAGTCAACTGAAACAAGTTTGGAAACCCCTGGTTCACTCATAGAAATACCGTAAATTGTGTCCAAGACTTCCATAGTTCTACGATTGTGAGTAATAACAACAAATTGAAATTCGCCACTTAATGCTTCAAGAACTGCATTAAATCTACCTACATTGGCTTCATCAAGTGGAGCATCGACTTCATCAAGGAAACAAAAAGGAGCTGGAGTAGTTTTTAGTAAGCTAAAAATTAGCGAAATAGCTGTTAATGCTTTTTCTCCACCACTAAACAAACTCATATTTTGCATTTTTTTTCCTGGAAGGCGAACTAATATTTCTACTCCTGTATTCAATAAGTCGTCTTCTTTGAGCATATGTAACTCACCATAACCGTTTGGGAATAGAACTGGAAAGATTTTTTGAAACTCAACATTTACTTTATCAAAAATTTCTTTAAACCTATTTTTTGTATTTTCTTCAATTTCAGTAATTGACAAATAAAGCTCTTGCATAGATCTATCAATATCATCTTTTTGGGTAACAAGAAAATTTAAACGTTCAGAAACGTCTTTAAATTCTTCTAAAGCTCTTTCATTAACAGCACCAAGTTCAAGAATTGCTTGTTGTAGTTCTTTAATTCTATTTTCTAGAACAATTCTTTGATTTTGATCGCCACTTGCCTCTGAAGGAAGATCCTTTAATGTCAATGAAAATTTTTCACTGGCTTCTTTTACAGCAGTATCTATTATAGTTTCATATCTAGCTAATTCTAGCATTTTTTCATTGATAAATTTTTGTTTTGAGGCTGCATTATCTTTTTGTGACTTTAACTTACTTTCATAAACTCTTAACTCTTCTGTTACTTCACTTTCTTCTTGCAGTAAATATTCTAATTTATCTTCTAAAATTTTAACCTGCTTTTGATAATTTAATATTTCACTATTTAAGTTATCAAATTCATCTTCTCCATTAGAGATTGCTGATTCTAATTCATCAATCTGACGTATAAAAGAATCAACTTTCTGTTGCATTCTTTTTAACTGATAAACCATTTCATCATAATATTTTCTATTATTGGATTGTCTTTCAGTTATTACTGCTCTCTCAGATTTTTTATTTTGTAATTGAGTATTTATTTCATCTTTTATTTCTTTTTTTTCAGAAAATTCTATTTCGAAATCGTTTAAATTTTGTTGCAATATTTCTAATTCATTATCTAGTTTATCCATTTGATTTTGATTTTTTGCGAATGATTCCTTGGCTTCTGAAATTTCTAAATTTAATCTATTTCTTTCGTCAGCTAATCTTGAAATATTTTCTTCAATATGTCTCAATTGAAGATCAAAATTATCTAACTGATTAGATAATTTTAAAGATTCGACTTTTTCTTTTTCAAGGACACTTGCAAGTTCATTGAATCTAAATTCTATTTTTTTCTTATTTTCATTTAATGAATATAATGTACCCTCAGCAGAAGCTAGCTGTTCTTGAATTTTTTCTTTTAAAATTAAAGATTCAGAATATTCTCTTCTTCTTTGCAAAATGCCTTGAGAGGCTCCCTCTTTTATAATTCCACAAGAAAAACCTTGTACTCCATTAGAAATAGATCCTCTTTCCGTAATAAAAATGAAATGTTGGTTATTATTAGCAATTTTTTTTGCCTTTAATAAAAGCCATTCATCTTGGCATATAAAAATTCTTTCAAAAATTCTTTTTGCTGCTGGAACTTTATAGTTCTCTAATCTATCACCAACACATCTAACTCCACTGATGTTTAATATATTTTGTTTATCAATTTCTTCACTCTGATTGAGAGGGTAAATAAGATCTTTAACCAATAAATTTACTTTTGAAATTGAATATTCTTCTACTTTATCTATAATTTCAATTAAATCATCTGTATTTTCAAGAATTGCTGATTGAAAAAGAAATGGCATATAATTCTCTAAAATAGATTCATCTTCTTTATGTAAAGAAACTGAATCAAATAAATATCCTGATATTTTAGAGCTTAATTTTTCTTTTAATGATAGGAGACCGTCAGATAATCCATTATCAGACTCAACTAGATCTTTTAAAATATTTACTTTACTTGTTACTTCTAAATGATTTTGCTTTATAATTTCACGTTCTTTATTTGCAATATCAAAATTAGACTTAACTTTCTCTAACTCTATTTCCAATGAGTTTCTATTTGATACAACTTCATCTAATCCAATAGATAATTTACTCAAATTTTCTGCTATAGCTCTTCTGTCTGCTGCTAGTTGCCCTTTTGCTTCAGAAGAAGAAAGATGATTTTCTGTAACTTTTTGAATTTGATTATTATACTTACTTATTGTATCTAAGAGGCTTTCATTTCTGGCTCTTAATGAATTTTTGCTTGATTCAATTGCTCTTATTTCTGAACGAATTTCATCACCACGCATTCGCTCTACTTGAATATTTTCATCAATTTCTTCTAATTTTTCTTCCAAATTTTCTTTTTCAAGATCAATTTTATGTAGTTGTGAACTTAAAGTTTCTATTTCTAGCATTATTGAAGATTGTTTTTCTTCTTCTTTCTTTAAATTAGTTTGTTCATCAATTAGTTCTTTTTTTATTTTATCTTTTTGCAATATTCTTTCATCATGTCTTTTTTTGTAATTTTCGCGTCTTTCTTCATATTTTGTAAGGGCAATTTTTTGATCATCTAAAGTATTTTCAGTTGATTTAATTTGTTGAGTTAATTCTAGTTGATTTGTTTTAAGATCGTTTGCAACAATTTCCCACTCACTTGCTTCAACTGTTGCTTGTTGAATTTCTGATGATCTACTGTCAATTTCTTTTTTAACTTTACTTGCAATTCCTCGATAAAAACCAACATGGTTTTTAATAAGTTCAATTTCTTTATCTTTTAATTCAGTAGTGTATTTCAATTTCAGGGATGCTTTTTCAACTTGCTCGGAAAGAGATTCTTTTTGTCTAACAAGCTCACCTTCAATTTCTGCTAAATTTTTCATTCTCTCTTGAGTCGATTGAAGTCTTTTTTCTGCTTCTTTTCTTCTCACTTTAAACATTGTTATTCCAGCTGTTTCTTCTAATATTTCTCTTAGATCTTCAGGAGAAGCTTGGATTATTCTATCACGTTTATCTTGTTGAATAATTGCATAACTTTTTGATCCAAGGCCAATAGAAAGTAAGAAATCAACAATATCTTTTAATCTACAAGGTTCTCTGTTCATGAAATATTCACGTTCACCGCTGCGATTTATTCTTCTGCCAATCGAAATCTCAGGTAAGTGCATATACTCTGCAGGGCAATGTAAGCCATCATTTGCAAAAATTAAAGTCACTTCTGCTAAGCTAAGGGGTTTTCGATCTTGTGATCCTGAAAATATGATGTCTGTTGGATCATCTGCACGCAAACTCTTTGCGGTCTGTTCACCCATTACCCACCGCACAGCATCGATGATATTTGATTTGCCAGAACCATTTGGCCCAATGACACCGGTAATTCCATCATGATATTGAATATTAACTCTATCAGCAAAACTTTTGAAGCCAGATATATGTATCGATTTAAGTTTCATGTTATCCTTATAGATTTTAATGATCTACAAAAGTTAAATTTTTTGTCTAAAAAAATAGCAAAAAATGAAAATCAGTCTCTAAAATAGAAAGATTTGCAACGATTGATCAAGAAAGATCAGCTATTGATAATCTAAAATTCAAATTTTACAAACTAATTTCAACTATCTCTAAATTACATCATCCATCACATTTTACAAATGTTTGAAATTTGGACTTATTTTTGGTTTTGGAGAGGAAGCATAAAAAGAGATATGAAAGGTTATTCTGCTCTTTTGTTTATTTATAGCACAATATTTTAATATACAATTGATATTATTTACTAAAATTTTAAAAAACACAGTTGTAAATTTGCATCAACATCTATTTTAAGTGTAATAAATTTAAGTCTGATTATTTAAATGTTTCTAATAGGGAAGGGGAATCTTTCAATGGCAACTCTAGGAGTTAATATAGATCACGTCGCTACTCTGCGCCAACAAAGAGGTACAAAATATCCAGATCCTGTTGAGGCCGCTTTCATTGTTCAAAATGCAGGTGCAGATCAGTTAACTGTTCATCTACGTGAAGATAGGAGGCATATCCAAGAGCGGGATATAAAGTTATTGAAAGAAATATTACAAATCCCTTTGAACCTAGAAATTGGAAATACGCATGAAATGATAGATTTTGCCTGTTGTATAAAACCTTTTATGGTAACATTAGTTCCTGAAAAAAGGGAAGAAAAGACAACAGAAGGTGGTCTTAATTTAGAGGAATATTTTGATCAATTGAAAGAGTCTATTAATTTATTACAGAAAAATGAAATTCCAGTTAGTTTATTTATTGAGCCTAATTTAAGAGATATTACATTAGCAAAAAATCTTGGTGTGGAAATGATTGAAATTCATACTGGAAAATATGCTGATAGCGATGGAAGAGAAAAACAAAAAGAATTTGAAAAAATAGTAACTGCAACAAAATTTGCTTTAGATAATAAAATACAGGTTCATGCAGGGCATGGTTTAAATTATCAGAATGCATACCAAATTGCGCAAATTAAAGGCATTTCTGATTTAAATATTGGCCACAGTATTATTGCATATGCATTGTTTGTTGGACTAGAAAAAGCTGTCAGAGAAATGAAGAAATTAATATCTTAAGAGTTAAAAGGGCTAGCTAAATTAAATAGGAATAAAAATGACTTTTATTAAAAGCCAAATATCGTTAGTTTCAGAAGACTATAAGCAAAATTTTAAACAAAATATGCTTTTATGTGAAAAACTATCTGAATTGCAAAATATGATAAAATTAGGCGGGGGAGAAAAAGCAAGGGAGCGACATCAAAGTCAAGAGAAAATGTTTGTTAGAGATAGAGTAGCTGCAATTTGTGATCCAGGTTCACCTTTTTTAGAGACTGGTTTACTTGCAGCACACGATGTATATGAGGATTCTGTTCCTGGTGCTGGAATAGTAACAGGCATAGGAAAAATTTCTGGCAAAATGTGTATGATTATTGCAAATGATGCGACAGTGAAAGGCGGAACTTATTATCCTTTGACTGTAAAAAAGCACTTGCGAGCACAAGAAATAGCATTAGAAAATAAACTTCCTTGTGTTTATTTAGTTGATAGTGGTGGAGCTTTTTTACCATTACAAGCAGAAGTTTTTCCAGATAAAGAACATTTTGGTAGAATATTTTACAATCAAGCAATGATGAGTTCATTAGGTATTCCTCAAATTGCTGCAGTTATGGGCTCATGTACTGCAGGAGGTGCATACGTACCTGCAATGAGTGATCAAACTATTATTGTAAATAAGACGGGTACAATCTTTCTAGGAGGCCCACCTTTAGTGAAGGCAGCTACAGGAGAAGACGTAACAGCAGAGTTTTTGGGTGGTGCAAAAGTTCATACAGAAATGAGTGGTGTTGCAGATCATTTTGCTGAAAATGATGAGCATGCAATTTCAATAATTAAAAATATAGTCTGTAATTTAAGTAATAAAAAACAAGCTAATATTTCTTTAAAATCTGCTGAAGATCCATTTTATGATCCAAATGAAATATTAGGAATATGGCCGAAAGATTTAAGACGTCAGATTAATATTAAAGAAATAATTGCAAGAATAGTTGATGGTAGCCGTTTCTTTGAGTTTAAAGAAAAATATGCAACAACTATTGTTACAGGATTTGCACATATCGAAGGAATTCCTTGTGGTATAATTGCAAATAATGGAGTTTTATTTAGTGAAAGTGCTTTAAAAGTAACGCATTTTATAGAATTATGTACAAAAGATAAGATTCCAATTGTATTTTTGCAAAATATTACAGGATTTATGGTAGGTTCACAATACGAAAGATCTGGTATTGCAAAAGATGGAGCGAAGATGGTGCATGCAGTTGCAACTGCTAAGGTACCAAAAATTACTTTTTTATTTGGTGGATCTTATGGTGCAGGAAATTACGGAATGTGTGGTAGAGCATATTCGCCTAGATTTCTATGGTCATGGCCGACAAGTCGTATTTCTGTAATGGGTGGAGAACAAGCCGCACAAGTTATGGTGACAGTTAAAAGAGAACAGCTAGCTAGAGAGAATAAAACTTTTTCAACTGATCAAGTAGAAGAAATTTCTGAGCCAATTAGAACAAAATATGAAAAAGAAGGGCATCCTTATTTTGCATCCGCACGTTTGTGGGATGATGGTGTTGTTGATTTACGTTTAACTCGTTCAGTTCTTGCTGCAAGTTTAGCTACCACATTAAATGCTCCTATTGAAGATACTCAAACTGGCGTATTTAGAATGTAATTATTTAAATTATTTCTTTGGAGTTTTGCTTATGTCAAAAAAAGAATTTATAAGAATTGCTAACGCTGGTGGATATTGGGGTGATGATCCTTATGCTTTACGCAGGCAAGTATTTGGGGAATTAAAATTAGATTATATTTCCATTGATTTTCTTGCTGAAATCACAATGAGTATTTTACAAAAACAAAGATCAAAAGATCCTCAAGCTGGATATGCAAAAGATTTTATAATAGCTTTGGAGCCTTTATTAGAGGAATGTTTAAGTAGAAAAATAAAAATTATAACAAATGCTGGTGGGGTGAATCCAAAAGCTTGTGCAGAAGCATTATTTAATTTAGCACGAAAAAAAAATATAAATTTAAAAGTTTCTGTCATTGATGGAGATGACATTTTAAGTGCTATTCCAAATTTAAGAAACTCTGGTGTGGAGTTTAAAAATATGGAAACAGGAGAAATGTTTAATAATTATGCTGATAAAGTTTTATGTGCAAATGTATACTTTGGTGCTTTGCCAGTTGCTGAAGCTTTAAAAAGTGAACCAGATATTGTTCTTTGCGGTAGAGTAACAGACACTGGTATTACTTTGGGAGCTATGATGCATGAATTTAAATGGAAAGTTTCAGATTATGATAAACTTGCTCATGGTATTGTAGCAGGACATATTATTGAATGTGGAGCACAAGCATCTGGTGGTAATTTCACAGATTGGCAAAAAGTCCCAAGCTTCATCGATATTGGATTTCCTATAGTTGAATGTTATGAGGATGGCTCATTTTACGTAACAAAACACCCTAATACAGGTGGTTACATTAGCTGCCAAACAATTCGTGAGCAATTATTATATGAAATGGGGTCACCTCAAAGTTATATTACTCCAGATGTTATAGCAGATTTTTCTTCTATACAAATTGCAACAAATTCTCCTGAAAGAGTTAAAGTAACAGGAATTAAAGGTAGAAAACCAACAGATTTATTAAAAGTAAGTATAGCATATGAAGAAGGTTATAAATGCTCAGGTTCAATAATAATATCTGGGCCAGATGTCCGAGCAAAAGCAGAGATGTTTGCGCGGGTATTCTGGCTTAGATTAGAAAGTGAATTGAAAAAAGCTGGTTTTGGTTCAACTGTTGATTTTAAAAATACTGAATATGTTGGAGACGATAGCACACATAAAGGTATGTTAAAAAAACATGATGCTATTGAAATATTATTAAGACTTACTGTAAGAGATCATAATAAAGACAAATTAAATATATTTAGAAAGCTTCTTCCTAGCTTGATTTTAAGTGGTCCTGCAGGTGTTGCAGTAACAGGAGGTGCTCCAACAATTTCTGATATAGTAAGTTATTGGCCTGCTTTAATTCCACAAGAATGTGCATTACCAAATATTAGAACTTACGAACAAAAGAAAAATGATGAGAAATCTGTTCAAATACAAGAAGTTTTACAATTGGAATGGCCTGTTACAAAAGGTTCTGCTGAAATAGAAAATCCTCCACATGATCCATGGAGTCCAAGCTTAGTGAGTATCATGGCGACTTCCAGACCTATAAAAGTTTGTTTAATGGAAATAGCACATGCTAGAAGTGGTGATAAAGGTGACACAGTAAATATTGGATTGATTGGCAGAAGCCCTGAATGTTACGTTTGGTTACGAGAGAACATTACAGCAGAAAAAGTAAATGATTGGTTTCATAGTTTGTGTAAAGGCAACGTAACAAGGTATCTAGTTCCCAATCTTTGGGCTTTAAATTTTTTACTAGAACAATCATTAGGTGGTGGTGGAACAAAAAGTTTACAAATCGATGCCCAAGGCAAAACATTTAGCCAAGCCTTATTAAGATGCGAGGTAGATATCCCTGAAGCCTTACTTGCAACTATTCAACCAGAAAACAGATCTTGTGCTGGTGAACTTGTAAGAAGGAACGCATGATGGAAGATATTTTTTATATAGGGAATTCTATTAAAGTAATAAATGGGCGTTATGGTGTCAAAAAGTTAAGATTAAATCGACCTGAAATTAGAAATGCTTTTAATGAAAACATGATTAATGAAATTATTCATGTGTTAGAAGAATTAGAAAATATTAAAAACATTGATGATATGCGTTTACTTACTATTGAAGGTGAAGGTAAGGTATTTTGCGCTGGAGCCGACTTAAATTATATGCGCTCTTTAGCTGATAAAAGTAAAGAAGATAATTTTATTGATGCTAAAAATCTTGCAAAAATGTTCTATCAATTAGTAAATTTTCCAACTCCTGTCATAAGCATAGTTCACGGTGCTGCAATTGGTGGGGGATTTGGTTTAGTGGCATGTTCTGATTATGTAATTGCAACTGAAGACACAGTTTTTGCAACATCTGAAGTTTTACTTGGTATTGTTCCAGGTGTTATTAGTCCTTATATCATTAGAAAAATAGGTGTTGCTTTTGCTTCACCTATTTTACTTTCAGGGCAAAAACAAACTGCTACAGAATGTCTTAAAATTGGATTAATTAATAAAGTAACAAAAAAAGATAATTTAGAGACAGAAACGCAAGAACAATTATATCATTTTCTTCAAGCAGCTCCAAATGCAACAAGAATTACTAAAGAATTAATAAAAAATAGTTACCCTTTACCTAATCAAGCACAAATTGATTTTACCATTGAAAAAATTGCAACTGCAAGGGCAAGTACTGAAGGAAAAGCTGGGTTATCCGCATTTTTTGAGAAAAAAAGTCCTTCTTGGTGTGATGGGATGCAAAAATGAAAAAACTAGTTATTGCAAATAGAGGTGAAATTGCTAGAAGAATTTATAGAGCTGCAAAGCAAAGAAATTATATAGTAGCAGTTATTAGTACGCAAGAAGACTCTGATTCACTAATTTGTAAAGAAGCAGATACTATTCTGTTTGTTTCAAGTTTTTTGAACGCAACAGAAATTGTAAATGCAGCTAAAAAATGGGGGGCAAATTTATTGCATCCAGGCTATGGATTTTTATCTGAAAATTCAAAGTTTGCTGAACAAGTAGAAAATGCAGGAATTTCATTTGTAGGTCCTACTCCCCAAAATATGTTTGCAATGGGTAGTAAAGAGTCAGCTAAAAATATGGCAAAAAAATGTGGTGTTCCTACACTAAACGCATTATTATCAGAAGACTTAAATAAAATATCTCCAGCTGAATGGCAGAAAGAATTAAAGAACAGAAATATTTTTTCTCCTTTTTTGGTTAAAGCAAGTGGTGGAGGTGGCGGTCGTGGAATGCGAATTGTTGATGATGTTCATGAACTGCCAAATGCTATAAAAAGAGCTTCTGAAGAAGCAAAAGCTGCATTTAATGACGGGACTGTCTTTATTGAACGTTACTTAACAGCACCAAGACATATTGAAATACAAGTTTTTGGAGATGGGAAAGGTGGGGGAGTTTTTTTTGGTGAAAGAGAATGTTCTTTACAAAGAAGGCATCAGAAAGTAATTGAAGAAGCACCATCATCACATATCAGTAGAGAACTCCGAGAAAAAATGGGAAGAGCTTCTTTGTCCCTTGTTAAAGAAACAAAATATCGTGGAGCAGGAACTTTAGAATTTTTACTTGATGAAAATTCTAATTTTTATTTTTTAGAAATGAATACTCGTTTGCAAGTTGAGCATCCAGTTACAGAAAATGCTTATCAAATAGATCTTGTTCAAGCTCAATTTGATTTAGCTGAAGGTTGTTGGCCCGAACAATTTCCTAGTCCTGATGAATTTCATTTGCTCGAACCTAAACAAGTTTCGATTGAAGCGCGAATTTTGGCTGAAGATCCTCGTAATCAATTTTTACCAACACCAGGTAAAATTCACTTGTATATTGAACCCAATGCTCCTGGTGTTCGAGTTGATTCTGGTGTGATTGAAGGAGCAAGAATCAATTCAAATTATGATTCTATGATATCAAAGTTGATTGTTACAGCTCCCAATAGAGCTTTAGCTGTTGAAAAAATATCTATCGCGCTTGAAAATTATGTTATTTTAGGTTGCACTACAAATATACCTTTTTTACAAAATATTGTTCGACATCCTGATTTTTTGGTAGGGAATGAATCAACACATTGGATTGCTAATGAGTTAGAAATTTTAAATCAAAAAATAATTCCGAAAAATTTCATAGATCTTTTGACTTCAAAAAAATTTAGAGAATTATTAGTAAATTCTTTGCATGCTGAAATTAATCAATCAAAAATAAATATTACTTTTAATAATCAAGCAAAAAGCTTACCAAATATAAAAGCGTTAACAACAGAGAATGATTTTAACAATTTTAAAATTATGAGAGAATCTGAAAAAGATAAATTTTATCTTGTTGGTAATTCTATTGATTCTTTGCTTTCTTCAATAACTGAAGTTAAAAATTCATATTCTTTCAATTTAAGAAATCTAATATTTAGCTCAAATTATACTACACAAAATAGAATACCATTTTATGCAAAAAGACTTACTTCTGAATATATTCAAATTAATATCTTCGGTGAATATTTAAATATTAAATGTCCCTATTATGAGCTTAGTATCGTTAATAAAAATCAAACGGGGAGTGGCGAAATTTGCGCTCCTATGGCAGGTAAAGTAATTGAGGTTCTTATCAAAGAAGGACAACTGGTGGAAGCTGGTCAAGTTCTTTTTATTGTTGAGTCTATGAAGATGCAATTGGAAGTAAAGTCTTCAGGAAATGGTAAAGTAACAAATGTTTTAGTTGAACAGGGGAAAATTTTATCAGGAACAGATATTATGGCTGTGATAGCATTAGACTAACTATAAGCTGTTTCATTTTTGGATTTTCGTTTATTATCATGAAAACATCAAAAGACCATTTTTGAACTCATTCCAATTTTAGTTGAAGGAAACCTAAATTATGACAACCTATCATAACAATGCACAAGAGATTCGAGAAGTTATACAGACTGTTAGAGCTTTTGCTGCAAAAGAGCTAGCTCCTTATGCAGATGAACTAGATAGAGAAGAAAGACTTGCTCCTGGTATTTTTAGGCGATTAGGAGAATTAGGAATTTTGGGATTGACTTGTCCTGAAGAATTTGGCGGAGCAAAGTTAGGTGCTGTTTCCGTAGTCGCTGTTATGGAGGAACTTAGTTATGCATGTCCTGGGACGTGCTTAAGTTATCTAGCTCATTCTCTCCTATTTGTTCATAATCTTGCTCAGAATGGATCTCCCGAACAACTTGTGCGTTATCTCCCTAGCTGTATTTCTGGTGAAATGATTGGCGGTATGGCTATGACAGAGCCTGGCGCTGGTTCAGATGCAATTGGTTTGCAAACAAGAGCAGTCAAAAAAGATGATCATTATGTATTAAATGGTTCTAAAATGTTTATTACAAATGGTCCAATAGCAGATGTTTTTCTAGTTTATGCAAGAACTGGTGATGATCGGATGGGTCTTTCAACTTTTATAGTTGAACGTGGTTTTCCAGGTTTTTCAGTTGGAAAGAAACTATCTAAAATGGGAATGCGTGCAAGCCCTACAGGTGAATTGGTTTTTAAAGATTGTTTAGTTCCGGCTGAAAATTTAGTTGGAGAAGAAGGATCTTCAGTAAAGCATATGATGAAGAATTTGGATATAGAGAGAGTAGGACTTGGTGCTATGTCTCTAGGGATAGCAAGGGCTTGTTTGGATCACTCCCTAAAGTATGCACAAGAGCGTCAACAATTTTCGGAAAATATTATCAACTTTCAGGCAATTAGTGAGAAAATAGCAAATATGTATATAGGCTATCGAGCTGCTAGAGCATTCATGTATGAAGCAGCTCAAGTGATAGAAGAAGGTAGAAGGGCAAATCAAGAAGCCGCTGCTGCTAAGGTATTTGCTTCAGAAATGGCTACTAAAGTTGCCTTAGATGCTATTCAGGTATTAGGTGGCTATGGGTATATTCGTGAATTTCCTGTTGAGAGGCTTATGCGTGATGCGAAGTTATTAGAAATTGGTGGAGGAACTAGCGAAATTTTACGAAACATTATTGTTAAAGAATTTGTTCGTAAAAGTGGCAAATAAGCATTTTTTAAATTCGTTCTTGTGTTGAAAGTTTTTTTGCAAATGCCTACAATCTACTAATCGGAGTAGATTAAAATGAATGTTGAGTTCATTTAATTTGGGAGTATATGATTTGCAGGATAGTTCAAATAACTTAATTATAAAAAGTTTAGCCCCTTCATCAGATAGGCTTCCACTTTTTATTGTAGGCGATGTGCATGGTTGCGCTCGCGAGCTTTTTGAACTTATCGAAGCCGCCAAAAAGCATATCTCTAAATTTCAACTTATTCTTGTAGGTGATTTGTTTACCAAGGGACCAGATCCGGTTGGAATTTATGAAATTATTCAAGAGTATGGAGCCCTATGTATCAAAGGGAATCATGATTGGGCTTTATGGTCAACTATCCAGCAAGCTCAAAAAAGAAGTTTTCACACTTTAGCAGAACATACAAAACAAACGTTACATTTAATTCGTTATCACAAAAGAGCCATTTTTGATCTATTATGTTCTTTGCCGCATGCTTATGTATCAACGGTAGTTTCTCAATTAAAACGCAATGAATGGGAAAGAGAATATCCTCTAATTATTGTGCATGCAGGCCTTGATTCTACAAAAGGTTTGTTAGGTTCTTCTGAAAGAATGTTATTAACCGCTCGTTACGTTAAATGGGATACAAAAGGAAATGAAAAAAAATTAACGGTTGTTCCTGCTGGTTACCGTTCAGAAGTATTAAATCAAAATTCACAAAATCAAAAATCAGCTATAAGTATAGATAAAGAAAAAGAGCGTTTTCGTTGGCATGAGCTTCATCAGGGGCCTGCATTAATTGTTTTTGGTCATGATGCTAAACAAGGTCTTTTTCGTAAGACTCTGCCTTCTGGTAGACCTATCTGTGTTGGAATAGATACAGGTTGTACATATGGTAACAGTTTGACTGGTTATTTTCCTGAAATTGATCTTGCAGTACAGGTTAGGGCTCAAAGGAAATATTTTGATATTAAAAAAAATATTATTCTACTCAAACCTCATCAATCAAAATTAGTTACGGTTTGAATGAAAATAGAATGGATTCTTTATGAATAATGTTGTTTCAGAATCACAAAATAATGTAACAAATAACATACCTAATATTTATCTAGGAAGTGAACTTTTTCTTGATTTATTATTAAAACAATCTGTAAAAATAAATTATGTTACTATTAGAACATATTGTAATGGAGCTTGGCATCAACTTTCAGGCAAAGACTTTTGCTCGCATGTTGGAAGAGCGGTCGAATATTGGAATAATTTATTGCCTATTGAAACTAGAGAATATGGACAAAGCGTTATTTTAATAGGTAGAAATACCTATAACTCATTTGTGGCAATGTTTGGGGCTATTTTAGCTGGACTTGATGTCATGTGTGCCCCTTCGCAAATGTCAAAAAGCGATTTAAAATGGTGTTTAAATTATTTCAAAGGTATTGTAATAGCGTCAGATATTGATGAATTAACTCCGCAATTAAACGGTTTTTCAGTTCCAGTGCTAAATATTTCTTCTGCAGCTTGGATGCCACAAGATAAACATCCTGAACCAAAAATTCTTTCAATCTACAGAGAGTATAAAATTAAGAAACACGAAAGTAACCAAGAGTATTCTCAAGGAGAGATTGACTTAAAAATTCAAAAAACTCCTCAATCAATAATTCCAGAAGATTCGCCTTGGAGAAATGTAAAACCAGGGCGTTTTTCTTTTGTTTCTTTTGGACATGATGGTTTCCAAAAACCTGAAACTTTGTTGCCAGATGCATTGGTAACAACAGCACAAAATTTTATTATTCATGCTGAATTTCCAAAACAAATATTTTGGAAAAGTATGGAATTGATGATGCCTAGTAATCCTTTTGCACATTTAAGTCGTTTTTGCGCAATGTTAAAAAATGGAATTATTGGTTTTCCTAATCCTAGCACAGATTGGGAAACTAATTTAAGAATTTTAAGGCCGAGTTATCTTTTTGGCAGTTCAGGTGAATTGGAGCAACTTTGTTCCTTTATTGATCTTGTAACAAAACGCTCTAATCATCTCCCAAGATTTCAGGTAAGTGAAAAAATAGATAAAATTCAAAATCTATTATCATCTAATAGAGCTATGAAAATTCCTGAGGGAATTTTTGATTTATTAAAATCTTCTCTCCGAAAAACTTCTAGAATTATTTCGGGACATTCTTTTTTAAAAGAAGCAGTCGAGGATTTGCGTTTTGTTGTGCACGGACTAGCTTCTGCACAAGAAACTTATGTAAAGACCTTAGAAAAATTAGGAATACCTGTTATAGAATCATATGGAACTACGCATGCAGCTGGAATGTTATCAAGCAATCTTTACCATGCTGCACATTTTAAAGTAATAGGAACACCTTTACCGCATGTAAATTTTCGTTTGGCTGCGCATTCTACGTTAGAATACAGACTGTCTAGTGCTGTTTTTGAAAATGCAGGAAAGTGGGAAGAAACTGGTGATGTTGCACAAATGACTCCATTTGGATTTATTATCACTGGTAGAAAAAAGCATTTATTTGTAACTTTAGGAGGAACTGTTGTTTCACCAGTCAGATTGGAACAATTATTAAAAGAAGATGATATTATTTCTGATGCTTGTGTTATTGGTGACAAAATGCCATATCTATCTGCGTTGATTGTTTTGAATCATAACGCTCTGGCTGATTATCGTGCAACACCAGAGAAAATAAAAGATCACGTGCAATCAATTGTTAATAAAGTTAATGAGTCTTTGCCTAGAAATGTAACATTAAAAAAGTTTTATATATTAGAAAAACCTTTTACTGAAGCTAGTGGTGAAAAGTTAACAAATGGAGAAATAAACCGTCTAAAAATACAGGAAACAAGAGCTACTTTAATTAAATCTTTGTATCAATAATTCACGACTAGTTAAGTTTGCGACCGACTTTTTTTTGAGATAATCTACTTTTAATTAGTTCCCTCATGCATCGGAGGTCTCATGCAACTGCATACTGAAAAAGTGTTCGAGCTTGTTAAGGAAGTTTATAGTCCATCTCTATTTAATGAGTTAAATTGGACTGGCAGTTATTCTGATTATGTTGCGATGGTAGAGAAAAATCCTAAACTCTGCAGAACAGCATTTCAACGGATTTATGATTTAATAATGCATTTTGGTTCTTATGAATATGTTGAACATAAAAAGAAACTAATACATTATAAGTTTTTTGATGATCCATTGAATAATGGGAAAGACGCAGTTTTTGGCCTTGATGTCCATATTGCTAAACTAGTTAATTTTTTTAAAGCCGCCTCGTTACGTTATGGTCCAGAAAAAAGAGTTTTACTTTTGCATGGTCCTGTTGGGAGTGCTAAGTCAACAATAGCAAGATTATTAAAAAAAGGTGTTGAGTGGTATTCGCATCAGAGTGATGGCTCTTTGTATTCTTATGAATGGATAAACCTTCATGATAAATTAAAAATGGAAGATGTAATGCCATGCCCAATTCATGAAGAACCATTACATTTAATTCCAGAAGAAGCTCGCATAAAAGTATTAAGTTTATTAAATAAAGGAAAACATTTTCAAGAAAGAATTCATATTGAAGGTAGTTTGTGTCCTGCTTGTCGTTATGTTTATAATGATTTAATGAAACAATATAACGGCGATTGGGAAAAAATTGCAAAAAATCATATCAATGTGAAACGTCTATTACTATCGGAAAAAGATAGAATCGGAATTGGAACTTTTCAACCTAAAGATGAAAAAAATCAAGATTCAACAGAGTTAACAGGGGATCTAAATTATCGGAAAATTGCTGAATACGGTTCAGATTCCGATCCACGTGCCTTTAACTTTGATGGTGAATTTAATATTGCAAACAGAGGTATTGTAGAATTTGTTGAAATGTTAAAGCTTGATGTAGCGTTTCTTTATGATTTGTTAGGTGCCTCTCAAGAGCATAAAATTAAACCAAAAAAGTTCGCACAAACTGACATTGATGAAGTTATTATTGGACATACAAACGAACCAGAATATCGTAAACTGCAAAATAATGAATTTATGGAAGCTTTACGAGATCGTACAGTGAAAATAGATGTTCCTTATATAACTAAACTAAAAGAAGAAGTTAAAATTTATAAAAAGGATTTTAATCCTGAAACCGTTCCACATATTCATATAGCTCCACATACAATTGAAACTGCTGCTATGTGGGGTATTTTAACTAGACTTGAAGAGCCCAAAAAAGCTAACTTAACAGTTATGCAAAAAATGAAATTATATGATGGTAAAACTCTTTCTGGTTATACAGAAGATAATATAAAAGAATTGAGAAAAGATGCATTAAGAGAAGGTTTAGACGGAATCTCTCCTCGCTATATTCAAGACAAACTTTCTAATTCTCTTGTTGAAGATAGAGGTAATGGTTGTATCAATCCATTTATTGTTTTGAATGAATTAGAAGGTGGATTAAAAAATCATAGTCTAATACGAGATGAAGAAACAAAGAAAAGATACCGTGAACTTCTTGCAGTAGTTAAACAAGAATATGAAGATATAGTAAAAAATGAAGTTCAAAGAGCGATATCTGCTGATGAAGAAGCAATTGCTAAACTTTGTGGAAACTATATTGATAATGTTAAAGCGTATACGCAGAAAGAAAGAGTGCGCAATAAATACACAGGTATGAGTGAAGAACCTGATGAAAGATTGATGCGGAGTATTGAAGAAAAAATAGATATTCCTGAAAGTCGAAAAGATGATTTTAGAAGAGAAATAATGAATTACATTGGCGCTTTGGCTTTAGAAGGAAAAATCTTTGATTACAAAACAAATGAAAGGCTGCATAAAGCTCTTGAATTAAAATTATTTGAAGATCAGAAAGATACAATTAAATTAACAAGTTTAGTTAGCAATGTCGTTGATAAAGAAACGCAAGCGAAAATTGACGTTGTTAAAAACAGATTAATTAAAAATTATGGATATTGTGATATTTGTTCAACAGATGCGCTCCATTTTGTAGCAAGTATTTTTGCTCGTGGTGATGTGAAAAGAAATTTAAATTAACAGTTTCTTTTCATTACCATTATTCTTTTTCGTATTGAAAGTGGAGAGCAATTATATGAAAATGGAAACCGATGTTAACCGTTTTAGAAAAATTGTAAGAGGAAAAATCAAGGATAATTTAAAACGGTTTATCTCTTCTGGCGAGCTGATAGGTCGACAGGGAAATAAACAGGTTTCAATTCCATTGCCTCGAATAGATTTGCCAAGGTTTGAATTTGGTGGGAATCAACAAAGAGGTGTTGGGCAAGGTGATGGAGAACCTGGTGATCCTGTAGGTCAAGGGCAACAACAACCAGGAGAAGGCGAAGCTGGGCAAAATCCAGGTGAGCATAGTATGGAAGTTGATGTGAGCCTTGATGAACTTGCAGGAATTTTAGGAGAAGAATTGGGTCTCCCTAGGATCGAGGACAAAGGGAAAAAGAATATTTCTCAGAAAAAATATAAATATCAAGGTGTATTAAGAAATGGACCAGAAAGTTTAAGAAACTTCAAGCGTACTTACAAAGAAGCTTTGAAAAGACAAATAAGTATTGGTGATTACACAAACGATAAGCCTATTGTTATTCCTATCAAAGAAGATAAAAGATACAGAAGTTTTAGAATTGAAGAAAAGCCTGAGGCAAGTGCAGCTATTATTTATATGATGGATGTCTCTGGTTCGATGGGAGATGAACAAAAAGAAATAGTGCGATTAACTTCTTTTTGGCTAAATGCATGGTTAAAACATAACTACGACAATTTAGATACACGCTTTATTATTCACGATGCTATTGCAAGAGAAGTTGATGAACATACGTTTTATCATACAAAAGAATCGGGTGGTACTTTAATAAGTAGTGCCTATAAACTTTGTGAAAAAATTATCGCAGATAATTATCCCGCATCAGAATGGAATATATATTTATTCCATTTTTCAGATGGAGATAATTGGAGTGGAAATGATACTAATGAATGTATGAATCTTTTAGATAATATTTTATTACCTTCTAGTAATTTGTTTGCTTATGGGCAGGTTGAAAGTAGATATGGCAGCGGACAATTTTTAAAAGATTTGGAAAAACATTATGGCGAACAAAACGAGAAAGTCATAATGCATCAGATCAAAGATAGAGATGGGATTATGAACGCATTACGTGCTTTTTTAGGAAAGGGTAAGTAATTATGGTAATGGATCCGCGTCTCACAAGTGAACTTACTCCAGAATTGAGAGATATTGTAAATGAAATTGAAAGCCATGCTAGAAATTTAGGTCTGGATTTTTTTCCAACTATATTTGAGATGGTTGATTATCAACAAATGAGTGAAATAGCAGCTTATGGAGGGTTTCCAACAAGATATCCTCACTGGCGCTTTGGGATGGAGTATGAAAGAATAGCAAAAAGTTATGAATATGGACTTTCATTAATTTATGAAATGGTTATTAATAATGATCCTTGCTATGCATATTTACTCAGAAGTAATTCGCTTGTGGATCAAAAGACAGTTATTGCCCATGTCTATGGGCATTGTGATTTTTTTAAAAACAATTATTGTTTTTCGCATACTAACAGAAAAATGCTTGATGAAATGGCTAATCATGGTAGTAGAGTGAGAAGATATATTGAAGAAGTTGGACATGATGAAGTTGAAAATTTTATAGATATTTGTTTATCATTAGAAAATTTAATTGATCAACATGGACCCCATATTCGTAGGGAAAATAGACCTAAAGAAAAAGATAATTATGATGAGAGTTTAATTTCTCCTGACAAGTTACCAGTACCAAAGCTCCCATCTCTACGAGGATATATGGAAGGATATATTAATCCTGATAGTTACGTTAAGGAACAACAAGCAAAAGTTATTCAAGAAAAAGAAAAAGAAAAAAAATTTCCAGAAAGCCCTATTCGTGATGTGTTAAAATTCTTATTGGACTATGCTCCTTTGAATTCTTGGCAGCGAGATGTTTTATCTATTGTAAGGGAAGAAGCTTATTATTTTGCTCCGCAAGGTCAAACAAAAATAATGAATGAAGGTTGGGCAGTATATTGGCATTCAAAAATATTGACTCAATTAGTCTTAAAAGATTCTGAAGTCATCGATTATTGCGATCATTATGCTGGTGTTGTTCAGATGTCAGGTCAAAGATTGAACCCATATAAATTGGGTGTAGAGCTTATGCGCCACATTGAAAAAAGATGGAATAACGGTCAATATGGGTTAGATTATATCCTTTGTGATGATCCTCAAATTAGAAAAAATTGGAATAAAAATACTAATAAAGGAATGGAAAAATTATTTGAAGTTAGAAAATTTCATAATGATATAACATTTCTTGATGAATTTCTTGATGAAGATTTCTGTGAAGAAGCAAGATTGTTTACATGGGTACAAGATAGACGATCTGGACAAGCAATTATTCATGATAGAGATTTTAAAACGATAAAAAGAGATTTACTCGATGCAATGACGAATTTTGGTCAGCCTATTATTGATGTTGCCGATGGAAATTTTCGAAATCGTGGTGAATTATTATTAAGACATAAGCATCAAGGAAAAGACTTAAAAATTGATTGGGCTGTAGAAACCTTGAAAAATATTTTTAAGATTTGGAATAGACCCGTTAATATAGCAACAATTATAGAATCAGAAAATAAAATCATTCATTATGATGGCTCAGAGCCTAGAATAGAAAAAGGGGTTAATTTAGATTAATTTTAAAATTGCTGAAATGGCTCATTTATAAGTTTTAAAATTTTCTCTTTAAAATCGTCATTTTTAAACGGTTTAATAATATAACCATCAGCCTTTAAGCTCATTCCTTGCAAAATATATTTCTTTTCTTTTATTGAAGTAAAGAAAACAATTTTAAAACGCCTTTTTTGAAATCTATCTTTTAAGCTATGCATAACCATAAAACCATTTTTATCTGGCATATAGATATCAAGTAAGACTAATGCTACGTCGTGAATATGTGCTAAAATTTGTGATATTAAGTCTTCAGAATTGTAACAGCAGACAACTTTTAAATCTAAAGACTCTAATATTTTTTTTGTAATCAAATGAATTTCTTCTGTATCATCAAGGATTATAACAACTTTTTGCATATTTTCACCATTATGAATAATATGTTGATTATATCGGAAAGAAAGGACTATTAGAATGGGTTGAAATATTTTTGACTATATTTAAAATTATGAATAAAAATTGACACTAAAATAATAATAATTAAATTACTATTATAAATTATATATTGAGAAATTAACTTAAAGTTTACACTATGAATTTTTGTAAAAAACAAAATACAATTGTTTCATTCTTAAAGATAAAAATAATATTTCTTTTATTTTTAGTCATAACTATATGGCAAAATAACTGTCTTGCAGGACATAAAATTAAATTAGGATTAATGACTTTAAGACAACAAGATGATGCTTTTTTTTCTCTTCTTGTTGATTTTACAAGAGCCGCTTGTGAAAATCTAGATATGGATTTGTATACAATTTATGGGAATAATAGTACCTCTTATATTTCAGAAAACATTGATTCTATTTTAGAAAAAAATAAAATTGATGCTATGATGATTCTTAATTATCAGGATAAAATTAATGAAATTGCCGAAAAATTAGAGAGTAATAAAATCCCTTTTTTTGTCTATAATTCTGGTTTTGGATTTAATAATAAAAAATTTTTAAAAAGTAAGTATAAATTTTTTTTAGGAGAAATGTTACCTACTGATGAATATGCAGGTTATTTTCTTGGAAAAACTTTAATTGATAATAGTCAACCAAATGGAAAAGGTGAATATCATTTGATATCTCTAGCAGGAGCAGTTGCTGATGAAGCTTCTATAAAAAGAATAACTGGTTTAAATAATTTTATTAAACAATCAAAGAAAAAAATAATAATCGATAAAATATTTTATCTAAATTGGCAAAGAGATGAAGCGGCAAAAATTATGAAAAATGAAGTATCTAAAATGAATCATCTTTCTGCTATTTGGGCAGCGAGTGATGAACTTGCATTAGGTGCTCTTGAAAGTCTTGATACGAAAGCAAAAAGTATTTTAATTGGTGGAATTGATTGGAGTTTTGAAGGGGTAAAGGCAGTATCTGAAAATAAACTATTTGCTACTGTGGGAGGACATTTCATGGATGGGGCATGGATTTCTGTGCTATTACATGACTACTTTCATGGAATAGATATTTTCGATGGAAATAATAACTTTTTGAATTCGTGGATGTCTCTAATAAGAAAGAATAATTCTGACAAGTACTTAAACTTTTATAATAATAGAAAAAAGTGGAAAAAAATAGACTTCAAAAAATTATCAAAAGTCTACAACTCTAGATTAAAACATTATGATTTTTCAGAGAAAAATATTCTTCCTTTAATTTTCCCAAAGGATTGATTTAATAGCATAATATTATTGATGAACATAATGACTATACAAATTTAAAAAGAAACTAATTGTAAAGAAAGTTTGCTTAACGCCGATATTTTATCAAATGGAGGGATTTATTTATGAGCATGAATCCAAAAGACGAAAAAATTAAAAGTGAAAAATACAAACGTGATGGTGCAAAATACGTTTGTACGAAATGTAAAACAAAACATTTTTCAAGAGAAGATGTTGAAAAATGTTACGACAGTCATCCAGCATCACAAGAAAGAATTGTGAAATAGCATTCCATTACTAAAAAAAAAAAATTTTAGTACAGTTCTATTCTAAAATTCAAATTTATTTGACAAAAATTAAACTAATTATTATAAATTAAACTTAACTTATGTCCCTTTAAAATTTAATAAGCAGGTTTATTTATGGTAGAAAAATATTTACAAATGTTTTCAGTATTATCTTATGTCATGTTTTTTTCTTTAATTTTATTAGAGTTTATTGTCTCTAAATATAAGGCTAATAACGATTATGAATTAAAAGATACAGTATTTAATATTGGCACAGGTCTCTTTTATCTTACTATTCCATTAGCACTTAATGCAGCGTTAACAATATTTTTATATGACTTTTTTTCAAAATTTGCTCTATTTGAAATGCCTGGGGTATGGAGTGCATTAATAAAAGGTGAGCATTTATATTTATGGGCATTTGTATTATTAATTTTGATGGATGATTTTTCTTATTATTGGTTCCACAGAATATCGCATGTATGTAGATTTTTATGGTGTATTCATGAAGTGCATCATTCATCAAAAAAATATAATCTAACAGTTTTTTTAAGAGCCTCATTTATTGATTATGTACCTCAAGGTTTATTTTACATTCCTTTATTTATTATTGGTTTTAAGCTTGAAGATATTTTCTTTCAGATGGCGATAAATTTTACATATCAATTTTGGTTGCATACAAAATACACTGGAAAAATAAAATATTTTGATGAAATATTTAATACACCTAGTCATCATCGTGTTCATCATGCAAAAAATATTGGTTACTTAGATAAAAACTACGGTGGTATATTTATCATTTGGGATAAAATGTTTAAAACTTTTGCAAAAGAAGAAGAAAAAGTTGAATATGGAGTTTTACATGATTTAAATACTGACAATGTTTTTGCCTTAAATTTTGTTACATTTAGAGACATGTTTAAAGCTTCTTTTAGAGCAAAGGGTTTAACAAATAAATTTCTTTACTTGCTTAAAGCACCTGGATGGAGTCATGATGGCTCTTCTAAAACTACAAAAGAAATCCAAGAAGAGTATTTTAGCAAATCTAAGTTAATGGAAGATAATCAGAAAAAATATATTCAGAAAAAGGTCTCTGCGGTTTAATTTATGAAATAAAAGAGCCCAGATTCATCATAAGTCTGAACAATCTGCAGAAAATTCTTCAACAGATTTTATATTATATACAGAATAATTAGATTTTTGTTCTAAAATATATTCAGACATACCGTAGTGATATCTTTTTTCTGTACCCCAATCATATGTATAGCCCCGACCTGTCCAAGGGCATTCTGTATATCCATCATGTGCAAAGTATCTTTTTAGAAACTGATAAGCTGTCCATTTAGTTAATGTTGAGCTAATAAGTAGGTTGGTAGATATCTTATCATCTTTACTTATTTCTTTCCTTAAAGAAACTTCTCCAATTGGAATTCTATCAATAGTATTACAATTTGCTGCTGTTGGATTCATAAATGTTGAAGCACATGGACGAAAAATTCCAGGTCCTTTAAAGCTTGTAAAAGTGTTATTTGTACCTTGATAATCTATATCAGGTTTAGCTAAAATTGCAGGTACTTTCATAAAGGCAAAAAATCTTGCTGTTTCGTTAGGCGCTTGAGGGGGAATTCCAAGTAACTGACTATATCTTAATCCTAAGTTACGTTTTTCGATACGTTCTTTTTTAATAACATTTTTACAAGTTTCCTTCATATCTGCTGCATTTGTAAACCAAACTTGAATTCCTTTTGGGAGTGAACCACTACTCCCCTTTTTATAAGGATAATTTGTAAAAACTGCAATTTCATAAAAATCCATTTCATTTTTTATTGGCAGGGGTGCAAGTTTTATTGCAGGTAGTTGGTTCCAATTATCCAAAACTCGTTTGGTAGCTTGCATATATTTATCATATTGTACAAAATATTCAACCCAACTACTTTCACTGGTTTTATTATCAATGTCACATTTTAATTGTGGAATATTTGTTGTATTATTAGCGGAAATAATATTTGATTTACCATATATATAGCAAGAAAATTTATTTGTCTTTGTTGTAAAGGTATATTTAAAATATAAAGAGTTATTTATATTAGAATTGCTATTTCCTTTACAAGAGGTTTCTAATATATCAATTTTATTAATTTTACTAGCATATTCTTTAATTAAATTGATATCACTAATGTTGCATGACGGATTTATTTCAAGAGAAAATGCATTATTTGAAAAGTAACTTAAGTTTATTAAAGATATTAATAATATATTTTTAGCTTTATAAATAAACATTCCAATTTCCTTTTTATTATTTATTCTTTTAATTGATCTACTAGTTGTAATTTATATTAACAGAGTTGAAAAGTAAATTAAAAATCTAATTATTTAATTAATACAATAAAATTGAAATTATTTTTTTAAAAAAGAAAAAGTATAAATTATTTTTAAATAAAATTAAATTATAAAAAATCTAACTTTAAATATTTAGAATATTAAATGCTAAATATTTAAATGCTTTGACTGTAAGAAATTACTTTTTTTACTTGAGTATATTGATCAAAAGCAGAGCATATATTTCTTAAAAAAGTTAAACCTAACTCTGTTACTTGTATTGTATCATTACTAACATGTATTAAATTATCAAATTCATATGTTTTTAAATTTTTAATAATTTGTAACTTTAGATTGTTATTTAAAGGGAATTCATTAAATGAAGTTTTGTGATAACAAGCTAAATTTAAAATATGTTGTTTAATCACCAAATCATTTTCATTCATAATATATCCAGATTCAAAATTAAAGACTTCTTTTTTAGTCATTTCCATATAGTCAGAAAATGATTTTTTATTTTGCACATAAAATAAACCAAAATCACTGATTGCAGATACACCAATTCCTAAAAGCACTGAACTTTGTTGTGTAGTAAATCCCATAAAATTTCTATGCAATTTTCCTTGAATTGCACTTAAATATAAGGAATCTGTTTTTAATGCAAAATGATCAAATCCTAAACTGAAGTAATTATTATTAGTTAGTGAGTCAAAAGCTGTTTTGTAAATCAAATACTTTTCTTTTCCAGCCGGTAAAAATGTTTTATTTAGCTTATTTTGACTTGGTTTTAACTGAGGAACATGAGCATAACTATAGAAAGCTATTCTATCTGGATTTAATTTATATACATTTTGAAGAGAATTTAGGACAGTATCAGATGTTTGTCCTGGAAGTCCATAGATGAGATCAAAATTTACTGATTTAAACCCAATATTTCTTGCATAAGAAATACAAAATTCAATATCTTTAAAAGACTGTTCTCTGCCAATTATCTTTTGAATGTCTATGTTGAAATCTTGAACTCCAATACTTACTCTATCAAATGAAAACTCTCTAAGCACCATAAAGTGTTCTTTATTTGTTACTTTTGGATGTACTTCTATACTAAAATCATGATTATCAGAAACTTCTATTCTTTTAAAAATTTCAGAAAATAAATACTTTAAATTACTTGGCGAAAAAAATGTAGGAGTACCTCCACCTAAATGTAGTTCCTTTAATTTAACTGGTCTATTCATAATAGCAAGATAATTATCAAATTCTAAAAGAAGTTTTTTGATATAAGGCATTTCTAATTCATGATTTTTTGTTATTACTTTATTACAACCACAAAAATAGCAAAGAGACTCACAAAATGGAAGATGGATGTAAAGAGATATTTCAAGCTCTTTTTTATTTGAAAAATTTAAATGAAAATTATTTAGAAATTCATTTTGCGAAAAGTCTTTTTTCCAAAAAGGATAGGGTGGGTAGCTTGTATATCTAGGAACAGGAAGGTCATATTTTAAAAAAAGTTCATCGCTTGGTATCATATCCTAACTCCTTAGTATCTACAAAGTACACATTTTTCATAACTAACTTTTTAACAGAAAGAAATAATTATTTTCGTAAAAAAATTTTGAATAAATTTCAAATATCTAGTAATATTAAAATAATAAAACATTATTGAGATTCATTTTCAACAGATCAAAAAAACGAGATCATCTTATTTGCTTGTAAAATTTAGAGAGGAGTTTAAATGAGAAAAATATTATTCATTATTCTTCTTTTATTAAGTGTGTCTTGTCAAAAAAGTTCCCAAGATACTCCAGTTAATATTGTAAATTATTCTGGGCCAAGTTCATGTAATTTAATGAATAAAGATTTGAAATTAAAACCACAAATTGTTGGAGGTAATCCAGCTACAGATTCTAGCATTATCACAGGTTCTAATACTGTAGCTATTATTTTGAATGATTTTAAAAATGCTTCTAAAAGAATTATTTGTTCAGGAACAATTGTTCAGAGTAATTTAATATTAACGGCAGGGCATTGCTTTGATGATGTAAATATAAATTCAACTTCTCCTGGTGTTGTTGTTTTTGCAGATTCTTTTCAAAACTATAATGCATCTCAGGCTTTAAATATAAGCTGTTGGCAAAGACCAGCAAATTACAAACCATGTCTTTCTGGTAGCTCTTATGATTGTATTTTAAATGATATTGCTTGGGTAAAAATAAGTGGTAGCATACTTCCTAATTACAATATTGTTCAAGTTCTAAAAGATCCTCTGACAATATCAAGTACGGAAACAAAATGGATGGCTGGCTATGGGAATCAGAGTGATTCGGGTTCTAATAATACTTTAAAAAATGTAGTTACGTCTATTCCATCAAATGCAAATCCAGATTCTCCTCCCAATGGAGCAATTCAAGAATTTAACTCAATTACTTTTGCAAATGCGTATCAATTATATCTGACTGTTATAGGGCCTAATGCAGGTAAGGGAACTTGTGCAGGTGATTCAGGAGGTCCAGTATATGTCCAAAGAAATAGCAATTATGTATTAGCAGCAATTACTCAGGGAAGTAATAACTTACTATCACCACACCCCTTGAACTCTTCTCCACCTTATCGTTTTGATACAAGTAACTATGCTAACTGCCAAGATGGGTATGGGGTCTATACAACTATTGGGAATTATATTAATTGGATTCAAGCATCTAGCGGTATTACAATAATTGCTTATTAAGTTTCAATTTTTTTTTAAGGAATCAGACAAAAAAAAGAGCTTTATTCCTTTATTCTTTTTTAAAAATTAGGTAAATACTAATAAAATAGTATAAAATTACTATTATTGTATTGGTGACAAATATGGAAAACGATATAAAATTAAATGATATTATAGATGATAGTCTGAAGAGGAAATTTTACGAAATATGTTTTGAATTTAAAGCACTAAATTATTTTAGCTACATAAATACTAGTTTTTTGAATATAGAAACTAAAGAACTAAATTTTTTGCATATTGATTTAAATAAATATCTTGATTTTTATCGAAATGAAAGATTTATTTTAATTGATCCTGTTATGGATTTAATATTTTATACAAATAGGGACATAATTTGTTTTGAAGAGTTAAATTATAAAGAGCTGGTAAATGAAAATGGTAAAATATATAAGCCAGGTAAAATAATTAACGCATATAAAGCAAGTAGTAAATATTGTATGTTAAATGGTTTTTATACAGTTTTACGGTTAAAAAGAAAGTATATGATAACTGGTTCATACGGAATTCAGTCAAAAAATTTTAAAATAGAAAAATTTTTTGACAAAAAATATGCGGAAGGGAAATGGTTTGCTGAATATACTAAACAAATAAATTTTCTTCTTTTAAATGCAATAAATAAAAGAGAATTTGAAGAGAATAGTTTTAATAAAATTATTCATTAGAGAAAATATAAATTAATTTTAATTTTTCTTTTTTAGACATTTTTTTAATTTCTATTTCTTTTTTTGTAGCAGATGATCTATCTTCAAAACTTTCTTGATAAACTACTTTTTTGGGAGGACTTAACGCAAAAAATTTTGCTCTTTTTTTAATAGACAATTGATGTTCTTTAAAACGCCTATTAATATCTGTGGTAATTCCTGTGTAAAGTTTGCCAGAAATTGTTTCAATAATATAAACTTTCCAAGTCATTTCTACTCTTAAAAAGGGTCTATTTAATAATTGAATTAAGCATGCTATGCTTTCTTCAGTGAGATTATAAATTAACTGTAGGAATATAGTATGTCAAATTTAAGATACATGATTGTTTTCCTTTTTGTTTTCTTTTTAACTTCAGCTAATGGTTTGCAAATTAAAATATGCGCTGATGATTTTCGAAGTGAGCTAAGACTCAAAAAGAATGTAGAAAATATTAGTATAGATATTTTAAAAAAAGGAATTTTAGAATTAAATAAAGAAACAAGTGTTTTGCTTGTTCTTGAATATTTACCTCTGCCTAGATGTCTTGATTTGTTGAAAAAAGGAAAAATTGATGGTGCTTTAAATTTATCTTACAATGAAGAAAGAGCGAAATTTTTAGAATTTCCACCAGGATCGGGACCTGAAGAATGGGGTGTTTGTACATCTTCTTATAAAGTAGCATGTTCAGGATATGTCCTAATTACTTTAAAATCTAACCAATATAATTATGATGGAGATAAAAAAACATTTCCTAAACCAGTCAGAGTCGTAAGAGGATATTCAATAGAAAAAGAATTAAAACCCATATACCATGAAGATTTATATGTTGGTTTGAGTAATATAAGTAATATTAAACAAATGATTGAAGCAAAAAATGGGTCAGTTGTTGCAAACTTTACTTTTCCAATAAATATCGAAAAATTTTATGAAGTATCTGATCAATTAAAAATTCATACTAAATACATTACAATGCGGTCATATTACATTCCATTGGCTAAAAACTCAAAACTTTCTAAGGAATTCCGTGAAAAATTTTGGAAAGCCGTCAGTTCTGTGGCAAATGATACTGCGGTTATAAATGAATTGCTAAAGTCCTATTCAAAAAATTGATACAATTTTAATGCCATCTTTTAACCTTTTCATTTCATATGCTATAATAATATAAAATACGAAAAAATGTTTGAGTTTTGTGAAATTCAAAATGTTAACAATTGGAAAAGAATTATATGTACAATTCAGATATAGTTTTTGAAGAAAATCGATATGGAAAATTAAATGTGCTACTTGTTGATGATCAATCAATGGTAGCTAATTCTCTTGCTACGGCTCTTTTACATAATGGATTTAATGTAAAAGTAACGGATAAAATTGATGAAATGAAAAAAATAGTCAATTTAGAAAAAGTCGATGTTGTAATTATGGAGTATGCATATAAAAATGGTCAAGGGATTGAAGAAATAAAAAATACGAAATTAAAAAGTAAAAACGCAAAAATAAAATTTATTGTTACAAGTAATGATTCGCGCCATGAGATTAAAGATAATGCTCTTAACCATCAATGCGATTTATTCATTTTAAAACCATTTTCTATTCAAGACTTATCTGCTGAAATAAAAAAAATAGCTAAACTAGAATACAGAAAATCTGAGCGTGTGAAATGTTATATTCCTTTTAATGTACTTAAATCTGCAAATAATTATGATACATTTGCAACTGATATTTCTGTTGATGGAACACATCTTTTAGATAATGACAAAATTATTAGTCCTAAAATTGGAGAAGAAATTGAACTAAAATTCACAATACCAAAAATATTAGAAGAAGTGAAGTGTAAAGCATTAGTTGTACGATTATCAAATAATGGATTTGGACTACAATTTAAAGACCTTGATCAAATAACTAAAAATAAAATAAAATTGCATATTATTCAATAACGTAATAGAGCATCACTAATGTTTGAGTATTTTGATAAAACTAAGCAAAGTTGTTATTTAGAAAACCATAACCAAAAATATCCCTTTTTAAGAAAAAAACGGTTTTAAAATCATAAGTATCAAAAAATTACCAAAATCTGATACAAATCATTATTCTATGCTAAGGAACTCTAAATAAATATAAAAGTAAGTTAATAATTTTATATTTAATTACTTTTGTCCATTGAAATAATAACAATAAATTATTAAAATGAAATTTATATTTCTAATAAGGAGTCATAATATTCAAAATATCTTCTAAATTTATAATTTAATTTCAATATAATTTGTTATTTAAATAAAAATTTAATTTTTATTAACTAGCTTGACTTAAAAAATCTTTAATTTAAATTTATATCTTACAATATAATTATTTTAAAAAGGGGCTATTTTATGAGTTCCATTGAAAATTCAATGACTCCAAAATTAGAAGAAGTTTTAGATCAAAATATTTTTAATGATAAAGAATTTGGGGATTATTTTATTCGTGGAGATCAAAATTTTACATTTATACGCAATGAAACACTTTCCGAAATATTTGCTCAAACTGTAGAAAAATTTCCTAATAAAATAGCGCTTATCTTTAAAGATAAAAATTTAACTTATTCCCAACTAAATGATAAAGCCAATTGCGTTGCAAAAAATTTGCATAAAATAGGAGTTAGAGAAGGCGATATTATTGGCCTATGGCTTCCTAGAGGATTAGATTTATTAATACTTCAATTAGGTATAATTAAATCGGGTGCTGCATTTTTACCATTTGATTCTGAAGCTCCTTTTGAAAGAATTTCAATTTGTATGAACTCTTCAAATGGAAAACTACTTTTAACAGATGAGGATTGGATAGAGCGTTGCAATAATTTAAAGCAAAAAACTCTAGGTCACTTAGCTGTCCAACAAAAGCTTGAAAACTATTTTATACCAACAAGAAATTCTGATCCTTCGCAAATTGCCTATATAATATATACATCAGGTTCTACAGGAATTCCTAAAGGAATTATGATTTCACAAAAAAATATTTGTCATTTATTAAGAAGTGAAAATGATGTAATTAAAATAAAAAGTGATGATAAAGTTTATCAAGGTTTTTCTTTGGCTTTTGATATGTCCTTTGAAGAAATTTGGATCAGTTACTTAGTTGGAGCAACTCTTTGGATAGCACCTAAAGAGTTATCTGTTGATCCAATAAATCTTCCAATTATTTTAGAACAAGAAAAAATTACAGTTTTGCATATCGTTCCAACTTTGCTTGCTTTATTCATACATAAAATTTCTTCTTTAAGAATAATAAATCTTGGTGGAGAAGCTTGTCCACCAAATTTAGCTGAAAAATGGATTCATGAAAATTGCAAAGTATATAATAGTTATGGGCCGACTGAAACAACAGTGACAGCTACTATTGAAGAGTTAATTCCAAATAAAAAAATTACAATTGGAAAACCAATTCCAAATTATGGAATGTGCGTGATTGATGAAAGTAATAATGTTTTACCTTTCAATAATACTGGTGAGTTGTGTATTTTTGGACCTGGTGTTTCATTAGGATATTTAGCTAATAAAGAATTAACCAAACAAAAATTTATAGATAATCCTTCGGCAAAAAATGAAAATGAAAAAATATTATATCGATCTGGTGATTTAGCATTTATTGATGAGAATGAAAATATTCATTTTTTAGGAAGGATTGATGATCAAGTAAAAATAAGAGGATTTAGAATTGAGCTTGGAGAAATAGAATCAACACTGCAAAAAATTCCAAATATAGCAGCTGCTGCAGTTGTCTTGATTCGTGAAAATGATATTGAACAATTAGTTGCTTACTTGGTAAGTAATAATAAAAATATTTACAATTCATCTGAATTAAGACAATTATTGCAAAGAAACTTACCTACATATATGATTCCTAATTCATTTATATGGCTTACAGAAATGCCAAGACTGTCTTCTGGAAAAATTGATCGAAAAGAATTAAAAAATAAACCACTTCTACATGGAGAAGATGACATCAGAAACTTTCAGCCTAAAACAAAAGGGCAGGAAGTTCTGTTAAATGTTTTATTGAAAATCTTTCCTAATCAATCTATACAACTGCAATATGATTTTTTTACAGATTTAGGGGGGCATTCTTTACTTGCAGCAAAGCTAATTTCTGAATTACGTAAAACGGATGGTTTGGCAAAAATATCAATTCATAAAATTTATGAATTTAGAATAATATCAAAATTAGCAGAATATTTAGAAGAAATATTACAACAAAAGCAACCTGAAAAATTTTTGAAAGACAAAGTAATTAATAAATATAGAGCATCACATAGATATATTTGTGGATTAATTCAAGGAATTTTATTGCCATTTTTGATAATTCTTAGGGTCTTAAACTGGTTGTTACCATTTTTTGCTTTTCACTATATGACAGGAGATCATGAAGATAGTATTGTATTAGCGATATCTGCTTCTTTAGTTACGTTCATTATAACTCAATTATTAACTTTCTTAATTGTTATTGTCTTTTCAAGAATTATCCTTTATAAAATAAAACCTGGTAAGTATCCTTTATGGGGGAAAACATATTTACGCTGGTGGATAGTTGATAAATTGTATCATGTAGCTCCAGTTTATTTATTATATGGCTCAATTAATTACTCTTTATATTTAAAATTATTGGGTGCAAAAATAGGTAAAAATGTAATACTCTCGTCAGCTAATTTAAGGTTTCCAAAATTTATTTCATTAGGTAATAGAGTAAGTATAGGATCATCAGCGTCACTTGAAAATGCGCGAGTTGAAAATAATGAATTGATATTAGGCTCTATATCAATAGAAGAATCTTCTTCCATAGCTGCATATTGTGTTGTTGAGGGAAATACTGTCATAAAGAAAAATTCTTATCTTTCAGGATTATCTGGTCTATGTGAAGGTTCTATCATTAAATCAAATGAGTTTTGGGATGGAAGTCCTGCAAAGAAAATAAAAAATTACAATTCTCCCGAGCCGCCAAAAGATTCAAATTTATTTCAAAGAATGAATAGTTATTTTGTTTATGGAATTGGCTCTATTACAATTTCTATTTTGTTTTTCTTACCAATTTTTCCAACTTTTGTTTTAATTGATGAGTTTGATAACTTTGGATTTTGGCAAAGAACTGCATCACAAAGTTTGCTAAAGATAGTTTTGAAATATTTTATATTAGTATTTATTGCAAGTTCACTTTTAATTTTATTTACTGGTTTATTCATTGGTTTTATTCGCTCATTTTTAATTCCGAAATTAAAGCCAGGAATTTATTCCATCTATAGTTACTCATATTTTATAAGATGGATTGTAAATCAATTTCAAGAATCAAGTTTAAATGTATTTCAAGGTATTTTTGCAACAATTTATGCACCATTTTGGTTCAAGATATTAGGTGCAAAAATTGGGAAAAAAGCTGAAATATCAAATGTAATGGGTATTGTCCCTGAATTTTTAGATTTAGGTGATGAAACATTTATTGCAGATGCTGTTATGTTAGGGAGTTCAGAATTAAATAATGGTTGGATGTATTTAAATAATACTAAAATATCAAATAGGAGTTTTGTTGGTAATGGTGCTTATGTGCCAAGTGGAACTCACTTACCAGAAAATATGTTAATTGGAGTTCAATCTAAACCACCTGAAAACCATTTAATGAATACAGGAGATACATGGATGGGGTCTCCTCCCTTATTGCTTCCTGCACGTGAAACATTTTCTGGTTTTCCCGATTCACTGACTTTCGATCCTTCTTTTTATAGAATATTTTGTCGTGGTATTGTTGAAGCATTTAGAATTATTTTACCATTTGTTATAACAATAACCAGTGCGTATTTAATAATAAATTATGCTATGCCTTTATCACCAATTCACACCTTTGTTTACTGGTTCGAAGTTTTATTTGATTTAAGTTTTGCAAGTTTTATTTACGGAATAAGTACTTTTTTTATAGTATTTATTTTAAAATGGATTAGTATAGGTCGTTATAAACCAAGAGCAGCACCAATGTGGTCATTTTTTATTTGGCGTACTGAAGCTATTACAAGTATTTATGAATCTATATGCGTTCCAAATTTTTTAAATTTTTTGCGAGGAACACCATGGATTTCGTTTTTTCTGAGATTACTTGGTTGTAAAATTGGAAAAAATTCTTTCATTGATACAACTAATATAACAGAATTTGATTGTGTTAAAATTGGTGATCATTGCGTATTGAATAATAGATGTGGACCACAAACTCATTTGTTCGAAGATAGAATTATGAAAGTTGGGATAGTTAATATCGAATCTAACGTAACATTGCATTCTCGATGTACAGTATTGTATAATGCTAATATTGGGCAGGGAGCTCGTTTAGGGCCTCTTACTTTAGTCCTAAAAGGAGAATCTATTCCTGAAAATACTGAATGGATTGGTGTTCCTGCCCAACCGTGGAATGTTTTTGTCTAGTGAATAATTCATTTCTTAAAAAAGTGAATCATATTCCTTTTGTTTTCAAATAATTTTTTTTCTTTCTTTTGTGTAATTTAAATAGAGAAAAATTGTTATAGAAAAGCAAAGTAAGCTTCCAAATAAAATATTTGAAAATAATTTTACATTTTTTATATAATTTGAAAAAAATTCCACACTCATACTTAAAATTATCATGTTAATAAAACTAAATAGTGCAGTCATAGCTGTTTTTGGATATGCATATGAGTATAATATTGTTCTAATTAAAGGTGAACTAATACAACCCAACCCAAAAGTATAAATACTTAATAATATCATAATTAACTCAATATTAATTGCTAAATAAAATGTTGTAAAAAATAATGTTAATAAACCTGAAAAAATAATAAATGCAGAAATGACAATAATATCTCTTAAATCAAATTTCTTTAACAAAAGTTGTAATAAAGTCGTTCCTGCAATAAATCCTCCAAAAATCGGGAATTGAAAAAAACCATATTTTATAAAAGAGATTTTTTCATTTTGAATTAATAATATAGGTGAAACTGAAATCCATAAAATTAATGGGAATTGGGCAAAAGTAAAAGTTAAAACTCCAAAAAGAAACCTATTTTGTAGCAGTATTTTAGTATATAATTTTATTCCATCCTCAATAAAGCTGATATTATTTTTTAGTACGTTATCTTTTGGGAAAGAAAAATATAGGCCTATAAAAGCAATTGTTGCTAAAAATGTAATAAAAATATTTATGCCTCGCCAATGAAAAAATTGTAAGTAAAGACTGCCAATTAAAGGACCAACTAAAGGAGCTAGAATGCTTACTGAAGTCATAAAAGCAATAATTTTCACTGCTTTTTTTTCTGGGAATGTTTCTTGGACAGTGGCGTAGCCTATAGCACTAATAAATGCAATACCAAGTCCTTGAATTATTCTTGCAAGCAAAAACTGGTAAATGTTAAGTGCTATTGAATTTAACATACACCCTAGAATAAAACTCATGATACCATATAACAGTAGCTTACGTTTTCCATATTTTTCAGCAAAGTAACCAACAAATAATTGAAGGCATGATCCGCCAAAAATATATAAACTCAATGCGCTAGGGATATAACTATTATCAACTTTAAAATCTTGGATGACATAAATCATCCCAGGCATGATCATATCATTTGAGATATAAACACTAAATTCGTATAAAACTAAGAAGTAAACAAATAAATACGACACATTAGACACGTTTTTTGACATGAAAAGTCCTTATAAATAGTATTAAATTTTAAAATATTTAAAAAAGGAAAATTTAGTAATGTCGTCGTGTTAAAGTGTATTTCATCTTCATCCTAAAACTAAGTATACAGAAACATTTTCTTTTATAACAACGAATTTATACTTGCAAGTTTAAAATTTGTATAATCAATTAAGTCTTTCAAAAAAAAGGGGAGGGCTTTAAAGTGAAAAATGGAGGAATAATTTTGAATATGATAAAAACTGTTTTCCTTAAATGGTTGCCTTTAAGCGTGGCTATCCTTATTCAAGGCTGCAATCATCTATTTTATTTTCCTGATAATAAGATGCGAATGGAACCAACAAAGATTAATTTGAAATATGAAAATATTTTTATAAATGTTGATAATGAAACTAAATTAAATGGATGGTTATTAAAAACAAAAAAAATAGATCCTTTAGGATTAATCGTGCATTTTCATGGAAATGCGGAAAATATATCTACACATTTTTTATATTTATCATGGCTTACTGAATATGGGTACGATGTATTTATTTTTGATTATAGAGGATATGGCCTATCAAATGGGACTCCTAATAAAGAAATAATTTATAATGATTCAATTGAAGTTTTAAAATGGATTTATAGTAATAATACTGCTAAAAATATTTTTCTTGTAGGACAGAGTTTAGGAGGAGCCATTGTGATTCCTGTGATTGCAGAAAATCCTAATAAAAATATTCGCGGAATTGTTTTGGATAGTACATTTTCCTCTTATCGAAGTATTGCAAAAGACAAACTGAGTTCAATTTGGTTGACATGGCCTCTTCAATGGCCATTAAGTTTTTTAGTTTCCGACTCATATAGCCCAATTGATTATGCAAATAAAATAACAGTTCCTGTTTTAAATTTTCATAGTGAAAATGATCCTGTTGTTTCTTATTCGTTGGGTAAGGAGTTATATGCAGCTTTTCCAGCACAAAAAGAAATGAATACCCTTTTGCAAAATGATCACTGTGGCGCTTTTGTTATGAAAGAAGATCAATATAGAAGAAAAATGTTAGAATTTTTTTGTTTGAATTTGATAGAAAAAAACAAGATTTGTCAGAACGAGTTAGTAAACTTAAAAAATATTAGAATTAAAAATTCTATTGATATTTACAATGAAAATGTAAGTAAATTTGCAGAAAATAATAAATAAGGGTTAAATTAATTTAACCCTTATTTAAATGCATTATTTTGGTTGAGCAGACATAATAATATCAACTTTTTTTACTTCTAGAGGAAAGAAAAGATCAGGTTTAGCAATTACTGCTTTAGGAATGTCGCCAGCAATATGTACATTTCTGCCTTCTTCAGTTGTAAAAGTATCAAAAACATAGAATGTTTCTTCATTTAATTTAACAAAGTACCAAGTTTTAGTTTCTTTTTCATTAGCAACAACTTTCAATGGATTTGCACTTGCCAAGTAATCTAAAGCTTGTTTTCCTTTCCCTGGTTTTGCTTTTACTGTAACAATAAGAGCTTTCTTTAGATCTTGATTAGGAGTTACTGAAAATGCGTTAAGACTAATGAATAAAGCAGCGAACGAAGTTAATAATGTTTTCATAATGTGTTTCCTTAGAAAATAAAATAATATAAATACTTAAAAAATCTCAAAATAAAAAATCAAATTAAAATGTAATTAAAGTTTTTCCTTGAATTAATAAGCTTGCTAGACTAGTAGCTCCTCCTATACTAGGAATTTGAAATTGATCAATTAAATTAATCCCATATTTTTCAACATCTTCTTTTGCATTAAAAACTGTAGCACAAGCTTTTGATGCCCCAGTGATATTTGTTTTAACTAGTGTATATAATTCGTGTGCTGGATGATTGGAATCTTCTAAAGCAGCAATCCAACGTGTTCCAGCACCTTGAAAATATATTTCAAAGTCTTGTCTTTGTGTCTTTAAGTCGGCTGCTAGAACAAGAGCGTTAAAAATTCTCCCTAAAGATTCATCTCCAGGACTTTTTGGATCATTAAATATAACAATAGAAATTTGTGACATGGGCTTCTCCTTTGTAAAATCACTATACCAAACGTTCGGTATAGTGATTTTTAGCTGAGCAATTTAAATAAGTCAACCTTTTTTTCAAAAAGGAAGCAGTGTTTTTATTATATAATAATTACAAATAGTTAAATTGAAATAAATTTCATTTTTTAGAGAATTTAAAATGTCTTGCTATCTTTTTAGCAGAAAGTTAATTTTTGGATGCAGTTTTAGTTGGGTGTGCAAGAGAGTTAAAGGATATAAAATGTTGCAGCAAGAAGCAGGGTATCTTGCAATAATATCTAAAGATTCAAGATTTGATGGGAAATTTTACTTTGGTGTAAAGACCACTGGAATATTTTGTCGTCCCATATGCCCAGCGACACCAAAAATAAGCAATATTAAATTATTTTCTTCTATTGAAGAAGCAGAGCGTTTTGGATTTCGTCCTTGTTTGCGCTGCCAACCACAGAAAAAGTATGAAGATTGTCTAGAAAATGGAAATACATTTTTGACAAAAGCACTTAAAAAGCTGCAATCTATTGAGATATTTGACTTTAATGAAGAAAACTATGCATTAGAATTGGGCTTTACAAAACGACATGTAAGAAGGGTGTTTACTAATATTCTAGGAAAAACTCCTGTCCAATTAATACAAGAATATCGTTTATTAATAGCAAAACAACTTATTTCAAAAAGTTCAAGTAACTTAACGACAGTAGCTTATCATTCAGGCTTCCAGTCATTGCGTCGATTTAATTCCTCAATTAAAGAGAAGTATCAAATGTCCCCGTCTGAAATTAGAAAAAATTGTGAAGTAAATTCTAGTGAATCTTTTGAATTTCTTTTGTCATATCAAAATCCGTATGATTTTAAATCTTTATTAAACTTTTACCGCTCACATCAAGTGGGAAAGTTAGAAGAATTTACCGAGAATTCTATGAGTAGAATTTATCAAATAAATGGAGAAATTGGGAAATTAAGTGTAGAGCATATTCCTGAGAAGTCCTCTTTATTACTAAAAATAATTTGCCAAAATATTTCGGTCATTCCAATAATTATTGAAAATGTAAGGTCTATGTTCGATCTTCAATTTAATCCAGAATATCTTAAAAGTTCAATCAAGAAAGTACCAGAACTTTCTTCTATTTTGGAAGAGTTCCCTGGCATACGCTTGCCAACTGGCTGGGATGCTTTTGAGGTAGCAATAGCCACTATTCTTGGACAACTTGTTAGTGTTGAACGCGGGAAAAGTTTAGTTGCAGATTTAGTGAATTTATTAGGCAATGAATCGGGATTTTATGCGGATGATGCTCCAATAAAACTATTTCCCACTCCAATACAAATTTTACAAGCAGATTTGACAAAATTAAAAACAACGGGTCGTAGGAAACAAACTTTAAAAGATTTTTGTAATGCAATTATCAAAAATGAAATTCATTTAGAATCAACACAGTCTATAAAAGAATTTTCTAATAAATTAAAAAAGATTAAAGGAATAGGCGATTGGACTGTTGATTATATTTCCCTAAAAGCTTTAAAGGACACTAATGCTTTTCCTGCTACAGATCTTATATTAGCCCGTACTTTACAAAGTTATTCGCTTGAAAAAATTAATGAAGTCTCACCTTGGCGTGGATATGTTGCTGCTTTATTATGGAAGAAATTTGAGAAAAGTAAAAAAAATATTTTATAATAATATTTTCTATATAATCTTGTCAAATGTGCTATAATTTGTGTTTTAATAATTATAATAATAATTATAATTATTGGATTAATCCGAAAATATTATTTTAAATTCCGCTATTTATCACTTTAAGACTTATTTAATGTAGAATAAGTTAATTAATTTAAACATCTGCTAAAAATGATGATTTAAGAGCTAAAAAATATTTATGCCAAAAAAAAATGTTTAGTTCTAAAAATTTAAATATTTATATAATAATATTGTTTTATTTTACGTTGAAAAATGACTTCTATAGGGGTATCTAATATTTTAATTTATTACTCAAATTTTTTTATTACATATGTCTTTATTGATCTAATTAAATAATTAATTTATATATTATTTTCAATTAATAAGATTTTATTAAATCTTAATTTTAATTTGACAAGGAAATTCATCTAATGAGTATAAAACATAAATTAATATTTACAATTATTTTTGGAATAAGCCTAATATCTTGTAATAAAACAAGTAAAAAGCATGAGAGTTCTAGTGCAAGGGAAATTCCACCACGCCAATCACAAACAGAAGTTCAAATTACAACCAAACTTCTTTCAGAAGCAGTTGGAACAGAAAATTTAGGCAATACATGCTTTGCTAATTCTGTGCATAAATTGCTTTGGTCTTATTTAAGAAAAAGCAATTTTCCTTTAAATAATAATTTACAAAGGGAGTTTTTTGCTTTTATGGAATCGTTAAGTATGAAAATGGATGCAGTATATCATAATCCTTCTAACGTTGAGGTCTTAAATAGTAAAGATCCATTTTTCCGAGAAGCGTTATATAAAATATTTACTGAAATAACACAAACTCTTTTATATAGAACAGGTTCAGGGTCAATTAATGGTCTTGTGATCACAAAAGACCAAATTGATGCAGATGAATACTTTAGACTTCTTTCAGGATTTTTTGAGCTTAATGAAACACCAGAATCATTTTATGTATCATCGCAAATTAAGTTAAAAGATGGAACATTAAAACCTATTTATACTGAATCATTAGTAAATGGTAAATTTACTAAAAACATCTATTATCCTATTAATTTAATAAAAAATATTAATAATATTAATGATTTAATAAATCATAATTTAAAAGAAACTATAGATGGTTTCTTTGATAGTGATACAGGAATAACACAATCTGTTGAAAAACAAACTTATTTTACATTAGATGATTTGAATAAAGCTCCAAATAGAATAATTTTAACTTTAAAACGTTTTACGCAACAAGGCGCTAATTTAGTTAAAAATACTGATATTGTTACTTTTCCTGAAGTTTTTCCTATTCATTTTTATTCATTGAAAGACAATTTAAAATCGACAACTCAAAGAGCTTATGGCGTTAAAGCTGTGATAATACATCATGGTACATTAAATGGTGGTCATTATTATGCCTATCTAAAAGAAAAAAATAAATGGTACAAACATAATGATTCCGTTGTGAATGAAGTAAATACATCCGCAGATATTACTGCAATGAATAATGATATTAGTCAATTCGGATACTTATTTTTACTTGAACAAGATTTGAGCATTTAAGACTGACTTCGTAAAGAATTCTTCGTCTTTTAAATTAATTTTAATTAAAAAATGATGATGTCCTGTTTTGGCGAGCAATTTATAAGAATATAATTTAAAAAAGACTTCTACCTTGTAAAGTTTTAGAAAAGGTTGGAGATAAAATGCAGGTAAAACAGAAAAAAATAACAACAAACCTTTGTGATCTTTACTTAGTTGGATCAACAGCAGGTCTTCAGGGGGTTTATTGGTCAGAGCAGCCAATAAATTCTGGAGAAAATATAATTAATAGTTATATTAATGAAATATTAGAAGAAACAGAACGCCAATTACATGAATATCTTACTGGTAAGAGAACAACTTTTAATTTAAAGCTTGATATTATAGGCTCTCAATTTCAAAAACAGGTTTGGGCTCAGTTGGTTAAAATTCCTTATGGAACAACCATTTCCTATAAAAAGCTCGCTCAAAATTGCGGAAATATGAGTGCCAGTAGAGCTGTAGGCAATGCAAATGGAAAGAACCCTTTTTGTATAATTATTCCATGCCATAGAGTGATAGCATCTGATGGATCTCTAGGAGGATTTTCTGGTGGATTACACATTAAAAAAGCCTTACTAGATTTAGAAAAAAAATTTAATTTTTAATTTGAAGAGAAATTATGACCCTAAGTAACAAAGTATTGAATTTAAATTGGAATTTAATAAATGAAAAACTGTTAAATAACGGATACTATTTGCATCAGCAGTTTTTAACCGCAGTAGAAAGTCAGAAATTTAAAGACTTCTATCAAAAAGATGAATTATATCGTTCAACAATTGTCATGGAAAGATATCAATTTGGTAAAGGAATATATCGTTATTTTAAATATCCTTTGCCAAATACTATTCAAATACTAAGAGAAGTTATTTATTCACAGCTTGTGAATACTGCAAATGAATGGAGTAAACGAAATAAATATGATTATATTTATCCAACAACTTTAAATAGCTTTTTAAGTGAAACATCAATTGGAAAGCAAACTAAATCTACTCCATTAATTTTAAAATACAAACAAGGTGATTATACATGTTTGCATCAAGATATAGCTAGTTCAAATTTTTTCCCTTATCAAATTGTTTTTGGGCTAGATCAGCAAGGTGTTGATTACGAGGGTGGATATTTTATATTAGTGCAACAAAGACCTCGAATGCAAAGTATTCCCCGTGTAGTGACTATTCCAAAAGGAGGTTTTGTCATATTTTCTTCAAATTATCATGCTGAATTAGGGAACAAAGGTTTTTATCGTACTGTCTTTAAACATGGAGTTAGTGAAGTAACACAAGGGGATAGAATGACATTGGGGATACTTTTTCATGATTATCAAGTTGAAAATTCATTACTATAAGTAATATTCTATATCTGGAATTTTAATGACTCTATTGTTTTTTTTAATATTCAGAAAAGTTTATAATATTGTTTTTTTGAAATTATTTCTAAACTTGAATTTTCCATAAATGCTATCCTTTTAAATAAAATATTGAAATCTATTAAATAAATTTTAACAATAAATTAGAGCTAGCTAAATATTCAAATATAAAGTAACATATTTTTTACTTGAATGCTATATACTAATAATCATAATGAATGAATTATTTTACAATCAGATTTGTTATATTGTTTACAAATTTCTAGCGCTTTTGTAATTGCATCCTCTTTAGAGTATTGATTTGCACTTTTTCCATAGCTTCCTTTATCGCCAATTGCAAAAGCTTTATGAGGTGCATCTTCTAAATATTTTGAGAATATTTCTTTGCTATGTGCATTATATAGATTTGGATTTTGATCTAAATTTTCTTTTTGTTTATTTATCACAATGTTTACTAATTTGAAATTATTTTCATTAAGAAATTTTTCAACTATTGGTTCCCAAATCTTCATTCCCTGATTAAATAAAAAGTGTCCGTCTTCACCAAACGAAGGTGTGATTACTAATTTAGCATTACCACCATTTTTATTAAAAGCGTTTAAGAGTTCATTGGCTAATTCAGGAGAAAAATATTGATCATTTTCTGCATAAATCCAAAGCATTGGAATTGATGTTAATTTTCCTAATTCTTTAAATGCTGATATTAACGTATAATCTCCTCCACAAATTTTTCTTGGCGCATAAGATCCATTTCCACCAGCAAAACTTAAAGTCAATTTAATTTTTCCGACATTTAAATCCAGAGGGAAAGCTGCTAATCCTATAGAAGCTAACCCCCCTGTTGAAGCACCAACTGCTATTGTATTATTTGTGTCAAATTGAGGTAAAGTAGATAAATACAATAAAGCCGCTTGTAAATCATTTACAGCTTGTTTAGTTGTTAAAAGATATGCAGGACTTTGACATGAAAAGTTATTATATTTTCCAATTCCACCCCCAGAATGTCCAAAACCCGAACGCATAACAACTGCAACCGAAAATCCTTTCTTTGCAAAATACATTGCTTGTTTAAAAAATCCCATTGCTGTTCTTTTAGGGATATCGTTATGATCTCTTGGAGTCCCATGTGTGATGAGAACAGTGGGATGTTTTCCTGGGATATTTGAATATATTAATAGAGTTTCTAATCCTTTTTCGTTTGTACCAGGAGCGGGGATTTGTATCTGCTCCCAAATAATTTCTTGGGCTTGAATCTTAGTTATATAAGATAAACTAAAAATACTAACGTAGAATAGAATAAAATAATATATTATGTATTCAAAAATTATAATCACTTGGTAATGGAACATACTCTAATTCTCCTGGTATTGATCCCATTTTTTGATTTTTCCATTTTTCGGCAGCTTCTTTAATTAATTCTTTTCTTGTAGCAACAAAATTCCACCAGATATGTCTTTTTTCGGGATATGGGGTTCCTCCAAAACAAACTAGGATGCTACCTTGTTCACCTTCAATTTGAATATCGTTAGGATTTTCTAAAATAATAAGGTCATTTGCTTTTAGATTATGCGTATTTATTTTAGCATGTCCATTTGCTACTAAGATACCAAGTTCTTTGTAAGGGAATAATAATTTTTCGGTGTTATTTTTTTTGCATTCAATAATGCAATACAACGTTTCTGTAAAAGTTTTAACAGGAGATTGAAATTGCTCATATCTTCCAATTAGTAAATGTACATCTAAGGTTTGATTTAGTGTAAATTTTGGAAGTTTATCTTTTGGATAATTAATAAATTGCGGTTCGCATTCTTCTTCTTCTTTAGGAAGTGCAATCCAAATTTGGAGCATATGAATTTTTTTTGTTTGATCTTTAGGAATATGTCTACTTTTTTCGGCATGCACGATTCCTTTTCCAGCAATCATTAAATTAATGTCACCTACATTTATTTGTTGTTTATTTCCAATACTATCTATATGAAAGCCTTCACCAGCTAAAAAATAAGTAACAGTCATTAATCCAATGTGTGGATGTGGTAAAACATTAATATCATTTTCTAAATTGTATTCAATAGGACCCATATGATCTACAAAGACAAAAGGGCCAAGATACCTTTTTTTTGAGTGTGGTAAACATCTTGTAACTGTAATGCTCCCTATACTTTTAGAAATTCCTTGAATTATGTAATCACCTGTCATGTCATTTACCTTTGTTATATTAAAAGCTTAATTTTTATGCTAATATAATTAACAAGCAATAAAATTAAAAACTGAATATTTGTAATTATATATCTTTTAAAATTACTTTTTTAGATAAGTCAATAATTTATCTTTTTATGATTCTATTTAACTTTATAATGTTTTCTGCTAAGAAAATTTTTGCAAATTTTAATTTGCACAGAAAGTTCATTAGAAGAATGGTGTAGAAATGGTTATAAGTAAAAAAAGTGTGATTAAACAGAAAGATAAAAAAGATAATGCTATAATTCCCCAAAAAGATAAAACTAGTCTTATCAATTTTAAATTTCCTCTTATCGAGCTGATACTTGACTATTTAAAAATAAATCAAATGGAAATAAAAGATTTTTGTAAGAAATTTAAAATAACTCAAAAGGAATTTTTAAGTTTGATAGATCCTGTATGTGATGTTCCTTTTTTATTAGTTGCAGATATAGTTGAAAAAATGGGCTATGATTTACGAATTGAACTTTAATTTGTGATTTATTTCTTTTTTAAAAATTAGATATTTTATAAACCAATATTGTTATATTTTTTGAAATTTAAAATTTAATAATATTAAGGTAAAAATTTAAAATGGAATTAAATAAGCAAAAATGAAGCTCAAAGTTAAATAAAATACATATTATTGTTTTAGTCTTTTATTTATAACGAAAAAAATAAGATAGATCAAGCAAATTTAGATTGAATAATAAAAAAAAATATACTAAAAAATAATTATTGGTGCGCTATCTCTTTTCTTTCTGAAAAGTTTTTTAGAAAGAGTTTGTTCAATGCTCTTGATATAGATTTTTGATAATTATAAAAAATAGAAAACTAGATAAAAATTTATTTCACTTTTCTGTATTTTTTTAAAAATTAAATCTGTGAAAGGATTTGTAAATGACTCAGCCAGAGAACGAAATACATGACGCTGGTGCTTCCGGAAGAGAAGCTTCAGAAAGCTCTAACTCATTAGATTTATTGACAACTTTGTTTGAAAATTCTGATCAACAAATCCCTTTTTCAAATGAAGAAAGCGATTTAGCTGTTGCACGAAGTCTGGTTGCTGAATATTTTGCTCTTGGAAAACAAGAAGGAGAAAATTTAAAGAAGCTCATGGCATCTAGGGTTGGCTACAAGTCTATGATACTTGCGAGCTCAGGATCAGGTGCTGCTGGTGGTGTCATAGCAAATTTTGTAAGTCCTCAACAGCTGGCGGCCACAGCTGGGGGAGCCATTGGAACTGCAGTTGCAGGGCCTGTAGGAGCAGTTGCTGGCTACGCGGTTGGAAATACAATTGGAGCGCTACCTGGAGTACAAACTACTGCACACGCTTTAATGGGAGCTATGTCTGGGTTTCTCCTTGGCTCGGCTGTCTATATGCTTCAAGCAACTAGAACAAAGTGGGTGAGTCTAAAAAAATTCCGTACCTTTATGGATTATGACTTATTCAAATGGGAAAATCAGTGTTTCAGAACTCAATCCGTACAAATACAAGCTGGAGTTGAGATTTTAGCCCAGTATTTAAAAGCAAAATATTCAGGAAAATTTGGCAATACAAAACTTCTTTTAATTAGTTGGAGAAATAGTGAAAATGGATTTTATTTAGCAAATGCGTATGTTAAAGTCCTATTTATGTTACTTCTTTCAATTGATAAAATGCCTAGCTCAGTAATTCTCTCTATTTTAAATTATGTTGAAAAAGAATTAGAAAGCGAACAAATATCAGCAAAATTGCCAAGTGACTTTAAAAAAGTATATCAAAGCTTTAAAGATAAAATCACAAAGTATGTTGAAAACAGAGTTTATAGTGAGACTATTGTGGAAAACTTGGGAAGTATTTTACTTTCTGGATCTTCAGCAATTACACCAATAATGCCCTGGATTTATTCAAGCTTACTTGGTACAGATCAAGAATTAAAATTTTATGATTCTGATGATTTTATTAAAAGAATTGAAAATGATTCTGTTAAATCAGTTTCCTATCGTATCTGGTCTGACTTAAGTATTTTGAAAGTAAATGAAATTAAAGATTCAAAAGATTTACGTCTTGAAAGCCTTGAAAAGAAAATTGGTAAAATATCAACTTTAATAAATGAATTAAATAAAGTTAAATTAAATAGCAATGGTATTGAAGAAATTCCAAACGATGATAGTGTTTTAAAAGTTGAGAAAAAAGTAAATAAATTATTTGAATATGCACATGATTTTTTAAAGCATAATTTTAACAATAAAGATAAGCAACTGGAAAAAATTATTTCTCTTACCCATCAGCTTGTAAAATTAGAAGATCCTAAACAAAATTCAGTAAGTTTTGCCCAAAATGTTTGGGACAAAATGTTTGAATGGTGGAACTCTCAGCATAAGATTAATGAAAAAGCTTCAGAATCAAGCAGTAAATTATATAATGGACTGATTAAAATTAATTCAGAACAAAAAATATTGACTAAAGATGAATTTAAAAATGTTGTAAATATTTGTTTTGCGATTAAGAGGGAATTTGATAAAAACACTAAGCTTAAAGAAAAATACTCACAAGAATTTTCTAAAAATGAACAAAATAAAAAACGCGAATTTGTTTTTGCTAGAAAAATAGATAGTTTTTGTGAACTTGTTTTATATGTTGAAAGAGTAAGTACATTCATGCTGAAAGATGATAAACTAGATAAATTATCTGTTTACTCATTTTTTGGACTTTGGAGCGTTTACAATATTGTTCTGAATAAATACTCTGTAGATATTCCAGATGAAGTATTAAGATCATTTCAAGATAAAAATTTAGCAAATAATTTTAATTCCGATGAAAAACTGAAAAGATACTTTTTGATGCCTTATGAATCCTTTTCTAAATTCCTACTTCCTGGATTTAAAAGAGATTACTTTAATAAAAATTCTTCTGATTTTTTTAGATTGTATTTATTTTATTTATCAAATTTAATTAACTTAGTTTCAGAAATTCAATATCATACTGAAGCGCTTAAATTTAGTAAATTGCTTATGGCTATGTATGGAGAAGAAGATACATCAGTCTTTTTTGCTATGGTACCTTTAAGTATATTGAAAGATAGAACAGAATTACTTTTATCCATGATGAACGAATTTTCAAATCATGTTGAAAGTTTAAATAAAAGTTATCTTGAAGAAAAAAACAGTAGCTGGTCAAATATGATAGGATTGTATGATTTCTTATTTGGAAAAAATACTGGTTTTTATCAAAATTTCACCAAAAGATATACTGAATATAAAGACAGAGTGGTTATTTTTAAAAGAAATATAGACTACTCTCTATCTCTACTTGAGCAAAAAAGTAGAGCAAAAAATGAAACTAAGCCTATAAATGAAAACTTGGCAAGAAATACGGATAAATTTTTTAAATATTCACTGGATTTATTCTTAAAGTATTTAAAAAGCGTGAATTCTAATACTAAAGATAAAAATTATTCAGAAAAACTTGAATTACAAATAATGGACTTACAGGAAAGACATGAAAGTTTTATTTCTGATAAAGCTTTAATGCTTGGTGTTATTCCAACATTTAAAGTTATTGAATCTAATTCAACAGATATGAGTAATGATCAAATTCATTCTTTTATTATGAGCTTTTTTAAACCTGATAAATTTAAAATTCCTTTTAAAGCATATGAGATCAGTAAAAAACAAAATGCAGAGAATAGTATCTCTCAAATTCTCAAAAACTTTTTAAATAGTGATGAAGCAAAAGAAATTTTAAAAGAATGTATAGAAAAAATTAGAGATAGTTCTTATTTTAAATCATTTGGTTATAATTTTTATAAAAGAAATTCTTTATTTGATATCACCAGAAATGATTATATGTTTGAAAGCGCTGAAATTAGAATAAGTTCATTAGCTATTTATTTCTCTAAATTTGAAAAAACTACAAATATACAGCTTTTAACAAATCATGAACATGCAAATGCAAGCCAAAATGAAAATTTAAAATTATTAAAAGATAGTGGTTTAGCTGATATTAATCTTGAGATTGAAAATGTTGAAAATGAATCAAAAAATCAAGCGTATTTAACTTATCTTTTATTCTTTTCATTTGCTATGTATCCCGCTAACCATGAGACTATTTTAGAAAGTTTTTATTCAAGTAGCAATTCTGATAAAGAAAAACTTGCTTTTATCCAATCTGTTTGGGGATTATTTGGATTATTTTTAGCATATATGTTTGATGGAACAAGAGAAAAGTATCAAAAAATAAGTTATGGTTATCAACAAGAAAAAGTAACTAGAAAAATAGAAGAAGCTCAAATTGCTTCTGTAAAAGATAAAAATTTATCGCTAGAAAAGAAAAAGTTTCTCCAAGAAAAAATTGAATATAAAAATCAAATGGAATTAGAAAGAAATGCTCTTGAACAAACACAGACATCCACATATGCAAAAATTTCATTAGGTATTCAAGCCGAAATATTAAGATTGGAAAATACAGACAAAGGAAAATTTCTTAAATCTGAGTTTGAAAAAATTGACAGAGAAAATTCCATAAATTTAATAAACAAGTTAAGTAAGGTACTAAATCAACAAAGAAACTTCTTTTCTTTTGGTGCAACAAAATCATATACTAATATTATGACATTAGCGCAAAAAAATGGTATTTCACAAATGGATTTAGCAAAGGAAGCTGCAAAGGAAAAAGTTTAAAAAATGTATAGTTTTTTATTATTGCAATGATAATGAGAGCCTATTTTAGATTTTCATCAAATTTTGCGATGATCCCTCAATAAATTGTACTTAAAAATATTATTTAAGTATAAATATTGAGGGTTTTTTATGGAAAATAAAATAGCTAATGACATTTTAAATATATTATTTAAATATCGTAGAACGCTTCAAAAACATAGAAATTGCTTTCAAAATTGTGCGAAATGCCATTCTCAGTATATTACAAAAATTTTAGCTTTTATTGAAAAGTATGAACCAATAACATTTGTCTTGCCTGCATTTCCAGGAAAATCTCCAAATTTATTTAAAGTTATTAGCCACTTACCTGATATGGGGGAGGAGCTTGCTTTAAAACTTTTAAATCAAATCTGCGAACAAATTACTAGCATTTATCCACCTGGTGCAAAAATAAAAATATGTTCTGATGGGCGTGTTTTTAGCGATATTATTGGAATAAATGAAAATGCAATAACTGAGTATCAAAATGCAATCATTGAGATGATATCTGACATGAAGCTTTCAAATTTATCAACATTTCACTTAGATGATGTATCTAGTGAAAATAACTTTACAAAGTTGCGAGAAGATTTGATGTACCATTTTGGAGATACGTTAGAGAATTTGCGTGAAAAAATATTGCTAGGTTCTAGACTATCAAGTCAACAAGATCATATCGATGCGCATAGACTTTATTGCGGTATGACAAGATTTTTAGTTGAAGACGCTTCCTATCCAGGGCAAACTAAAAGTCGCAATCTTATTCAAAAAGAGAGTAGAGCAAAAGCGTATCAAGTCATTTTAAGGAGCAATGCTTGGAGTGAATTGATTGCGAAACGGTTTCCAGAATCTGTCAGGCTTTCAATCCATCCCCAAAGTTGCGGATCCAAAAAGCTTGGCATTCGACTTATTGGTGAAGAAAGCTGGGGAACACCATGGCACGGTGTAGTTGTAAAATTAAATGAAAGATTTTTTCTTCTTAAGCGAATAGAGGCTGAAAATTTAGGGGCAAAATTAGTTTACACATCAGCAGGAAGCCCAAGCTACTATGAATTAACTGAACAAGAGCAAAATTATACTTCACTTTCATTTTCAGAGGCATAAAATGAATTTTAAAACCAGAAAACTCGAACCATTTGGTATGCTTCTTGAACCAACATTTTCCAATCAATCAATTCATTCTCTAGACACCGAAAATTTAAGAGAAATTTTTCATACAAAGCAATTTCTTGTGCTCCGTGGATTTAAAACATTTTTAAATTCCAATGATTTTGCACTTTATTGTGAAAATTGGGGCAAAATAAGTTTATGGCCCTTTGGCAAGGTGCTAGAACTAATTGAACAAGAAAATCCAAATGATCATATCTTTCATCACAACTATGTTCCATTACATTGGGATGGAATGTATCGCGAATATATTCCAGAGTATCAAATTTTTCATTGCGTTTCAGCTCCTAACAAAGGCCAAGGTGGACGAACCACTTTTTCAAATACCTTGCTTTTATTGCAAAATGCTTCAAAAGATTTTTTAAATTTATGCGATAATGTAACAGGTACATATTTAAGAAAAACAGATTTCTATCATAGCAAAGTGGTATCACCGATCATTACAAAACATCCTCATAAAAATTATAATGTAATTCGTTACAATGAAATACCTTCAAATGAATTTGGGAATTTCATTAATTATCCAGAATTAAAATTTACAGGAATAGATAATAAAATTGAAGAAAAATTTCATAGTTCTTTAAAAGCCGCTTTATATTCTAAAAATAATTTTTATGCGCATACTTGGGAACAAAATGACGTAGTAATTGCTGATAATCTAACATTATTACATGGACGAGAAGCATTTCTTTCAAAATCTCCAAGACATCTGCAGAGAGTTCATGTTTTAAGTGATCCTCCTGTAAAAAATGAAAATTTAGAGTCTTACAAATGAAAAATATTTATACTGATATAGCTATTATTGGAGCAGGCCCTGTGGGATTAATGTGTGCCTATTTATCTCAACTTTGTGGCATGAAATCAATTATTTTTGATAAATCTGAAGGTCCCTTAAAAGCAGGGAGAGCCGATGCATTAAATGCTAGAACATTGCAGCTTTTAGAAATCGTAAATTTATTTGACAGTGTTTATCCGCTTGGGAAAACTTGTAATACAAGCTCTGTATGGGAAAATGGAAGATTTATTTCTCGACAATCGGCTTGGTGGGAAAGTTTAGAAGGATGTTTTCATAAACACTTTCTGATGCTAGGACAGTCATTTATAGAAAATATCTTAGATAAAAAGTTAAAAGAATTAAATAATCCAGTCAAAAGATTAACTAAAGTTCTTGACATTAAAATATCGGAAAATTTTTGTGCTACAAAAATTTCTTCAGGTGAAACTATCTATTCTAAATACGTTATTGGAGCTGATGGAGCGCATTCCTTTGTTAGGAAAATGTTTAATATTTCTTTTGAAATTACAAGACCAAAACTCACCTGGGCTGTTTTAGATGCGGAAATAGACACAAATTTTCCTAAAGTACCAGAAATAATAGTTTTTCAAAATGAAACATCAGATGTTGCTTGGATACCACGTGAAGGTAACATTGAAAGATTTTATATTAGAATGGATGAAGAGGAAATTACGCTCCAAAATGTCATGAATAAAATAAAAAAAGCTATTACACCTTATGAAATTACATTAGCAAGCTTAAATTGGTTTTCTCAATTTTCAGTAAAAGAGTCAGTTGCAGAGCGATTTACAGTAGCAAATCAAGTTTTTTTAGTTGGGGATGCTGCACACATACATTCAGTTAATGGGGGACAAGGTCTTAATACAGGAATAGCTGATGCATTTAATTTAATTTGGAAAATACACTCAGTTAATAATAAAATTTCTCCCATAAATTTGCTTGATACATATGAAAATGAAAGAAAACCAGTAGCTCTTAGCGTGATTGAAACTTCTGGAAAACTTGTTCGTTCAACTAAATATTCTGAAAACAACTCTCATGCTATAGATTATGTGAAGATTGTTGAGAAACATGCAGGAAATATCACAGGAATGGGAATATTTTATAATAGAAATGGATATGTTTTAAATAGGTTATTTGATTTCTACATTTATAAAAAAGAATCTAAAGAAAGAATATATACGTTGTTAAAATATTCATGTTATACTTTACTAATATTTCAATTAGATGATATTATTAAAGATAAATATATCCATAAAAATGTTCAAATTATAAAAATTCACTTAAAGAAAAATGCAGAAGATTACTGGACTGACTTTTATGATTACGCAGAGAAATGTGTTTTAGTTAGGCCAGATTCATACATAGAAAAAATTTATTCAATAAATGAAATTCATAAAATAAATTTAGAATTTTTAACTTAATATAAAATTATTCAGGAGCAAGGCGAATAGCGTGATCTTTATCTATCTGGGAATAAAATAAAATTGGATAGTGTTCGCTATAGCTTGTATTTCCAGCTGTTGGAATAAAATATTTACTAGCATTTTCTCCTTTTTGAAATAAATACAAATGGTCAAAGTATAATTTTTCTAAATATTTATTTGTTGGTTCAGCTTTATAAGCATTAAATATATTTTCTAAGTATGGTTGATATTTTCTTAAACAGGCTTCTTGTAATTCAATTGGATTATTTAAAGTTGCAAAGACATATTGCTTTTTAACACTGTCATTACTAGTAATTTCTAACCACCTTCCATAAATAATAATATGACCTTTATAATATTGATTAACATTTTCTTTATCTAAACCTGGTAAATCTTCATCTGTAATGAATTGCGAGATTTCCAATTTAGGTACTTTATCAGTTGTCAAAATTGAACATCTTAAATATGTCGAATTAGAAAAACTTGGTTGAATTGTGCTTTCAAAATCACTTATTTTTAGAACGGGATTTTTTGCATCTACGGTTAAAATATTTAATGGAGTATGCGTATAATGATAAAAAGTATTTAAAACTGAAGGATATGTAGAATACGCCGTATACATAAAAGAAATTTGCGAAAGTCCAGGAAGAACATATCCAGATAAATATCCATGGATTTGCAAAGCTTTAATTAAGGAACCTGTTGCTGTTTTTAAATCCAGCTCTCCAAGCCCATTTTTAATTAAATATGAATCTTTTAGTAACCCATATCCGGATTGATAAAACCCTAAGCTATCTAAATGCCAAAGAGGGTTATATTTTTTAGCTATGAAATTTGCACCACTTGCAACATTGCTCAATCTATCTAACCATTTAATATAATTTATATAATTTGTATTATTTGGATTGTTAGGGACAGTTTTTGCATTTACAGCCATATTATACAATAAAATAAGGAATAATATTGTTAAATTTTTTAGTTTCATAGTATTATCTTTCTGCTTGAATAAACTTTTAAAATCTTACAAAATATAAACAAATACAGGAATAAATATATCATTAAAATATATACTTTCAATATAAATATTTGAAATAACTAATTTTTATTTTGAATATATTTTTAAAAAACACAAAAAATATAAAATTAATTATTAATATAAAGAATTATTTAAATTATTATTTATTTAATTCTTTCTCAATTTTATTATATATATTTTTATCTATATTTTTATTAAATACAATATATAATTCAATTTTTTTAATAGGATTTTTTAATGGAACTATTTTTTTAAGTATTTCTGTGCTTTCTTCTTGATATTTTTTAATATGTTCAGATCCTAAAATCATAAAATCGGCATCATTATTTATTATCGAAATTAGACAAGATTTGGCATCAAATTGTTTTTGAAGTTTTATTTCTTCCTTATTGATTTTGTTTTGAATTGATTCTTCTATGTAGTATCCATTTGGGGCGCAAAAAACTAACCCATTAAAATCATCTATAGATTTTTTATTTTTATATTTAATATGTGTATAAATGAATATTTTAGAAGAAAGAATAGATTTTTTTAAATATAAAACTTCTTTATTTCTTTCTTCCGTAAAAGTATAAGGAAAAGTTGCTGAAAAGGTTCCTTTTTTCACAAGTTCATACCCACGTGCCCAAGGCATAAACTCTATTTTATATTTTATATTAAGTTTATTCAGTATTTGTTTAACCTTGGCTGTAAATACACCACCCTCAGGTAATCTTTCGTCAGAGTAGGGTGGATAGTCATTACCTGTAACCAAATTAAGATAGTCTTCACACTTGGCAGAAAAACTAATGAAAAATATAGGTAGTAAGTAACAGAATTTCATATTTTCCCTCTTGATAATAATACACTAAACGATAATTACCAAAAGGAAAAATTCTAACGCGTTTTTTTTTGTCGGTTTATTTTAAATCAAATCGATCCAAATTCATTACTTTATTCCAAACATGAATAAATGCTTTGATAAATTTTATATTACTATCATTGCTAGCATATACTTCTGCAATGGCTCTTAATTGAGAGTTAGAACCCAAAATTAAATCCACCGCTGTTGCAGTCCAAATCTTTTTATTTGTAATTCTATTAAATCCCTCATATAAATTTTCATTCTTAGATTTTGTCCAATAAATATTCATATCAAGTAAATTAACAAAAAAATCATTTGATAATGTCTCAGGTTTTTCTGTTAAAACACCATAATTTGAGTTTTGGTAATTTGTATTAAGAACACGCATTCCTGCTAGTAGTACACACATTTCTGGTGCAGATAAAGTTAATAATTGAGTTTTATCTATGAAGAGCTCTACAGCATATTCAGAATAATTTTTGCTAACATAATTGCGATACCCATCTGCTAAAGGTTGTAAAACTGCAAAAGATTCAATATCAGTATGTTCTTGTAAGCAATCCATTCTACCAGGTGAAAAAGGTACTTGAAAGTCAAATCCTGCTTTTTGAATAGCAGCTTCAATTGCAGCACATCCTCCTAAAATAATTAAATCTGCTAAAGAAACTTTTTTATTACTAATTTGGTTTGAATTAAAATTCTTTTGAATATTTTCTAGCTTTGAAATTACCTTTTTTAATTGTGCTGGTTGATTAACCTCCCAATTTACTTGAGGTTCAAGTGCTATTCTCCCTCCATTTGCCCCACCTCTTTTATCACTCCCTCGAAAAGTTGATGCTGAAGCCCAAGCTGTTGTTACCAACTGACTTATACTTAAACCAGATTTTAAAATCATAATTTTTAAATCTTTGATATCTTGTTTATTTACTTTCGCATGATTGATGCATGGGATTGGATCCTGCCAAATTAAAACTTCCTTTGGAACAAGTGGCCCTAAGTATCGACTAATGGGACCCATATCACGATGTGTTAATTTAAACCAAGCTCTAGCAAAGGCATCAGCAAACTCATTTGGATGTTTTAAAAACCGACGTGCTATTTTTTCATAGATTGGATCCACTCGTAAAGCTAAATCAGCAGTCGTCATCATTGGTGCGTGCTTCTTTTTCGTAAGATGGGCGTCAGGAACTGTATTTTCTGCTTTGTTACCTTTAGGCTTCCACTGATGAGCTCCTGCAGGGCTTTTAGTCAATTCCCATTCATATCCAAATAGAGTTTCAAAATATCCATTATCCCATTGGATTGGGTTTGGGGTCCAGGCTCCTTCTATTCCACTAGTTATAGTGTGCTCAGCGTTTCCTGTACCTAAACGATTTTTCCAACCAAGGCCAAGTTCTGATATATCAGCGCCTTCAGGTTCGGGACCGACATTAGAGGGATCTCCTGCGCCATGACATTTTCCAAAAGTATGTCCACCAGCAACAAGAGCGACTGTTTCTTCGTCATTCATAGCCATGCGGGCAAATGTTTCACGAATGTCTTTGGCAGAAGCTTGTGGGTCTGGATTTCCATTTGGACCTTCAGGATTGACGTAGATAAGTCCCATCTGGACTGCAGCTAGAGGATTATCTAATTCTCTGTTACCTTTGTAACGTTCGTCACCAAGCCATTTTGTTTCTGGCCCCCAATTGATATCTTGTTCAGGTTCCCAAATATCTTCTCTTCCTCCAGCAAATCCAAATGTCTTAAATCCCATAGATTCTAATGCTACATTTCCAGCTAAGATCATTAAATCAGCCCAAGAGAGCTTGCAGCCGTATTTTTGTTTTATAGGCCACAGTAAACGGCGAGCTTTATCTAAATTTCCATTATCTGGCCAACTATTTAATGGAGCAAATCTTTGTGAACCATTACCTGCTCCCCCTCTACCATCAAAAACTCTATATGTACCAGCAGAGTGCCATGCCATACGAATAAAAAAAGGCCCATAATGCCCATAGTCTGCTGGCCACCAAATTTGCGAATCTCGCATTAATTTATGCAAATCTTCAACAACTGCATTGAGATCAAGGCTATTAAATTCTTCAGAATAGTTAAAATTTTTTTCTAAAGGGTTACTTAATTCAGAGTGTTGATGCAAAATTGCTAAGTTAACTTGTTTTGGCCACCAATTTTTATTGCTAATTTGAGAATTTAAGGCATTTGTAAAGGGACATTGGGAGTTTTTTTTCATAAGTTCCTCATAAAGTTTCGAAGAAGAATGTCAATTCTAAAAATTAAGTTTATTAATGTCAATTATTTTAAAGTTACAAAATTTTAAAATAAAATGAAAATAGTCTATTTAAATTTTAATTAGTAATAATTATTATTCTTCATTATCAAAGTGACTTAATGAAGACAAAGTACCAAAAAAGAAGAATCTATAAAACCTTCAATAAGTCCCTAATTTTCAAAATAGTCTTGTTATTTAAACTTAGAAAGAATGTTCATATTTCTTGAGAAACTTTTTAAAGTAATAGATTAATAAAAAAAAATATAGTATTAACGTTCTTTTCTATAAACTTTTGAGAACAACTAGTATGCTAGATTTACTTTACTTTCTTCTTCTTGGTGCATTCGCTGGGACAATTGCTGGTTTATTAGGTTTAGGTGGAGGTATTATTCTTGTTCCTTCATTAATTTGGATTTTTCAATATAAACTTCAAATACAGCAAGACAAAATAATGCATATGACAATTGCTACTTCTATGACAACCATTGTTTTTACCGCATTATTTTCTATTTATGCGCATCAAAAACGGAAAGCTATCCATTGGCCTGCATTTAAGAAACTCCTACCAGGTATGGTAATTGGTACCTTAATAGGTGTATTTATTGCTAATTCATTGTCAAGTTCTATTTTAAAAATAACTTTTGCTTTTTTTCTTTTAATTGTTGCAGTTCAAATTGAATTTCTCGGAAATCCTAAAGGTGAAAAAAAATTTCCAGGGTATTTATTGAGTAACTTATTTGGGTATTTAATTGGAAATTTTAGTGCTTTAGTTGGAATAGGTGGAGGTTCTTTAATAGTTCCTCTCCTTCTTTGGTTTCGGATTCCTATTCGAAATGCAATTGCAACCTCAGCTGCTTGCGGATTACCTATTGCGCTCAGTGGGGCTATAGGATTTGTTATTTTAGGGTTTAAAAGTTCTACATATCAAGCCACAGGATATATATATTGGCCTGCGGTATTTGCTATTGTTCCAGCAAGTTTAATATTTGTTCCCTTAGGAGTTAAATTAGCGCATAGATTACCAATTGAAATATTAAAGAAAATTTTTGCAATTTTTTTAGTAATAATTAGTATTAAAATGTTACTAAGCGAATTTTTATAATATCTTATTAAAATTCTTTCTTTTATTATAAATTTTGCTTTTATTTTAATTTAGGAATTTTTTTATGCTTAATAGAAGACAATTAATAAAAAACACGACATCAAGTTTAACTTTTGCATTGTTATCTAATGTTTCATTGGAAATAAAATTGAAAAAGATGAATTTAATAATTCTCTAAAGTTTTATGAAAAAATATGGCCAAATGTATTTAAGTTTTACGAGAAAAAAAGTGCATATATCAATTGGGCAAATGAGCCATTTATCCAAGAATCATATTCAACTCCACTGATTGGGCAAATGACTACCTTATATGGATGCTGGGATAAAAGTGAATTAAATGATAGATTACATTTTATAGGTGAACATGCTAGTAAAGAATATTACGGTTTTATGGAAGGAGCTTGTCAAACAGCAATTGATTTAGCTACTAAATTTACTATGCATAGTATTTAATTCTCTCGGTTGATAGATATAGACTGAAAAGAATTTGAATATATTAGTATATCAGTGTACTATTTTGAATTTTTGCTTAATTTTTATTATAAGACTCAAAAAAAATACTCTGTAATTTTTTCTTAATTTTTATTTAATAAACATTCTATAATTTGCAGTAAAAAAAATTATTAATTTAAGTAATTTATTCTGTAATTAAACTGTAATTTTCTATATTACTTTTTAATATTTTATACTTATCTAATTTTTAAAACTTAACTTTAAATTTGTTATTTTTGTGTTAAATTTACAAAAGTAACAAATATAGTTACTTTATAATCACTCTTTTAAAAGGAATATTTTATGAAAAATATTATTTCAAAATCTTTTATCACAATTATCTTAGGATCTACTTTACTTATAGCTTCTTGTGGTAAAAAATCTAATTCAACAGCTGAAACAAGCAATACAGCAGATATTACAACTCAAGAAGAAAATATTAATATCATACAAGAGACAAAAAATTTAATTACTGCAGATAAATTTTATAAATCTGAAGATTTATCTTTAGAAGCAGCATTTGATGGAAGAAAAAGTTCAGTTTACTTTTTAGTAAATGACATAAAAGCTGCTTGGGGAATTGGTCAATATGTTCCTGGAACTCAATTTACAGTTTATGCCAATCATAATGATCAACTTGTTCCAGTTATTTTAACAGGGTTTACAGATCGTGGTTGTGGAAGAAAATATATGAATGATGCAGCAATTTGCTATAGTAATTTCGCTTCCGCTTTAACTGTAAAATTTGATCCTTCTAAAAATACTAACTTAGCAGCAGGAAAATATACAGCAAAATTCAACATTCTTGCTAAAGGATGGCACAATTCTAAATATTCAAAAATAATTTCTCTTGAACTTGATTTGGATATAGTGAAATAAGTTTTAATTAAATTAAAATTCAAGCCTTAGGATATTTTTATACTTATCCTAAGGCTTTTCTTATTCAAAAAATATTTCTTTATTTGATGTAAAGAAATTACTACTCTGTCTAAGAATTAGTGAGCCTGTTAATATTCTAAATTTCAGTATGAATTCTGCGATTAAAATTAAATTTTTATTCATGATAACTATAAAAATATTTTTTTACACCGTTATATGCATTTTTTAGTCTTTCTTTTTGAGACAAATTCTTCCCTTTTGAGTAATAGTTTGCAAATATTTTTTCAGGATTATTAAATTTAAATTTACTTAAAAAACTACTATTATCATACCATAAACTATTTGCTGTATATGCAAAATAACGATTAACTGACATTACTATGTTATCAAATCTTAAGTAGTTTTCTCCAATATCAGTGATGTAGTAATTAAAAAAAGTGTTTTTATTTAAAATCCAAATAAATTCTTTTTTTAAAACTTTATTTGAGGAGCAATAATCACCACTTACCCAATCAGAAGAGGAACCTCCGTTTTTAATAAGAGATGAATAGTAACATACCTGTGGTTCTAATTCACTATTTCCATAATTTGAAAATATTATATTACTATGTGCATTATAGTAGTTTTTTATTTCTGAAGGATATCCAATATACATACTTTTTCCTGCAGAAAGATATATTGAGTATTTTCCATTTACAGAAAGATCCAAAGAAAATTGGAGAAATGGCTTCCCTTTTTTCATTTCATTATAATTTACAACTTTCAATGTTTTATTTTGATCTATGCTCTCATCAAGATATAAGTAATAGTTGTTATAAGAATTAATGTACTTATTGTTATATGATGTAATAATATAGTTATTATCGCCATGCGATCTTAAATTCCACTTTTGTTCATTTAAATTCAAGTCGCAAATTTTTAATTTAATATAATTATAATCATTGTTATTTGATGGAGATGTTAAGCAATAATATTGTTCACTTTTTCCGTCATGTATTAAAGTAATTAATTGACCGAGATCAGTATAAATCCATTCGGCTGATTCTTCGCAATAATCTAAGTAAATATAATTCCCGTTTTTTGGAGTAATACAGTATCTTTTCTTATTAAATACTTCAATTTTTATTTTAAATGAATTTTTTTCAAATATTTCTTCTGGAGATTGAATTTCTTCATAAATATTTTTGCCTGTATAAGGGCAGATATAATTTTTTTCATTTTCATTTCTTTTTTTTCGCATACTTGAGCTAGTATTTGGAACATAACATGCAAATCCACTAGATACCTGATTGTACTGTATTTGAATACCATTAAAAGTACCAAGAGGAAAATTATTTTCATGTAAAGAGGCAACAATTTGTGGATTACTTCTGCTTATTCTAGTTATATTATTTTCTATTGTTTCGCGTTGAACAAACTGCCTTGTGTTGGAATCAAACTCAAAGCGAGTTGCCGAAACAATTGTTTCTGGACGGATTTCATATAAAGCTGAAAATTCATTTTCCCTAGTAAAAGTATCTCTTGAATTTTCTAATGCTGTGCGTAATTCTGCTGATGTTGTAGAATTTGTTATTGTTCTTAAGTAAGTTGCTTCTAAATCTATAAAATTATTTTGTGGAATAATTTCATAAACAAAAAATTCACGAACATACCACCAGCCCATAGCATAGGATGTTGCAAATTGTCTTGCATAATCTCGATTAGAAGTCGTGCTTATAAATGCAGTGGAATCTCCTGAGTCTCCTGAAATGTGCAAGCCTAGATCGGTACTCAATGCTCTATCTCTAATAAAACCATTTTTAAATTTATCCTCAGGCTTTGAAGGAGAAGCTCTATAAACAAATTTTGGGATTTTACTATCAGTTTCATTAGCATAAACGTTTTGACAGGAGTCACAGTTTTTCTCCGTTAAACCTACCAATAAAAAAATTGCAATAGTTTTTACAAGTATTTTTGAAAACATTAACATAGCCCACCATTATTTAATTTATAAAAAATAATTATTTCTAGAGGAGCGAGACAATAAAATTACATTAAGTTTTACTTACCAAAAAATTGTTAAAATATCAAATAATTCAAAAAATTATAAAACCAATATGATAATATCTAAAGCTTGCAATTTAAAAAATTTTAAATTATGATTGTTGCCTGTTTAGTTTTAAAAGTGTGTCATGAAAAAATAACCATTCCCAGATAGTATTAAGAAGTTAGCGTTTAAAAGGCAGAAAATAGTTCTTCTGAAATAAACTATTTCTTGCGTAATCTAAATAGCTATACCTTACGTATTTTAATTAATATTTTTTATATTCAATACATTTTAAATTGTCAATATACGAATGGTGGAAAACATGCACTCTTTGCGGAAAAATTTGTCTCAATTTACTTTGAACTTTCTTTAACCTTATAAATTTATAGTTTTTATTTACATACTTATTCCGTTTGCAGCCTGATTTATGGGGCTTTTAAATAGTTTTTTCTTAAAGATATTATAAATACACTTAGCCAATCAAAACAAAATGAAATCGAAAGTATAGTCTTTCCCTTAATTTTTATAGTAGCAAACTTTATTCTGTTAGATAATGTAACATGGCGTTCTGATAGTTTTCTAAATTACAAACATCAATGTATCATCAAAAATAAAATTATTTATGATACATTCCAATATGTAATTTCTTTACAACAATTATATAAAAAATTATGGGATGCTCAAGTTGGAGGATTTATTCTTGATTAAAAAATTGCTCCTTTAATCCATAGAATTTAATAATTCAAATAATATTTATAAAGATAAAGAAAAATAATGGAATTTCCAAAAATCGGAAAATAATTTTTTTTATCAAATTTTGTTGCTGAATTGGTTTGACTGCTTTCTGTTGTTTGATCTTTTTCAGTAGTTTTTTGAGGAATATCAATTTCTTCAGGTACGGTAATGTCTCTGATATCAATAAATATATTTTCGTTATTATTTTTGAAATCTTCATACACAGGTTCAATATTATTAAATATTGAACCTGTGTAATAATTATTAATAATTTCACTCATAGCATATCCAATAGGATAAGCTATTCCTTCATCGTAACCTAATATGTGAGTAATTTCATGGGTGATATTTTGATGAAAGCGATAATTAATTTTACTTGGATCGGGATTAAATAAAAAGGATGAAAATGATATTGAAGGGCCATGGCAATTATTACTTAAACAATATGTTTTAAATCCTGTTGGGAATTCTGAATACTTAGGATTGTCATTAACATACTTAAAAAATTCAATTTTTTTAGGAAAATCTTTTGTCAAATAATTTCTTAAATTTTTAATTTTATTAATAATTTCTGAAGCAAGTAATTCATGATCACGACTATTTTTTAAATGCACATCAAGTTCTTTAAGAATTAATGAAAGGTTACTACTAGCTTTTTTTAAATTTTCAGGTGTATTTTCCCTATTTTCAAAGTATAAAGAATTATATTTATTTTGTAGCTTTTCTTTATTCAAATAAGAAATTAATATTTTCTTAAAATTTTCTATATCATAATTTAAAATATAAGATACTTCATTAAGAGTTTTAGTAAATATTTCTTTATCTATTTTGGTAAAACTACTTTGATTTATTAATTGTACAAAACTATAAATTTCATTGAAATTAGGAGATATCTGTTTATTACCCGAAATGAAAACAAATGAAATATCAAAATTATTACCAGAAATTATTTTAGTATTCTCAAAATCAAAATGATGTTTATTAAAGTTTTTATTCTTAATATGTTTAATAATTTCTTTCTTTGAAGCAATAGTGCAAAAATGAGAGGTATGAAATGATTGTAAAATTTCAATATTAATAAAAAATTTATCAATTTTTATATTGTTTTCATAAAAATTTAGATATATTGGAAAATTTTTAAAATTTCTTGGAGTTCTATTGTTTATTTTGAAGCAATAACTATAGGGATGTTTTTTTGAAATTACAGATTGAATATGGATATCACTCATATTGAAGCTTTCATTAGAAGAAATGAAATCTTGTGTGATATTATTATCATCCGTGAAACTAAGTAATGGTATTCCAAGATGATTTGTTATTTCTAGTTTCTTAATTATTTCTTTTCCATATGCATTATTTAGAAAAAAAATTAAGAAAAAAGTGATGATTTGAAAATATAGGTATCGCAAAGTATATTCCTTTTTGAATTTTTGTAAATTAATTATTGGCTTTAAGTGCTATTATTTTAGCACATGTTTTCTATAGATATTTAAATTAATTTATGTCAATAATTTATTTTTTTATACAAAAATAAATATATATATGATATTATAGGCTTTATTTATGATTGTTTTATAATATCAGGATAAATATTTTGTTTTTAGAAGAATTTTTATTTATAATTAATATTGGAATATAGCTTTATTATTTTGTTTCCAAGCTACTGATTTACTATCCCTAAAACTATTTATGGTCTTACTAAGCAAAGTTGCTTGAAAAGTATTTATGACATTTGAAGACATTACTTATTGAATATATAACTAATTTAAATTATTGAATTTTATGCAATCATTGATCTTTAGGATAGGAGATATTATTCTATTCCTGAAATTAGTCGTTTATTAAAAATATCAGATAGATGTTTTGATAGAATTAAAATGGAAGTATAGAATAATAGATATTTTTTTATTAATCTTTTTTGTTCTGAGGATTTTATCAATGTTAGAACTCTATGGTATTGGTTCTTCTCGTTGGGTCAAATGTTATTGGATGCTTAAAGAAATTGGTGTGGATTTTAAGGAATATCTCATAGATCCTCGAGAAGCACATAAAGATCCTGATATTTTAGAAATGAATCCATTTGGAAAAATTCCTATTTTAAAAGATGGTTCGTTTTTTTTGTATGAGTCAACAGCTATTTTAAATTATTTAGGTGAAAAATTTCCAGAATCAAAACTTATACCTTTGTCTGGAACTAATGACCGAGCTTATTATGATCAATGGATGTCTTTTTGTCTCAGCGAATTGGAAACTCCACTTTGGCGAATCTTAAAGCACTCAATAATTTTACCTGAGAATAAACGTATCCATGCTGATACAGAATATGCAAAAGAAGAATTTAATTCCATTGTAAAAATTTTAGAAAAAGAAATCGGAGATAAACAATATCTTGTTGGGAACCACTTTACAGCGGTTGATATTTCTATGGCTTATACTTTGGGTTGGGCTCAATTTTTAGGACTGTTAGAAGATTATGGAAATTGCTCTCGTTACAGAAATTCTTTGATTGCTCGGCCTACATTTCCTGTGCATTTATTTAAGCGATGAGAAATTTCTTATAAAACTTGCCTTGAATATAGTCAAAGATATTTTCTTAATTTTGAAGTTTATAAAATATCTTGCGGATTTAATTTTTTATAGATATTCTTTTTCGATATTATACATTTATTGATAATGCTTATTTATTAATAATAATTTAGCATTATCAATAAGGAAAATAAATTACTTATTTTTATAAAAAGCGAGTAGACGATGTTTATTTCTGACATAGATTTACAAAATAAGAGCTTATCTCGAATAGATACTTTGAGTACTTCAAATTTTATCCAATTAAATCAGGATAGTATTATAGATAGTGCTGTTTGTACAACTTTATGTGTATTATTAGATATTTATTTAAGAAAAAAGATACCATATAATAATTGTGTTCACGTTTTTTTTAATAACATAAAGATAAATTTAACTTTTATTAAAAGTGCTCTTAAAAATCAAAAAAATGTTATTATGGATATTCATAAAAAACAACAAGCATCTACTTTTTCAATTGGTATCTCAGATATCATAAAAAATGAGGATTATTTTTGCAAAAAAACTTCTGATCTAATATCTTTATTTATAAAGAATATATACAATGATATCACAAAAAAAAAGATAGAATTACTAAACACTTATTACATCATATATCCCCATAATAAATCATTAGAAAATGTTTTTAATTATCTAAAAAACTGGAATAAAAAACCTAGATTTTTGTTTTTTTCATTTACAAATAATATATCTATTACTTCTAGGAGAACTAAAGGATACTTCATTCATGATGGAGAAACATGTTATATTGGAAATAAAAATTTATCAATAGATAGTATATATTCATACTCTGAAATTAAACATTCATGTTATTTAATAATTGATGAATTTAATTATCTGTTTTATGATCCAAACTATGGTATATTACATGATAAAAAAAGTAATATAGATGATCTTTTTAAATATATAATTTTAAGATATGACATGAATTACTCTGATAATATTGCATTTATTTTTAATGAAATAGAAATATAAAATATTTTACATTTTACTAGCTTTTTTTAAAACAGAATGGGACAATCAGTATTAGGAATTATAAATAAAATTGTTACTTCTTGGAATAGCTTTATTCCAAATAATTCCTTGTTTTATAGCTAAATATTCAGCTATTCGGAGTTAGCATTTCAAATTGTTTAACAATTATTGCCAAATTATCATATTTTTCAAAGTTAGTATATGATCTAAATATTTGAATATTTCCTACTACGCCATCAACATTATTTTTAAAAGAATTAATTAAATAATCAATAAAAATTTTTTTATCAAAAGAACCTAATAATAGAGCAATTTGAAAAAATTTATTAAATAAATCTGGTTTATTATCTTTCAAGTTCAAATTTCTTGCGACTTTCCCAAAATCTAGTTTTGATATTGAGTAATTATAATTATTTTTATCGCCAGAATCGCAATAAGTAATATCTTTACTTTTTGCTGTTCGTTGTAATTCTCTCGGTTTTTCTGCTACAAAATGATAAGCACTTGTCCAGCCATGAGAATCTGGTTGATTTCTATCTGTTTTTTCTGCATGAATATTTATTGCATTGTATAATAAAACATTTCCATTACCACTTATATGATAGACAACAGCAGCACGATAGGTTGTAATTGAGTTATTGTCAGGCTTTCGGGATTTCATTCCAACATTACTAACACCCTCAATTAATAATAATGGGTTACTTCCACCTCCTATAAAATAAGGATGATTTTTAACCATTTCCTTAAGATCTAACTTCTCTAAAAATAAATTACCACGTCCAAGAGCATAATCTCCTTGCTTTTTTATAACAATGCTAGAATAATCTTTAAAATAATTTACTATTGTTCTAATAATATGATCATTATTATATTCTTTACTTTCTTTAAGCTCTTCTAACCTACATATAAAGCATTTTGGAATAAAGGCTCTTGTTACTACGTCTGAATTTAATATTAGACGTTGAATAAACTTGTTTTCTAAAATATCAAGGATTGTTTTACTTGTCTTATACTTAGATGAAACATATTCTAATTGATATAAATTTCTATTTCGCAAGAAGTAGTCAATATTTGTCTTATCAAATTCTAGTGGTTTATCTTTACTAAAAGCAGAATAATTTTTACTAAATTCCAGAACTTTTTTCTTAAACTCTTCATTTCCGTAATATCTACCATCAATCTGCATTACATTTAGATCTTTGTATAATTCTTTTAAAAAAATAGATTCTCTTACTTCAAGTTTATTTACTTCACGCCTTAAATTTGCTTTAAATTTTTCTACAATTGGTTTTTCTTTATAGAAGTTATCAGGTTTATCAGAAAAATCAGAACCAACAAAATATTGCAATTCATAAACCACTAATTCATAAGGATCAGTTTTATTTTCACCAGCTCTATGTTTTCCATAATCTACAATAAATTCAAAAGAAATATCATCCATAACTATTTCTCCTTAAATGGAATAATTATTAGCTACATTTTACGAAATTGAACGTTATTTTTTGAATAGTCAACAATAAAAATATTTATTTTATCATATGTATAATTGATAGATAAATATTTAATTAAATTAAAAATAAAAAATCATGTATTTTATATTGATTTTTAGAAGGAGTATAACCTTCTTTTTAGAAATTATAACATTCTAGTTTTATTTTAAATTTTGGTTCTGTATTTAATATAAACATAATAAAATCTTATTTTACAAAGTAAATTTTAACCTTTTTAATAAATAAATATATTATAATTAAAAAAATGTAGGTTAATTGATATAAATATGTATTCCTAAACAATAAATTAATATTAAAAAAATCTTAGTAAGCTCATTACATAAGAGACCATGTAATTAAAAAAATCCCTTGTTAATAATTTTTTTAATATGAAATTTACCAACCAATTGATTTTCCATCTCTAAAAAAACCACCTGTTGGCCCGTGTTTTTCGAGTAACGCACCCCAAACGACACTTGCTGCCCCCTCTTCTACAGGTCTTGCGCCCATTTTTTTTGCTTCTGGGGTTGTGGCTGTAAAACCTGGACAAACTGAGTTTACTAGAATTCCTTTATCTTTCAGTTCTGCAGCAAGTTTTACTGTAAGACCATTTAGAGCAAGCTTTGAAATTCCATAAGATGCTACTGAGCCATTATTTGTTGCTAAACCAAAATACAGATCTCCGTGTGAGCCTGCTCCACTAGAAACATTTACTATTTTTCCGAATGAGCTTTTTAGTAATAAAGGGAGGAAATGCTTCGTAGTTGTCCAAGCACTTAATAAATTAAGTTCTAAAGTTTCTTTAATAAAATCTACTTGAGATTGAGTTGGTGTTATTCCATAATCATAATTACCTCCTGCATTATTGATTAAAACATCTAAAACTCCATATTCTTTTGCAAATTGCTTTGCCGCTGTTTTTATACTTGATTCTTTTGTAACATCTAATTTTAAATAGGAAATTGATAATTTTTCTTCTTTAAGTTTTTTAATGGCCTCTTTGCCTTTTTTTTCGTTTCGTGAGCTTAAAACTACATGAAACCCCTTTTTTGCCAGTTGCCGGCAGACTTCAAACCCAATACCTCTGTTACCTCCAGTAACCAATGCAATTCTTTTCATACTTTTCTTCCTTTTCTTTTTAATTATAAAGTTTATTTCATTCAACTAAATTTTTAAAAACAAAAAATATAAAAAATTTATCTAATAATATCATAGTTATAAATTTTAATAGAATTTATATATCAGTAATTCTTTTATTTCTTCTTAGGGGTAAATTTTGTGACTTTTCTTATTTTAATAGTTTAATTTACTAAATTTATATATTATATTAATAAATTTATATTAGTTAATATTACTAAAATTATTAAATTAAATAAAATAACTCTTGGTTGGAATTTCAGTTATGATAACTCCCATTATGTTGTGTGAAACTCAGAAGAAAGAAAAAATTGGCGAAAAAAAATGGGGTGGAAGAATTTAGAGAATGAGAATATTTGAAAATTTATGAAAATATTAGAATAGATACTGCGAATTTAAAGTGTTGAATAAATTATGAGAGGTGGTGTTTCATTTGACAGTCTTGTTTGATGAGTTGGGTTCTTGTTCCTGATTTTAAATGCTTATCAGATCCTGTTTGTAAGCTTTTATGGTATGAAGAGAAGCTCCTTTTTCTTACAGGTTCTTTGTAAATAAGGCCAATACATTTCTGAGTGCCATAGGCTTCCTTTCCTCTTAAAAAATTATCCTGCCAATTTTAGACCCTCTCCCAAAGTGCCTTTCATATTTGTACGTTTCTTTGTAGTTCAGAAGTTTTCTTTGCAGAGCAGGCCAGAAATTAATAAAGCTGCTATTTAGCATTCCCAATTACAGTAACAGAATTTTTAAGGATTGGGAGGATAAGAGAACTTGGTATGAGGTAAGAATTCGTACAGAATCGGGCCACTTTAAGAATTTGATATAATTTATAGCTGTTTTATGAAAAATGAGGGAAAATTATTTTTTATACATTTTAATTATTTGGAATTTTTTATATTTTTTCCTCTCCCAAAAGAACATGTATTATATTTATCTACTTTCAATTTTCTTTTTAAATTTTTCAGTTTACTCTTCGTTTTAGATCTCTTTTGAAAGGAAAAAAAATTCACAACTATTAATTTGATTAAAGGTGTTTATATGTAGCATAAACAACAAAGCTTCATCTTTATTTTGTAAAGCCATATTAGATAGTGCATAATCTCTAGGAATAAAATTTGAAGTCAGTTTGATATTTGATGTTAATATGACAAATGAGAAACTTATTTCATTTGAAATAGAAAATGGTATGATTTCGCCTTGACTAATTTGTAACATAGTAATGTTCGTTATCTTATTAGATATTAGAATTTTAGTAGAATCATTAAAGTTTAAGAGATGATGTCCAACCCAAATAAACCCTGGTTTTGCTTCTTTCTCTAAAATTATTAATAAATTTTTTAACTCGATTGGAAGGTTTTGAGAAGGAGGTAAAGTATTGCTATTACATAAAAGATTAGAATAATATTCATCGATTCTATTTCTGTAACCTAAAAAGAGATTGATTTTATTATTTTCATTCATGATATCAGTATAGCAATTATTTTCTAAATATAACCCTAAATGATCTAACTCATCAGTTGAATATAATTTATCATTTTTAAATGCTTCTAATCTTTTTAATATAAAATGAGTGAAAGTTATTGGTCCACAAAGTATATCTCTATAGACTCTTAAATCATCAATAGATACAATCCAAACAGGATCTAAATCAATAGGAAGTGCAAATTTTTGAAAATGTTGAATACGACTACTTATATCAGTCAATTGTTCTAATGATATCGCTATAATAGCTATTTTCTTAAATTTATTTATATCTAACTTATATAATGATTTGTTAGATTTTTTATTACTATTACTTTCAAATATTTCTATACTTTTATTTTCTTTTAGTTGTTTTAAGAAACGTCTACCTTGTTGTGCAGGATTCACTAAAAGATCACTTATTATTTTAAAATGCGATTCAATGTTTTCAACAGGTGATTTAATACTTCCTCTACCACTTTTGACTTCTAGGATAAATAAAAATTGCTCAAATAAAATAATTCCATCACATTCTATCCAATTATTTTTTCCTACACTATCTTTACCTATATAATAAAAATTGTGAAAAGACTGAGCATTTGGCAAATTTTTTGTAAATAACTCAAAGGGAAGATTTTCAGTAATATTTTTCTGTTTTTCATTCCAAATTTCCGTATAATTAGATTCTTTATTTAATATAATAGAATGAATATTTCTATATAAATAATCACAAAATATATATGGATGAAATGTATAATAATTATTATTAATTTTAAGTAATGGGAATGAAAAAATCGGCGAACGTTTAAAAGGTGTGCCTGAGAACTTTGGATCTTTTAAAGAATCAAAAAATATTTGATCTTGGCCAGGTTCATGTGAAAGAGCTTCTAATAATAATGTAGGTAAATTTGTAACTTTTTTTACATTAAATAATTCAAAATTAAATATTTCCTCAAATAAGATTTTTGTATTTAAATTATCATTATAATTACTGTTAAAACCATCTTTATATTTCTGGTATAATGACATTAATTTAAATACTTTTTCTGGAACGCTAATTAAATTCATTATCATTTTATCAATACCAATACCAATTTCTTCTGCATTTACATCGAATATTTTTTGAAGTACGTCATTGTGAGGTGTAAGAAGGGTAATTAAATTTTCTTTTTCATGATTGATATATCTTTTTCCTCGTATATTAATCCAACTTGAAATTAAAATCATATAAATTTCTTTTTCTTCGTCATTAAAAATATCTAAAGATTTTTCTTTTAAGAAAAAGATAAAATAATATTCATAATCTAATTTTGAAAACATTTCTTTAATCTTAGTTTTTATATAGACAAAATCTTCCTGAATTAAATCTCTATAATTCTTTTGAGGAGAAACTGATATTATACAAGTTTGAATAAATTCTAGTAATCGGTAGCTATCTATTTGTTCTTTGGATAAATCAGCTTCTGCTACAACTCCAAAATTAGAAATTACATATTCAAAAAAAGCATAGTGCAATAACTGTAAAGGTTCAATATAGGCAATTTTTGTAGCAATTTGTTTGCATAATTCTCTTAATTCTTCTAGGTATTTTTTATAATTATTATTGTTATATAAGTTTTTTAGCGCTATATCTTGAAAGGTTTGTAAATTATATTTTTCTTTCATTTTAATCTCATTTATATGTTAAAAGGTAAGAATTTTAAAAAAATTGTCCATAAAAAATTATAATTTATATGAAAATATTCTTATGATTTGATACAAAAAATCAAGTAATAAGAAAAAATTAAAGGAGCAATAACTATAAGGATGTAAAATAATATTCTTATGATTTTAAAAAAATAATGTTTAATTTTTTCATTTAATGTTATTAATCTCATTTTCTTATAGCTACTTTGATCCTTCTTTTGCTTAATATTGAATTCAAGCATTGCGTCAATATAATCAACAGTTTCATGATTTTCAAATTTTTTTAATATGCTATCATACTTTTTTCCTATTTTTATTTCATCGTTAGTAGATTTTAATTCTCTCAATAGTTTATCTAATCTTAAATAACAATCTTTAAAATTATTTGCTCTAATTTCAAAATTTCTTGACCATATCAATAGTGATGAAATTAATATCAATAATGAATAAAACAAGGAAACAAATGTTAAAATATGTTTTCGATCATAATCAGGAAAAACTAAAATTATAACATTTATAATTACAATTATAATTGATGATATTGCAACACCTGTGTTAAGCCAAAAAGAGTAAAATTTAAGTCTAACTTCAGCCTTCATTCTGCTATTTTTAGTAATTACTATATTTTTTTCTAATTCTTGCACGTTTTCTTTTTTGTTATTATTTTCCATATATTAATATCTCAAAAAAATTATTTATGAAATACGAATTCAATAAATCTAATTATCTTCAACTGAGAATACCTTGATATGTGTACCAAGTATGCTATTAAGATGTTGTAATAAGCGATCTTGAAAATCTTTACCGCCAGTCATACTATCCTCATAAAATAAAACTCTAAAGTGTGATATATCAAAAGGAATTTTTTCAATTTTATTTCGATCTCCAATTAATATAACTGGTTTTTGCATCGCATGCGCATATCCTATTTCATAATAAACATTAGGGTTTTGTTCTGAAATATCTGCAATAATTAATGAGGAAATTGTAATATGTTCTATTATGTCATTTAATAAAACGCCGTGATTATAAATTTCATCAGCTCTCTTTAATGAACATATTTTTTTACATGATTCTTTAATTATTTTAAAATATCTCTCATTATAATTGTCTTTAAAAGGCATAATCATAAATATTTCTGGCTTAATATATTCAACACAAAAGTCTGTGATAATTAATTTAGTTTTTCCTATGCACCAGACGCCACTCTGACTTGTTTTAAAATTATAAATGCTTTGACACGATAATATTTCTACATCATTCAAAAATAAGCGAATTTTTTTTCCAAATACTTCTACTTTTATCTCATATTCAGAGTCTTTTGGTATTTTTGTTATTAATTGCGACGTCGAAAAATTTTCCCATGTTTGTGAATTAAAATAACGAATATTTAAACCAAAAATAGAATTTATACCCGCACTTAAAAATGATTTTTTCTCAGTATCGTAATTAATTATTATTTCTGCACCATATTGTTCCAGATTTTGTTGTTCATTTTCTTGTATATCTGGAATATCAACAAATTTTATCTTACATTTTATAGTTCCATTTAAAAAATATTGATTAGAAAGTAATGTTCCAATAGGCAAAAATTTTTCATTATTATATTTATATTTATATTTATCAAACTCAGTCTTACCATCAAATGTAACTAAAGTACTAGATAACTCAAACAATCCAGACAAAGGAAAAAATTTATAATTTTTCATATTAAATACCTAAGTTAACGATTTATAACGATAAAAACTTCGTTCTGATATTTTCAATAAACGACATATTTCTGAAATTGAAGAGTTTTTCTTTTCATAAAGATCTATAGCAGCTCGAATCTTATCAGAGGATATAACCTTAGGTCTTCCTCCTAACCTACCTCTTGAACGTGCAGCTTCAAGACCAGCTCTTGTTCTTTCTTTGATGATATTACGTTCTAACTCCGCGAAAGCACCTGTCACATGGAAAAAAAATTTCCCTGTTGGACTTGTTGTATCAATATTTTCTACAATACTTTTGAAGCAAAGTTGTTTATTATTTAGTTCATTAACAAATGAAATTAAGCTAGAAAGCGTTCGGCCAAGACGATCTAATCTCCATACGACTAAAGTATCACCAGGTCGCATATAATTTATTGTGTCATTTAAACCTTTTCTCTCAATTTTTGCTCCGCTAGCAATATCTGAGAATATCTTTTCACATCCAGATTTAGAAAGTGCATCATTTTGTAAGTTGCAAGACTGATCAGCACTTGAAACTCTTGCATAACCAATGTACATAAAATTCTCCTAGATATTTTGCAAAATTTAAAATTATGTCATAACTCATCTATTGTGAGAGTTAATGGCAGAATGATTTTGGCATCTGTTTTGGCACAAAAATATCCGCAAAAAAGCATACTTACCCGATAATACATATCTACTGCCAAAAACCAAGGTTTATGTCAGGTATTTTGAGGTAACAATATATGCTTAATTTTGAGGACACTGCATATCCGAGATTCAAAAAATCTTATTCAGAAAGTGAATTGCAAAAGTTATTTTATCCAAGTGAGGAAGAAATAGAATTTTGTAAAAATAACTCTACAGGTGAAAAACCACTTCTATGTATGGTTCTTCTTTTAAAAAGCTTTCAAAATATTGGTTATTTTATTCAGCTTAATGAAATTCCAGAGCTTATAATAAAATTTATTGTTGAAAAATCAAATTTTAAAGGAACAATTAATGAATTGATCCATGGATATCAGGATTCAGGTTCAAAAAGAAGGCATGTTAAATGTATAAGAGAATATTTAAATATAAAACAATTTAATAATGGCGGAAATGATTTACTTGAAAATGTTTTGCCAGAAATGGCATTAATTAAGCATGAACTTATAGATTTAATAAATATTAGCTTGGAATATCTTGTTAAAGAAAGATTTGAGATTCCTGCTTTTAGAACTATTCATGATATTTGTAAATATCATAGAGCAAAAGTTAATCATAAAATATACATAGATATTTTTGAAAAACTTGATCAGTCTGGAAGATATTATTTAGGAAATTTGTTCCTTGAAAGAAATCAAGAACATTCATTGTGGGATGATTTAAAAAAAGATTTAGAAAAACCTAGTTTTAAAGTTATGGCTGATATGCTGATGAGACAAAAATTATTGCAAACCATGTCACGATATAACAATTTAATTCAATATCTTCCACCTATAAAAATACAGACATTCTATGAAGAAGCTAATGGTTATGATATTGGAAGCTTATTTAAAGTTAAAGAAGACAAACGGCTTACTTTGATACTTTGTTTTTTATATACAAAATTGGCTAGAATTAATGATGATTTATGCAATGTTTTTATAAAAAGAATAAAGAAATTTAATGTTCGAGCAAAGTTTGAACTTCAACTTTATCTTGATAAAAACTCTGAAAAGACAGAGTCAGTATTTAAAACATTTAATGAAATTGAGGATCAAGTAAAATCTGGAATACAAGAATTAGAAAAAATCAATGAAATTACGAATATTGTGAATAATAATCAAGAATTATTTGACTATGCAAGAACGCAAGTAGAATCTGGAATTAAAAATTTTAACAGATTTGTGTGGAACCATTATAAACAAAGTAGAAAAAGATTACTGAAAATACTTACAGCACTAAATTTATCCTCTACTAGCGAAGATAGTTCAATCATAAATGCTATTGAATACATGTTATTTCACAAGGATACAACAACTGAATGGTTATATCCAGGGCGAATTTATAAGCGGAAAGGAAAAACAGGCCCAATTCTAATTGATTTTTCTTGGATACTTGACAATTGGTGGAAGTTAGTAACTGGAAAAAAGAAAAGAGATGGTTTCCCCCAAAAAATAAATAGAAAACATTTTGAGGCTTGCTTATGTAATCAAATAGCGCTTGAGTTACAAGCAGGAGACTTGTGCATAAATAATAGCATAGATTACTCTGATTATAGAAAGGAACTTATTTCAGAAGAAGAGTCTCTTAGAACGCTAGATGAATATGGAAAATTAATAGGAATTTCCACTAATAAGAAACAATTTATTATAGATATTCAAAGTAATTTAGAAAAATCAGCTAATTTTACTGATGAAACTTTTCAAGAAAATCCAGATTTTAAAATTCAAAATGGAGAACCTAAATTAAAGAAATATATTCCTATTGAAAAAGATAAAGCAAAACTAAAAGAACTTGAGAGTATGCTTGATAAAAAGATGCAAAAACATTCTATGTCATTGTTAAATATATTAATTTCTGGAAATAATTTATTGAATTTAACAAAGTTCTTCGGACCAAATAGTGGACACGCAGCAAAAATTAAAGATGAAGAAATGCGTTATATTCTAACAATTTTTGCTTATGGAACGGGTCTTGGTCCAACTCAAACAGCAAAAGCTGTTCCTGAAGTAAATAGAAGAAAAATTTCATTTTTAAATTTAAGACATACTTCTGTTGATAAAATTGATAATTGTATTAGAAGTGTTATAAATATTTACAATAAATTTGATTTACCTAAACTCTGGGGAAATGGTTCAAGAGCCGCTGCAGATGGGACTCATTGGGACATGTATGATAATAATTTACTCTCTGAATATCATATAAGATATGGTCAATTTGGAGGAATTGGATATTATCATATTAGTGATACCTATATTGCATTATTTTCTCATTTTATATCTTGCGGTATGAGAGAAGGAATATTTATTTTAGATGGACTTTCTAAAAATAAATCAGATATCCAGCCTGATACAATTCATGGAGATTCTCACGCTCAAATGCTCACAGGATTTGGTTTATCCTATCTCCTAGGTATAAAATTAATGCCCAGAATAAAAAATTGGAAAGATTTAAATTTTTACAAACCATCTTCAGAACAGATTTTTAAACATATTGATTCCTTGTTTACAAAAGAAAAAATTGATTGGGATTTAATTGAAAAATATTTATATGATATGATTAGGGTCGCTCATTCAATTAAGGCTGGTAAGATAAATCCATCAACAATATTAAAAAGATTAAACACTAGTTCTAGAAAAAATAAATTGTATTATGCCTTTAGAGAATTAGGCAGAGTTATACGAACAACTTATCTTCTCAATTATTTATCCGATCAAGATCTTAGAAGAATAGTCCAATCTTCAACTAATAAATGTGAATCATTTAATAAATTTGTAAAATGGATTTACTTTGGTGAAGATATGATTACTAAGAACGACAGAGAAGAGCAATTGAGAGTTATAAAATATAATCATTTAATAGCTGTCGTACTTACTTTTTATAATGTATATGCAATAACAAAATCAGTTAAAGAACTTACATCGGAAGGTCTCAAAGTAGATCCTATTCTTATTTCAAAAATTAATCCGTATCGAACTGGCCATGTAAACAGATTTGGAGTTTATGAAATCCAGGATCGAAAATTAGATGATATTGACTTTGAACTGAAAGTTTGAATGGTGTAAAATGGGAACAGTATACACCTAGTGCTTAATTATTGAGCTAAAAATTTAAAGTGGCCCGATTCTGTACGAATTCTTACCTCCTACCAACTTATCCGGAATATCTTCATTTTCAAACATTTAATAAGTTTTTTTCATTAAAAGGCCGGATCGGGAAATTTTCTTCTTATAATAGTCTCTAGAATCTAAAACCATTCACTTCCAACTAGGAGACTCATCTATGTTCAGTTATCAAGCCATTCCTTTAATAACAGCAGCCAATCAGATCGTTTGGGGTATTTTACCATTGCCAGCAGTCGGTGCTTCTACATCAGGCTATAGTACATGGGTGATTCCAAGCACTGATCCTGATATGCTAATTGATTCCATAAATGCATTTCAAAAAGATCCTCAATTTCTTATTGGGTATACTCTTTTAGTAGGGCTTCATTTATGGGTAAAACAATGAAGCTGATATCAATTTATTTATATAATAATCAATCTTTATCTACAATTAGGAGCAAATAGTATGCAAGTTTTTAATCTTACATCAAAAGTAATATCAAATAATCTTGTACTTTGGAGGATTGAATCAGCAAATTACATAGGAAATCAAAAAATTAATTCATTGCAAGGAACTAGCTCTTTTCAAAATGTTAAAGACGAGATTATCGAAGCTTTTGAAGATGATCCCCGTTTTCCTTGCGGATCAATGTTATGCGAAAATGGATCGCCATTTTATACTAAGGTTTCATATCCGTGTTATAATCTTGAAATTAGCGAATTAAATAATTCTTTTAGATGGATTATTACTGCTTCTGATTATTTAGGAACTCCAAAAACTCCTGCTTTGCAAAACTCAAGTCCTACTAGAGAACAAGCAGAAATAGATAGCAAACATTCTTTTAATAATGATCCTCGTTTTCCACCTGGCTCTCATTTAATGAAAAATAAAGAAAAATTTTGCAATAAGCCTTAACTGGAAATAGTATTTTGTTACTAAATGATTTAAGGTTTGTAGTTACTTAGTGCTTTGAATATTTTGTAATATCTATCTTGCAAAGCTTTTTCACCACCTTCTACGACATCACAAACAGCTTTTCGAATCTTTTCATTTTGTAAAGCGCCAGTCTCTTTATGTCGAATTTGTGGATCTTTTCCTCCTGAAAATTTTAGGTGAATGATATTTTCTGCCCCTGTATTTATTGTAATATTAGCATTGTGGGTTATGATAATAACTTGTTGATTTTTTTTGTAGTTTTTTATTAGTGGTATAATTGTATCCGAAATAAAAGTAAGATCAAGATCATCTTCTGGTTGATCAATGCAAAGTGTTTTATTTTCTATATTCATAACAAGTTCTAAAAATGCAGCAACTTTTTCACCAGGAGAAACATTGCTAATTGGTTCAAAAGATTTGTTTTTTGATATTTCAACTTTGATTGTATCTTCAGGAAAGAATAAATCAAGTTCATCTTTTTTATTTAGTAATATATTTTTTAATTCTTTTTCAGCAGAGTTTTTAGGATTAAACTCAAACCATTTTCTCTTTTCATCATGAATATGTTTAAAAATGTTATCTATATTATCGTTTTTTGAGGATAAAAAAGTATCAAATAAAAAGCCACTTTTTTCATCTTCAGATAGATAAAATGAAGAATATCTTTGATTTCGAGTGCCTATTTCATTCTGAAAAGATTGAGAAACATTTCTTTGACATATAAGATAACTTATTTTAATTTTTTTGAAATTATTATTTAATTTTGATTGATTATTGTTAATATCATCTATTTTTCTTTTTATCAATTCCCTTTTTTTTTGTTCAAGTTGAATAATATCTTTTTTAATTTTTTCTTTATCTTCATTTAATAGAATAAGGGCTTTTTTTTCTGATTCAATTTTTTCTTGCTCTTTTTTTAATTTATTTAATTTTTCAAAATCTTTTGAAAAATCTTGAATAGAGGCACCGTATTTATTTGTAAGTTCTTCATATTCTTTTTTTATTTGAATGTAATTTGAGTAAAAATATGTGTTTTCATGTAAAATCGATAATGTATCAAAATGCGAGTTTATCTGTTTTATATTTTCATGTAATAAACTTGTTAATTTTGTCAATTCAGAATTCCACTTAGTCAATTCATTTTTTGTTTTTTCATCTAAATTAGAATTAATTTGAATGTTATAATTTGTCTCTTTATTAGGAATTTTATTTAGTTGATTAATGAAATTTTCTTTAATAAAATCAGTTGATGTATTGAGGCTTTCATTTAAGCTATGATATAGTTTGTATTTATTGATAGTATCTTTATATTCTGTACTTTCAATTACTTTTATTTTTTCTTCAAGGATTTTTATTTCAGAATCAATAGATTCTAATTTAGATACTGAATTAGTAAATTTATTTATTTCTTCAATTTTTATTTTAAGAGTAGAAAATTTATCTTTAATTTCTTCATTAATTTTTTCTAATTCTTCCTGAATAAATGATTTAATATATTCAAAAAAGTTATTTTCTTTTTGGCAAATTTCAAATATTTCTTTTTGACTAAATATTTTAACTGGAAGATATGTTTTTAATTGATCTTTCAAGATTAGACTATTATTTATGGTCCATTTTTTATCAGAATGTTCATATTTGAATGTTTCATACTCATTGTTAAGATTATTTAATGTTAGAGAAATTATCGTATTTATTTTTAATGCACCAGAATTTTCTTTTTCATTTCTTTCTTTAAAAAAATTTTTAAAACTATCTCTGTCTTGATCACTATCAATGACTGTAGGGTTTGATAAGATTTTTAAGAAATTAAAAATAGAAGATTTACCGCTGCCTCTGCTTCCTATGATAATATTTAACCAAGGATTAAATTTAATATTTAGAGGATCTTGTATTCCAGCAAATAAAGCATTATGTATTTCAATATTATCTATATACTTATGTTTAATTTCATTTAAATTTTCTGACGTGTCATTACTGCGTATTACTGAGTCAGAGCCATCATGAAGAGCAAGGCGGAGAGATTCAAAACTTGGGGTCTCCATTTTTACCCATGTAAATAATTCTTCTGTTGTATCTAAATTATGTGAATCTGAACCTAAAATAAAAGTAGTATTTTGTTTTTTATATTCCTCAATTTTTTGGGATATATATTTTAGATTTTTAAGTTTTTCTTTAGCAGGGTATTCAGCGCTTTGAGAGTCATAATTTTTTTTAAAATTTGAATTTTCATTTTCAAGATGTTTTATTTCGTTGGCAATATTATCAAGATTGCCTTTAAATTCCATAGCTAAAAATTTTTGTTTTGATCTTAAATAGTTATCAAGTTTAGGTTTGTTTTTAATATTGAAAAAGCCATTATCACTTCTATCAATATGAGCTGGTATTACAATAGCATTTTCTTGTATTTTATCAATCCAATCAAACTGACTTTGAATTTTTCGTTCTTGATTTGGAGCATCATAAAATAAAGCGCTATTTATATTAAAGGTTCCTCCAATTAAACGCTCAATATCTTTTGCATTCATACTATCTTTAAATATTAATATAAAATGTATTTCATCAACTGTTAATTCAATCCCTTTAAATATATAAAAATATCTGTATTTTTCATCTTGTTTCTTTAATTTTGAGAGGGAATCAGTTACACCATCGATCCAACCTGTATCGTTATGATCTGTAATAACGACACAATCAAGTCCTTTTTCTAAACACTTATTTATCCAGTCTTCAGTCGTTATATGTTTTTGTTTATAATCCGTTGAACAAGGTGTATGAACATGGAAATCTATTTTCCACCATTTAGCTCCTGTAAAATTGCTTTGAATCATTTTTCATGCGCCTATAGAGTAAGAGATATTAATTATTAATGAAGAAAAGAAGTGAGGAGACACTGAATTTAAATACATTCTTCGAATTAACCATTTTTACTTAATAAAATCAAGCAAAAAGAATAGAATGATTATGAAAAATTATTTGATATAGTAACAAACAATCAGATTTCATGAATGTCATTCTAAATTTATTCTGTGAATACTGTTTAATCTCGATAATGTAGCCAGTTTCAACGTCAGACTCTAAAGACAAAATATGTAATTTACACTTTAGCAGGATAATAGAGCTTATCCTGACTCTTGATAGTTCCATAAGACATACATTAAAAAATAGGACATAGAGAACATTACGCTGTTTTTAAGCAAAATTTTAATTTTTTGATATCTTAGTCTCATCCTCTTTGAGAAACGACAACCTGCCTACCTCAGGGCGGTCGAATCCTTACCTCTTACCAGATAGATGAGATATCAGATTCTTAAATAAAAATAGTGATCATATTGAATATAGAATAATTCTAAAAAAATTTCTTTTACTTTAAGTGCTGAAATATTAAAGTATATTTTAGAAAGTTAAAGGATGTTATTGAGAAAAAAATGAATAAATTGTAATGTCAGCGACAAGAAATTGTTCTTCGTAATTTATACGTAGTTCTTTTTTGAAAAAAATAATGGCTAAATTCTCCTATTTTTCAGCTATCAAAGAAATAAAATTAAACATAAATAGAGGTAAATCATGGAAAAGACTTTTCTATCAATTGTGAAACGTACGTTTATAATTTATGTGTTTTGTATTATTTCCTATCCTTCACTTGCTTTTAATCCTGAACAAATTCAAATTTTTCCAATAAATAAATATAATCAAGATATAAATCATTTTTTTGATCAAAATTCCTCCGAATTTAATGTTCCGATTTTTCATAATTCAATCATTGAAAATAAAGTCTCAGATTTTAAAGAACGCTTTATGGGTTCTCAATCACCTTGGTCCGAAAATTATGTGTCTCAATTTTTAAAAACAAATCCCCCTGAGGAGTTATTAAAAAATAATTTCCGCAAATTTAGGGAAAATTGTGACACAACAAATCCTAAAAGCTTTTCATCAAATTTTAGACCATATTCTTGTTCTTGGTTTGATCATACAATATCAAAAAATAGCAACTTTCAGCAATTTACAAATCCTCATTATAATTCGAAATATCGAGCCATTGCTATAAATAATTCAGAGGCAAAGCTTTTCCCAACTTATGATCCTCTTTATTTCAACTATAAAATTGCTGGTAATGGTTATCCTTTCGATCAACTACAAGATTCTTCTATTTGGATTGGTAGTCCTTTATATGTTATCGGAATGAGTCAAAATGGTTGGTCCTTGGTAATCACTCATACAAATATTATGACCTGGGTTCCCTCTCAAAATATTGCTTTTGTATCGGACAAATTCATTAAAAATTATATTACATATGCAAATACAAATGGATTTCGTTCTATTATACGAACAGAAGCGAATATTACTGTAGATGATCAAAACTTTAAAAATCTGAATACAGTTGCTGGTTATATTGGGAGCATTTTTCCAGGAAAAAATAAATCTGAAAATACAGTATGGATTCCGCATAAACTCAAAGATGGAACTGCAAGGTTAGTTTCAGCTGAAGTAAAAAATGAAGGAAGCACTTTTTTTCCTCTTTCCCCAACACCGGCTCATTTTTCCAAAATTATAAAAGAATTAAATGGTAGAACATATGGATGGGGCGGCATGTATTTTAACAATGATTGCTCCCAAGAAATGCAAAGTATTTTTTCAGTTTTTGGAATATGGCTCCCACGTAATTCTGTAGACCAATATAAAACAGGAAAAATAATTGATTTAAGTAGTCAAAATACTGAGCAAAGAATACAAAGTTTAATAGATCTTGGGCGTAAACTTGTTACCCTTGTTTACATACCAGGTCATATTATGCTCTATGTTGGAAATATAAATGGAACACCATGGATTTATAATAATATATGGGCATTAAGACCCGCTGACAATAGTTACCGCTCTGTCATTGGACAATCCTTATTTTTACCAGTACTTAAAGAATACACCATTGAAAATTCCATTCTCATCTCTTTGGCAGACGACAAAAAAAGATCAAAATTTATTTTGACTTATTTAGATGAAATGCTCTGAATATTCATTCAATAAATTTGGTAAAAACAATCTTATTCTTTAATCTGTTTTAAAGGTAGTAAGAATTATTGATTGTAAAAAATTGACATCCTCACCTTCGTAAGTATTTTATTCCATCAAGCTTACCACTTGCATTAAGTCAAGTTTAACCAATTTAAACAAGTCGTCCTTTGATTATCCCAGTCGGAAATCATCTGAAATTCTGGAACTAATATTTCTTTTTGTGTCTGCTTACGGTTTTTATCTAAAATATTATACTTTTTATATTTCTTTTCAAAACAAGGACCCAAGACATCTGGCGCAATTTGGATGGGGCTTGACATCTCATCTATCGGAGGTTGCTCACAACCGTTGTGTATTTTTTGGATATCTTCTTCAACAGAATCAATATGAAAAGGATAATTTTTAGCTAAATTTATTACATTTAATTCAGTATATGTATTTTTAGAACTTATCATGCTTTGAATATAATCATATAATGAATTTTTATTTAAAGTATTTTTCTTAATTTTGGCATTCCAATTAGCAGCAATTAATTCACCTTGGATATAAGGCAGATCTTGCACACTGCTATTACTCCAGAATTCATCTTTTATTTGTTGCTGCGAATAGCAAATATAGGGTGATGTATAATAAGATTTTATTACTCTATTAAAATTTTCTAAGTATTTTTTGATAGATTCTTTTTCTTCGAGTGGTTGTTTATTGTATTGCATTTTAAATGCAATATGTGAAGTGAAAAAATTAGTGAAGCCCTCTCTAAACCAGTTAAAAGGAGAGTAGATAAAATTAAAATTATTTATTTTTACTTCAGATGTTTTAAAAGTTTTTCCGGGGATCCATTTATGAAAATATTCATGTATTAAAGTTCTTAAACTATATTCGTCAAGTAAGCACGAATTTCCTTCTAGAAAAAAAGAAAAAGCATTAGTTAAATTTAATCCACCATATCCTTTACAAAGATCAACTTCTTTAGGTTGAATTAAACCTAATTCAACCAAATAATATGGCTCTTTTTGAGTTTGTTTCATATATTTTCGTTGGAAATTAATAATATCTATTACACTATTAGTAAAATATTCGTCTGTAAATTGCCACTTTCCCTGAATAGCTGTTATAACCTTTCCATGAGAATTTTGTTTTATTTCATAAAAGCGATATTCTGACCCGCCTATAAAAATACTTTTTTGGATCTCTTCTAAAGTAGACAAAACTTTTTGAGAATAAACCTGTTTGCCGAAACTATTTGCAAACCCCCAGTTATCAGGCAAATTCCATTTAAAGTAAAAATTAATCAAATTGTGTGGATTTTTCTTTTTAATTGTTTCGGGATAAATAAGAATTGGTAAACCAATAAATTTAAAATATTTTTCTTGCAAAATTGGGAAGTAGATATCTTCGATTTTACTTGGCATTCCAAGATTTTTTTGTTTTACGTTATAAGTCAATTCAATATACTGTTTTCTGGATATATTTGATAAAAGTAATTGATAGTTATTAATTTTTTCAAAATTTGCTCCTTTTATTTTTATATCAGATATTGATTCAGGGAGGCCTTCAGGCATATGAGGCTCATAAGGCAAATTTAAAATTAACTCTTTTGCATTCTTTTTAATGGGAAATTTTGCTTTGACTTTTAAATAACATATATTAATTTCGCAATTTTTAGGGAAATAATCAAATGTGTAGCTTAAATTTATAGCAAAAATATGTTTCATTATAAATATATTTGAAAATAAAATAATATAGTAAAACACTCTATTTTTCATTATTTATTTCTTTCAATAATTTAAGGTATTAATATTTATAAATTTATAAAAAAATATATAAATTTATAAATTTATAAATATTACGAAAAATAAAATCGAACAACTTTTAATTAAAAAAAAGATAATATTATGTTGTTTTGAAAAATTTATTTTAGAGGAAAACTTAGAATCAAATTTTCAGTAAGATTTAAATATTTTTGAAAAGAAAAAAATCAGGTCAATTTTCAATTTTAATGAGATTGGTAATAATACAATTAGTTTTATTTTCTGACAAATAGCTTTTAGAAGTTAGGTGGATTAATAGAGCTTATCCTGATTCTTGATACCTCCATATATTCGAAAAAATAAGAAAAATATAATGAATAGTAAAAAATTTGTTGTTTTCTGTTTTTTGAGTTTAATGATTTTATCTTCCTTATATGCTTCAAATATAGGTTCTATTTTTAGACCAACTGGTAGCTGGGATCGAAGGAGCTTTGAAAACAAAAAAGAAGAAAATATAGTTCTTTTTTAGTTACGGTGATGGCTGAGAACTTACAGCTAAATGGATTGATGAATGTTTAAATTTGACTAATATATTGATTTTTATGATGTATTTATGATAAAATAGTATTCATTCTAAACTTGACTTTAAATAATGAAATAAATCTAATAATTTGCGATTAATATAAAATACTTATTGAAAAAACTATATTTTATTATATAGTATTTTTTATTATAAATAGGAATTTTATAAGTGCAGCTGTAGCGTTAAAGCTGTGAAAAAGAACCAATTATTTATTAATTTAAATTTAATAATGTTAAACTAGTCAGTTGATTTTTCGAAAAATTTCTAAGACTTTTTTTTTGAAAAGAGTTAACATGTGTATTTTATGTGATAATAATTTTCCAGAATTTCCTGAACAAATTATTGGAAGTAATTATAAACCAAAAGATTATTTAATTCAAACTACTCAAGTTTGTAGAGTAAGAAAAAAAGATATTAATATTATGTATCCTGATTTTTCATACATTTGTATAAATTGTGGAACTGGACATAAAAACTTTTTAAGCTGCCAATATTGTGATGGTTCTTTAGATCAAGTAAAAAGCAATAGTTATACTCATGATTGGAATTCTAGTAGAAAACCTGATTGGTGGAATTCTATGATTTCACTAACTGCGTTAATTTTAGATACGGCAGACAAAAATAATATAAATGTAATGTGTTTTTTGGGTGAAAGTTTATCTATTTCAAAGCTTATGATTCAAAATGAAAATAATAAAATTTTTTCTAATAATAAAAATATTAAAGCAGTAAAAGTGAATGGTTCATTTCGAGGTCAAGTTGATAATCCATCGAAAGAATGGGTTGAATATTTAAAAAGAAAAATAAATAAAGGACTTAATAATAATAATCTAGGAATAAAAAATATAGCATTTATAGACTTTATAAATGAAGGCACCTCTTTTTTAAGGCTTGCAAATGTATTAAATAAAGTTTTAGAACCAACGAAATTTAAAATTAATTTAATTCCAGTTGGTTTAGAAAGTGCAATTTCTAAATTACAGTCTAAAATACCTCCAAATATGGAGGTTAAAGGTATTCCTATTAATAATGATTTAAATAAATTCTTTATTGATGAAATTGGAAAAATGGTAATGGGTCGCAACTATAATCGTAGATATGTAGATGAATGGAATGATAACAAAATAAAGCATGAAACTTATGAAAAACATAACGAAGCTAAAAGAGGTTTAATTACGACTTTATCCCGTTTTGAGTAATTTGATATTGTGGCATTTAGTTATCACAACCCACCTTGGAAAATTTTCGGGCTCAAATTAAACCGATTTTAAGACTAAATTAATTCACTTTGAACCCAATTGTAGATTAATCTGACCCGAATTAATCAACCTCAAACGCACATTTTTTCAGAGGTAAGCCGCAATATATATAAATAGTTTTCGCTTCAAAGCATCCAAGACTCCGGTTATTCAAATAATATGTATAATTATTTCAAATATTATAGGAACTATATTGCAAAAAATTATTAAATAAGGGAACAAGAATGATGATTCATTAGCAGCCAATTACATATTAACTCTCAAAAAGTATTTATAAGTATCAATAAGATTTTGAAATTCTTTATAAGTCATAGGATCATCGCTTTTTTCAGGTTCTGCATTATTTATGAATCTGCTGATTAGTTTTTCTTCCGAAAAATCTTTATTATCTTGATATAATCCAAGAAGTCTATTTGAGAATTTAATTCTTTTATACAAAGGGTGAGAAATATTTATTCTTCTATACAATGACTCAAAACTAAAATTTAGTTTTCTTAATTCATTAGAGCTTTTTTCAAAAGTTCCAAGTTTTTTTAATTCATCTTGTAATTCGGTTTTCCTTGATTCCAAAAATTTTTGATATTCATTATCTGAAAGTTTAATATTTATATGGTTTTCACTTAATTCACTTCTTCTTTTAGAAACAGGAAAAAGATCTTTTAATTCTACTAACTCGTTTATTTCTTCATATTTCCTTTTTTTTAAAAATTCTTCTAATTTAGGGTCTATTTGCATTAATATTTCATTACTTTTTTTCTTTTCCATATTTAAACTAGCTAAATAGTTTTGTTGTTCAATTAATGATTTTTTAATTTTTTCAATTTCACGAATATTAATAGACTCTTTTGAAAGTAAACTCTCTAAATTTGTACTAATATGGATTGTAAAAAGTACTGAAATACTAATATTATTTAATTTATTTAATGAATTTTTGCTTTCTAAAATACTATTCTTTAAATTATTTTTATAATCATCTTTTAATTTTAATGCATTATTTATTGACTTTTCTATATCACTAAATGCATCGCTTATAAATTCAATAATATCATAAATTACATCAGCATAAATTGGAATTAGAAGTCGTCCAGGGAAAAATTTTAAAGAATTTATTTTTTCTATAAACTTATTTACAGAATCGCTATCTTTAACCATATTAGAAACAATTTTTAATTGACTAGAAATAGCATCAAATTCTTTTATAATTAATTTGTATAAATCTTCAAAATTTTTAAAGATGTCTGAAAGGATAAAATCAATTTCTTTTACAATATTTCCATAATGTGACAATCCTCCTAAACGTCCAGCAGAGGAAGCCCCTACTTCTTCTAAATATATAGTTGGTATTCCTAAGTAAGATCCTCGTTCTAACCCTCCACTCCTAAGTCCAACTTGTATAACTTTGATATTTCTAGATTTGGCTAGATCGTGCATTTTAAATAGAAAATAAAGCTGATTAATCTCAGACTGAAAACCATTTCTATGAAAGAAATTAATTAGTATTTTATTTTTATCATCATATGGATATAAATCTGTTTTTCTTATAATAGTATTGTTATCTTTAAAATAATCATATTCATCTATGCGAACAGGATCTCCTATAGGAAGAGATAATACCTTTTCATTTGTTAGTTTTGGAGCTAATTTTAAAAGAGTAAAGAGCTTTAAAGTCATGACGTGTTGTGGATTTCTTTTGTTTTTTGCTATTCTTGTTTCCAATTCTCCCCAAATTGGTTTCGATTTTTCTTTCAAAGCTTCTAAAGAATCTGTATCTTTTAAAAGATTATTAAATTCAGATTGATTTACACCTCTAATCCATATTAGATTAACGATTTTACTTTTTTCTTTTTCTGCATTGTCTATAATATCATTGCAAAAATTATCAATTATATTTTGCTGTTCTGCTTCAATATTTACAAAACATTTAGTTCGGTAGTGAGTAGTTATTTTTTCTATGAAAATGTTATAAGTATATTTTTTAATGAAATCAGATATGAATCTCGTTGTATCAGTAACAGGTGCGTACTCAATGCCTTCTATCTTAATTGTGCTTGGTATTTCAGTTCCTTCAGGATCTAAAATTTGTTTTATTTTTTCAACTATTAATATTTCTTGATTACTTTTAAAATTTCCATTGACTAATTGAGAATCTAGAAACAATTTTTCTATCTCAGGTTTTAATGCTGTGTGCGCTTTCATTGCAATTTTTGGTTCCGTCATAGCTTTATAGGCAATATTTGCAAATATTGGTTCGCTATTTTTTGACCCTTTTGCAATTTTTATTTCTAAATTAGCTATTTTTTTTTCAAGTTCCGGGTAATTACTTAGAAATTTATCATATTCAGTTTTTGAGGAAAAAAATTTATCACCTAGAACAGATATTTCTTGGTGACCGAAGCTACAAATACAAATTATTTTAATGCGTTCCATTTTTAACCCAAATGATTTATACAAATCCAACCATTTGTCTGCCCTTTTTATGCCTTCCTCTGAACTGTGGACAAATAATATAAGAATAGAAAGAGGATTTAATATCATAGATATAGCTACACCGTATCTATCTCCTGCTTGAGCAGTATTTTGACAATATATAGTAAGTTTCATTTTTTAATCTTTTCCAAAAAAAATAATTGGTTAAATAAAAATTTTTAATCATGACTTTAAACTATATCTAAAATAAATAGTTTAACATATAAACTTATATTGTTTTCAACATTAATTATCAATGTCTTCAGAACAAAAATAATTTTTTCATTTATTTTAAACATATTATAATTTGATAGGGCTTCGGTGTCTAAATTTACGAATTCTATTATGCTAAATTTTCTTTATTCACCTAATAATTGATTTTTACAAAACATAAATACAGATTTAAATTCCTTGGCTGTCCTGTATAAAACCTTATATTTAGATTTCCTTGAATTACAGATTATCATTAAATATATCATCAATTATTGAATTTTTCTTTTATAAATTCATTTTCTTCTTTAATTGCCTGTGCGCAAAATGGAATATTCCTTGAAGATTTATCTTCATCTAAAACTATTTTTGACTTAAACTACTGTCTGTTCTCGGCTATCTTTGTCTAAACATATTGAAATATTTAAATAAAAATTGAATTTTTATTTAAATATTTCAATATGTTATTTATAATTGCTCATTCTTTTATGAATAGATATCATCTTTTTTCAGAAATTAAGTTAAAAAAACTATTGCATAGATATTTAATAAAATGTAGTAAAAAATGTTTTTAAATTTTAGTTGCTTAAGAGCTATTTTAGGTAAGAATATGTCCTTCTTTAAAGTTTCTCCTTATCATTTAGGTTTTTATAACCTTTGGGTATTAAATCCAAATAGATCTGATTTAAATTTATTTTATGACTGCAAAATAGAAGGTGATATCAACCTAGATCTTCTTGAAAAAATTGTTTATAATTATTTCTCTTCTCATTTAATAATTAATTCTCATCTTATTAAAATCAATGATTTATTATATTTTACTGAGAATTTAGAAGCGAATAAAATAATTTATGAACATAATAATATAAATGAAGAATCAATAAGTAATTTTATCCTTAAACCATTCAACCTTTTTAAAAGCCATCTTTACAGATACAAAATTATAAAGATTAATAAAAATACATTTAGAATTATTTTTGTATTTCATCATATTATTATGGATGCAAATGGCTGTTTGGTATTATTTAACGAAATAATAAATAGCTACAATAATCAAGTATTAAAAAAATATACCAATAAACAAATTCAAATAAATCTTTGCAATGAATTATTTACAAAACAAGAAAACAGTCTATTTGAAAATTTTAATAGTAATGCTATTTATTGGGAAAAATTACTAAAAGAAAATGAATATATTAATTTAAACTTATTAAAAAAAATAAATTTAAATAATGAAATAAATTCTAAATCAAATATTTTTAATCATACTTCATCTTACATTCAAAAGAAATTAAATATTAATCAAGTAGATTTTTCAATTCCTCTTAAAAGTAATCTATATTTTGAAAATATTATAAAAAAACAGAGAATAACTTGGTATATATTCTCAAAATCTATTTTTGCAATTACACTATACAATCTTTTTAAAATTAGCAATTTCTCTATTAAATTTCAAATTAATATAAATCCGATGCAGGAGTATTACGGAGCGCAAACAAATACATTAATCATACCTTTCAAAATTAATAATGACACAAATATTAATAATATTTTTGAACAAACAAAAACTTTTTTTAAAGAAATAAAAGACCAAAATACAAAAAAAATGAATTATACTTTGTATCAAGATTCTAAATTTATTGATGATTTAAATAAAATAGAATTTTCATTTTCTGAAAGTTTAATCACAACAAATAGTAATATTTTTAATAATACTAATATTATTTCTTATGAAGTAAACAGTATCAACATGATAAATAATTTAAATTTTTTATTTGAGAAAAAAGAAAACTCTATTAATTTTAGAGTATTTTATAATAAAAATAAATTAAATTCTTTTGAAATAAACAATTTTTTAAACTCATATATTTCAACTTTTAATTTTTATCTCGACATTTTTTTAGAAAAAGATCCAACTCATTTTCTTAAACCTATACCTTCCGACCATTTTAAAAGTAAATACAAATACAAACCAATAAATAATGAAGAATTTTCAAAAAAAATACCAGAAGATAAAACTTTAAATGAAATATTTGAAGATCAAGTACTTTTAACTCCAAATAAAATAGCATTAATTTCAGAAAATACTGAATTAAGTTATTCTGATTTAAATAAAAAAGCAAATCAGTTAGCATTTTATATTAATAATCTAATAAATTTTAAAAATGAAACTCCTATTTTAATCTATTTAGAACGTAGTGAACTTATTTTTATTAGTATATTTGGAATATTAAAAACGGGTTGCTCTTATGTGCCTATAGATACTTCCTTACCATTAGAAAAAGTAAATCAAATTATTAATGAAATTAAGCCAAAATTTATTTTAACTAGTCAAAAATATTTTAATGTAATTAAAAATAATGCTTTAAATATTGATATAAATATTATCCCTTTGGATGACCAAAATACTATAAATGTTTTAAATAAAAAACCTATCGTAAATCTAAATAAAAAATTTAGTAGCAAAAACTTAGCTTATATTATTTTCACCTCAGGTACTACCGGAAAGCCTAAGGGTGTTATGGTTGAACATAAAAGTGTAATTAATTATTTATTTGAATTCTCGAAAAATATCAGTGATTTAAATATTGTAGATTTTTCTGGTAGTATTGGTTTTGATTTAAATATTAAATCAACTTTATACCCTTTATTATTTGGTAAGAAAGTTTGTATTTATACTAATGATATTAAAAATTTAAATCTGTATTATAACCATTTAAATAAAATGAATATTGAACTTGTGATTTCTACCCCTTCATTTCTTAATCTTCTAGAAGCAGATATGATAAACAATAAATTAAAAATGTGTGTTGTAGGGGGAGAAAAACTAACTAAACACACCCGAGATCATATCTTAAATTATTCCTATCAAGTTTTAGATGAATATGGTCCAACTGAAGCGACAGTCGGTACTACATCTTTTTTAATGACTTCAAAAAAAGATGATCTTTGTATTGGAAAGCCTTATGATAATTACAAAACTTATGTTTTAGACTCAAATTTTAATCTTTGTCCCATAGGTGTTACAGGTGAGCTTTACATAGGTGGTGAATGCTTAGCACGGGGATATTTTAATAATTCTGAATTAACTTCAGAAAAATTTATCCACAACCCATTTCAAACCGAACTAGAGAAAAAATCTTTAAAAAATTTAAGAATCTATAAAACTGGAGATTTAGTTCGTTATTTACCTAATGGTAATTTAGACTATATTGGACGTAATGATAGACAAATTAAATTTCGAGGTTTTAGAATAGAACTCGAAGAAATTGAGCTGGCAATTTCAGAAATTGAAGAGATTAAACAAAATGTAGTTATTTTTTGTAATAAAAATATTTTAATCTCCTATTTTGTATTAAAAAATGAGAAAACTATAAGCGATGATAAAATAAAAGAAATTTTAATAAAAAAACTACCTAATTATATGTTACCTTCTAAATTTGTTCAAATAGATAAAATACCATTGAATGCAAGTGGTAAAATTGATTTTTCATATTTAATTAAGAAAAATCCTATAGTAATAAAAAAATCATTAGAAGATATTACAATTTTACAAAAAGACATTATAAATTTATGGGCTAATATTTTAGATATTAGAGAAGAATTTATTTCAATTAACGATTCTTTCTTTGAAATAGGAGGGAATAGTATTTTAGCAATAAAATTAGTTTCAATATTACAAAAAAACTATCAAATAGATATTAATCATATTTTTGAATTAAAAACAATTAAAAATATTTGTACCTATTTAGAGAAAAACAGAAATCCTATTATGAATAAACTAAATGATTTAAAGAAAACTCTAATTGGAAACAAAAAAAGTATAAAAAAAATGAATTCTATAGAGTTTTTATATAAATCTGAATATAAAATCCTTTTAAAAGAAAAAAACAAAATCAAAAATATAAATAACTCTGAAATTTCTAATATTTTACTAACTGGAAGTACTGGTTACCTTGGAATTCACATACTTCATGATCTTTTAAAAAATCCAAAAAATAATGTATTTTTATTGATCAGAGATAAGAGCAAAGATGATGCTACAAAAAGATTACTTGATCTATATTTTTATTATTTTGATAAAGATATTTCTCATTTACTTGATTATAAAATATTCATTTATCCGGCAGAAATTGAATTAACAAACTTCAATCTCCCAGAAGAAAATTACTATTTTCTTCTCTCAAAAATAGATCTTGTTATACATTCTGCTGCATTAGTTAAACATTATGATGAGTATATTAATTTTTATAATTCAAACATAAAATCTACCAATAATTTGCTCAAATTTTCTTCTATGCATAAGAAAAAAGATTTTCATTTTATTTCTACTACATCAGTATGTTCTAATACATATAATAATAAAAACAATATTTATTGTGAACTAAATGAAAATATTCAAGGAATACCTATAAATTACTACGTAAAAAGCAAATTAATAGCTGAAAATTTATGTTTAGAATATCGAGAAAAAAATATCAATATAAATATTTACAGAGTAGGAAACTTATTATTAAATACAAATACATTTAAGATGCAAAAAAATATTGAAAGTAATGCTTCATATAACTTATTAAACATATTTTATAAATTAAAAATTATTCCTGAAGATTTTAATCAACTGGAAATTTCTCCAGTTAATGTAGTATCAGAATCAATTGTTAAAACGATAGAAAAAATAGAATTTAGGGATAATATATTTCATTTTTTTAATTCTACTAAATATTCTATCATTGATCTTTTATATAAAATTAAACCTAATAATTCTTATCAAAAAGTTAGTTCTCAAGACTTTTTGAACTATCTAGTTCAAAATTCCACTAATCCTAAATTACAAAGAGACATAAACTTACTAATGCTACATTTAGGTTTACTTAATACAAATACCAGTCAATTTCATTATAAAAATAAAATAATCAATTATAAATCAGAAATGATTTTACGTGATTTAAACATTGAATGGCCAAACATTCCATTCGAAAAATTTGATCCTTATTTTAATGAATAATTTTTTTATAAGATTTCATATCTATCGCAGATATGGACTGCTTATAAAAAAATCAAACATCCAATACCCTCTGAACCTTACTTACTTTCAGGTACAGGATTTGGAGCTCTATCTGTAAAATTCAAGAGCACAAAATTATAAATTAACTTTCCAATTTATGTTTGCTATGTCGTACTTTACTAAAGGTCTCATAAAACACGGTTCTTGACAAAATTAAATTTAAAGGTTTTTTGCCTTATTAAATAAGTTATAATCAGGTTTGTTTAAAGATATGGCTAGTGCGGTTTTACACAAATCCTTACCCGCACCAGCAATTAGTAAAGATAACTGACTCAGGAGGTTTTATGTGGATTTATAAATATGAAAAAAAATTTGAAAATATTGATAAAAAAGCAATCTGGGAACTTTGGAGCGACATTGAAAATTGGAAGAAATGGAATCCAGGGATCAAGGATAGCAAGCTGAATGGTGAATTTACTGAAGGCTCCACTTTCAGTTTGAAAACAATAGATGGGAGAGAAGTTACCTTACAACTTATTGAAGTCAAAAAAGACTTTAAGTTTGTCGATTGTACTCAACTTCCAGGTGCAAAAATGTATGGCATTCATGAAATCATTCCAGAAAAAAATGCTGTAAAGTTAGTAACAATTATTAAAATTGAAGGGATACTTACTTTTCTCTGGAGGAAAATTATAGGTAACAAGATTGTGCAAAAAATTCCTCAACAAACTGAAAATTTAGTTCAGTTAGCGAAGAAAAATTAAAGCAATTTTATTTAATTCTTTATTCTAAAAAATTTTCTATCTACCCTTTAAATAATATTAATCTAATTTTTCAAGCATATTTATGGAATTCGTTGATTAAAAGGGCCGTCTAAAGGAGCGTCACCTTTGCCTTCAATCACTTTTGCATGCATTTCATCCGTTGTATCTGAAATTTTTTTGGCTGCCGTAACACATGAAATATCAGTACAACCTTCATACATTGCTGTTGCAAAAAAACTTGCACCTCTTAAACCATTTACCGCGCCGCTTCCTGTAAAAAAATGAGTTGTTGCGTAACTATCCCCCATAACAAAAACTCGCATTGTTTTTTTATTGCCAACTTTGTCTTTAATTTTAACTGGTTTATTAAAAGAAACAGCCCTCTTTAAGATAATTGGGAATAGTCCTAATGAAGTATTTTCTTCGGCTACCATTATCACTCTTGATATGTCAGCCAAAATACTACTATTGCCTAATGCTCTATCTGCAATTGATTTATATGGAATGGGATCTTGTCCTTCTATATATTCACGGGGCATATGTTTTTTTGCTAAAATAAGCATGATTTTTTTCAGTTCTTGTTTTGTATTCTCTTTTATTACTTTTGTCTTGTTTTTATTTTCTATATATTTTTCAATTTCGTGATACATTTTATATTGTTTTTCTTGAAGTTCAGCACCAAGATAGGCAATACCACCTGTAAAAAAGTAACGCGTTCTTGGAAGAAATATTCTGTCTCCACCATTTCTTCTTGATAATGGTGGGAGTAAAGGTATTGTAGCTATTGGATTACAAGGAAAATTAATATCAGTTTCTTCAATTTTTTCCTTAGGTTTTGGAGTGATTGATTTATAAATTTTTAAACTTTCATCTAGCTGCTTATTAAGTTCTACACAAAGAACTTGCTCATCAATCATAGTCCATTTATAGTTTTCAATGTCGTTTCCAACTTTAGTTAATTTATCCTCATCTATTTGTGCAATTCCCTTTACAGAAGCAGTACCATAAAAATTTTCAATAGGTCTTAATGATATATCAAATCCAACAGGAAGTCTGAATGCAACAGTAGCTCCATACAAAGTTTCTGTTTTTAAATCATTTCTTGCAATATCAAATACATCTTTTGCTTTATCCGTATTTCCTTCACTTACCAACATAACATCAGGGTTTATTTTTGCAGATGAATTTAATCCTACGGAAAAAACTTTTAATGTTAAATCGTAAACTGAACTTGGATTTTTATTTATATCTAGAACACTACCATAGTAAACTCTAATATGATGTGAATCAACTTTAGCAAGATGTTCGACGACTGCTGCTAGTATTGTTTCCAAATGATTTATTCTTATTATATCTACATTTTCCATTTTTAATTCAGGGTGTGCTGCTTGAAAAGCTCTATCACTTGGAGTTAGATTAAAAGGCACTCCTGGCTTGTATATATATTTATTATTTTTATCAAACTTATTATAAATCCAATTTGGTGAACGAGAAATTACACCAACTTCTCTTAGATGTTCAAATAATTTATCACCTAAAAAATATTTTATATTTTTAATTGTGTCGTCTGTTAACCTTAGTACTTGCGGCCTCGTATATTGAGATCTTCTTTCCACACCAATGACTGAAGCACCATTTTTATACGCTTCTAGTAAAGAAAGAAGACCTGTGGGACCAAGTCCAGAAATAAGAACTCTTGGTTGCTGTGGACGTACCTTGTGTATAGCGTTTCTAAATGCTAGAATTTTGTCTTCAACTCTTTCAAAATCATTTTTTGGATCTTCAACATACTGCAAAAAGTTATCAATTAAATTTTTTGAGTCAATAAGGTCTTCTTCAAAACCATATTTATTTAAAGGAATTCGAATGGGTAAACCGTTTATTCTCAATCCAATCACATGATTTAAGGAACCATCTGGAGGGTTTGGTGTCACATTATCTAAAGGTCTATAATTTATCATCATATATTCATCGTCATAACCAGGAGGATTGCTCTTATCTGTTACAACCGCTGGTTTCGGATATTCAAATCGTTGATTTGAAAGATAAGAAGATCGAGGCAGTTCTTTGTCTAAACTTGTATTTTTCCAATTTTCGTTGTTCGTAACAAGGTTATCTTTATTATTCTTTTCACTATTTTCTTTCTGACAACTACTTGAAGAAATAATAATCAATAAAGTTAAAAAAAATAATTTGTTAAATTTTTTTTTCATTAGCATAATGGATTATCCTATTAACGATTTAAATTCATTTTAAATATATCTATTTACTTATATCGCCATTTTTATTGACCACTTTACTAAAATAGATTAAGTATCTCTGTGAATAATTTCTTAAAAATATAATTAAGAAAATTATGTAAAATAAAAGTACATATTAATATTAAATTTTTCTTTTTATTTTATTAAATTATAAAATAGTAGTCTATAAAGTCTAAATAATAACAATAGGCTAAAACTTACCTCTTAAGTGAGGCAGAAAATTATTAATCCATTAATTTGCTTTATATTTTCTCCCTTTAGTATGAAATTAATGTCAAAAAAAAGACCGGAATATATTTGAAAAGTGAAAAATAATTCAACAATATCAGTATTTTATATTGAAATATTTATTTTCAAGTATTCTATTACGGTAATGTGAGACTTTCTAAAAGGGAACATTAAAAGAAAAATGTCTAGTTTTTGAAAAAATTTTTAAACAAAGATTAAAAGTTAATTAAAAAATCTAGTGAAAAGCTACTAATCCTTTTTGATTATTTGTCAAATTTACTTTCTTTTAGCTGCGATTAAAAGTAACAAAATTATAACCATAACCCATAATGTTTTGCATCAAAATCTTTAATTATAAAAAAAATAAAATTTTAAAAATTATAAAATTGAGGTATTTTTTACGAATGAAATTTTTTAAAGTAAAATAAGCATCTATTATATCTATATTAAAGAGAAATTAATCTTAAAATAAAAGGTATTTATACTTATAAAAAATTCTAATAATTTAAATTTAGAAATCCAAAAAAATTTTATATGACAATATATCTTTATGCATTAGACTACCAAAAATTAAAATATTATTTTGTTGGTTTTAACTGAACTTAATTATTTTTTAGATATTTTTACAAAAAAATTTGCCTCTCAATTAATATTTATGTTAATCAATAAAGTGTTATATTTTTTACTTCACTCTTGAATGATTTTTCAATAAGATTAATTTTAAAAAAATTTAATATAAAAACCATTTAATAGAAGAACTATTTATGATTTAATATTTTTATTGATAGGAAAATTTGTAAATGGAAAACGTTTTGCGCTATCTTGAATTTATTTCAAGATATAATGAAAATATTTCAAATGAATTTATTAGAAATAATATTAAAAACAATTCATCTGAAATAAAACATACAAATAAGTTCTACTTTAGGGGTCAGAGTAATTACTCATGGAAATTAATTCCAAGTATATTCAGAGAAGAATGTATTAATTATGATGAGACAAAGCTAATTAAAAGTGCTCTCAAATATAAATATTCGTATTTAGATATTGAAGATATAGATTCAAATATAATTCTTCAAAAAATTTTGGAATTGCAACACTATCATATGCCAACACGACTTCTTGATTGGAGTGAAAATCCTCTAATAGCATTATTTTTTGCTGCATGTAATGATTATAATAAAGATGGAGCTATATTTCTATTATTTAATCCACAAATAAAGGGAACTGAAAAACTATCTAAATTAAATGATTTTAATTTTAGAATAAAATTAAAAATTTCAATTATGGATAATAAAAATAATATTTTTAAAGAATTAGATAATGAATATAATAATGTCAAAGAAATGTTTAATTATAGTGTTACAGAAATAGAAAAAATTAATATGCAAGAAATAAATATTAAAAATAGTGAAATTAATAGATTGGGAAAAGAAATTATGCGACAAAGAAAAATAGGGATTAGATCTATTAATAAAAATTTAACTATACCATTAACTGACTTTATAACTGATCGTGGAGGCGTTTTTTCATTAAATGACGAGAGAGAAATATTAATAGAGATTAAAAAGAGGCTTTCATTTATTTATAAATTAAATGAAGCAAGTATCATAAAATATAGAGAAACCGATAGGGGTAAAAACCAATCGTCAATTTTTACAATACATTTTGGGAAAATTATTGACAATAAAACTATAATACCATATGATTTTTTTGAATTAAATAAAAGAATTGAAAAAGATAATAATAAATCAGAGAGCCGATTACATCAGTGGAATGGATCAAATTTATATGTTACAAAAATTCTGCTGCATAAAGAAGATAAAGCTAAGATTATCTTTGAACTTAGGAGATATTTTGGTATTCATGAGGCTTTTATTTACCCAGATGATAAAAAAAGAAAATTTGATTATCTTTATCAAGAATTTAGTTGCAGTGATTACAATATTAATAAAGAATTAAACTACTTTAGTAACTTCTGAATAAAGTAGATAAAAAAGTAAGTATTATAACTAAATTTAATAACTCATTTTAAATTTATCAAAAAAAAAATATAAGATATGGAGTACGACTGAACTCCATAAAACTAATAACTGGAAATTTTAAAATATGAAAGCTAATTTAACTGTTTAAAAGAATTAGCTTTTAATAATTAGTATTTGTTTTAATGAGAGAAATCTACGGATGATAATAAATAAAAATAAAATTTAATATTTATCATATATTTTCTTTCTCTTCATCTTGAATGATTTAATATTGATTTTTCTTTTTTTACAACTCTCCAATCACTGAATCAGAAGGAATATTAGGTGAATCAACAATAGAAATTTCTTTTTAAGTATTCTTAATAAATAGGTGAATTTGATTTATCTAATTGCTTCGATTAAGGACACCTAAAAATTTAAAATTAGTAATTTCTAGATAAATTACTAATTTCAAATCCTACATCTAAGAACATAATTATTAGAATTTTCGAAAAATTCATCTTTTTATCTCAAGTAAAGTGTGGGGAAATTTTTTTTTCAATTTTAAAAATAAGTGCCTACAATTCATAAAATTAAAAGCAATTTATCTTTTAATAATGAGAGGATTTTTTTAAGCTGTTTTTATAAAATTCTAATCCTCACTATAAATTGGCTCTCTAATTTTTTTTATTCTTAATTGAGCACTTTTAAGGCCAATTTGTCGATAAAATTCTTTACCATGAATGTGCGATGTTAATTTGCCGCCTTTACGTGCAATTTCTTCCGCCGACATTGGTCTATAATTATCGCTATTTTTCCTCAAAAATTTATTATTTATTTTTTCAGAATAAGCTTTTTTATTACTAAAATTATTGCTCTGAGACTGTATTTTATAAGACATAACAAGTTCTCCGATATAAATATATTATTTGAAGGTATTAGAATTGAATTAATTTAATAGAATAATCTTACTGAAGTGACTTTGATATCAAAACACATCATCAAATTAACAATAATAATTAATTATTCAAATTATTTTTACTATAAACTTTTTTTAAATTAATAAAATTAGTAAAATCTTAATCTTAAAAATCAATAGAGAAAAAAATTATTTCAAATAATGTTTTTTCACAATTATATAGCTGTAAATTTTCAAAATTTTTACTGAATGCATAACACTACTTAATGTTTTAACTTCAAGATTCCATAAAAATAACTTTTTTATTTCATTACTGAATTATTGAAAATTCAAAAATTTAAGTGTAATTGAATAGTTGTTTATATTCTAAAGATAATCGCTTTGGTATATAAAATTCTCCATAGACGTATAAAGAAAATTTATAGTATCTAACTCAAATTTTTTCAATTGCTATGAAAGTTCTTATTTTATTGCTATTCTTAAAATTTAAATTAATATTTTTAACTATACCATTTATATTAAATAGATATTTTTTTATAAAAATTATTTATATCTTATTTTAAATTAAAGTTTTATTTATAAGCAAATTAAATACTTTCATGCAATGTAACTATTGTGATTAAATTTTTTAAAGATATTAATTATTTTGTGAGCTTTTTTGAGATTAGATTATTTTTGAGATTTGATTTTTGCTTATTACAGCATCATATTCAGATTAATTTATTTGATACGTTAGACGAAGCTAAAAATTTTTTATTTGCATCAGTTTAACTGAAATGATTTTTAAGATTTTATTTAATAAATTCATATTATTGTGTTTAGGTAACATTTTTTATCAAAAATATTTGTTAAAAATTTAATTTTATGATAAAGGAACATGCTAGATAGAATTATCTATCTAAAGTAGTGATTTATGGTACTATAGATCGGGAAAACGGAAAACAATACTTCTAAAATAAAAATTGGTTATTTTAAGTTTCTTATCTATTTTTTTACTATTACTAAATTAATTACGAAGTATCAAAAAAATTATATACATCAAACTTAATATAAATTTAATAAAATAATTAATTTTTTTATAAAAAAATTAATTGTAAAAAAATTGAATAGAAAGAAAATTTTTTATGAGTATAATTATTAAAAATAATTATGAATATTGCGAAAAACTAGAAGTTAATTTAACTAATATATTCCAATCAGACGCCGTATTAATAGGAATAAATTTAGTGATAGGGAAAATATTATTTGCTTCTGAGAGCTATTATAATTTATTTAGCTTTGAGATATATGGCAAAGATATTGAAAATGTTTTTAGCCAAAGATCAATACAAAAATTAACAAATTTTTCTAGTAAATTTAAATTATATAATAATAAGTCAAGAGTTCTTGTAAACTTAGAAATTTACTTAAAAAACTATCTAGTTAATATACCTTCTTTTATGTTTTTCTCAGGGTCTGTTTTATGTATTGAGTTTCAAAGTAACTTTGACAGACTTAATTATTGTTTTGACGAAATAAATTACCAAGAAATACTTCAATATATAACAGAATCAAAAGATAGTATAAATGTATTAAGCAATAATCTATGCAAATATATTTCTGAAGTAACAGGCTTTGAAAGGACCTATTTTTGTGAATTTTTGCAAAATAATCATGGAATTATCAAGGCAAATTATTTTTCTAATGGGTTAGAAAGTATTATAAATCATCATTATCCAGCTACTGATCTTCCCATGTCAGTAAGAGAGATATACATAAAAAATAAGTTTAGAATAATTTACAACGTTGATTATATTCCAGTACCAATTAAAGGTTGCAATAATAAGATTGATTTAACATATTCTATTTTTAGAGATATATCTTCTATACATCTTGATTACTTAAGAAATATGAGCCTAAAATCATCTTCCTCATTTTCTATTGTAATTGATGGTAAGCTTAAAGGACTGATTGGATCTCATTCTAAAAATAAGAACTATACTCCAATTGAAGTTTTACCTAAAATTCAACTATTAGTTGATGCTCTTTCAGTTAGAATAAAACAACTTAGAAATAATATTATAAGAAAGATAGAAATTGAGCATAAATCATCTATAGATGATTTTGTGTTATCATATGAAAAATCTCAATGTAATTTTGAGAAAATGTCTAATAAAAATTTTGAAATATTAAAAGAAATATTTAATGCAAATTTATTGTTCTATAGATTTAATAATAAATCGGAAACAAACTCTTTAATTCCAACAGAATTTATAGATGAAGTACTTAAAAAATTAAAAAAATATAAAATTAGAAATATTTATGTTTTTGATAGTTTGGTTACATTTAATCCAATATTTTATAAATGGTCAAAATCTGTTGGAGCTGGGATTCTCGTTATTAATTTAAGTAATGATTTATCAAATTTTATAGTTTTAATAAGAAAAGAAGAGAGCCAGACTTTAAAATGGAGTGGAAACCCAGATGAATTAGACCTTTTTTTGGAAGATGAGAAGATAATAAATCCTAGAAGATCATTTAATACATGGCTACAAGATATAAATCATAAGTGTAAACAATGGACTATGAAGGATTATGAAATTGCCCTAAAACTGCATAGTCAACTAATTTTAACTCGTTCAAATTTTTTGAATCATATTCAAATGAATAAGGAAATTAAATTTTTTGAAACTTTAAACTAGAAAAATATGATAATAGTAATTTAAAAAGAGGTAGTGTAAATGGCTCAAAATGAGTATTCATTAAGTTTTCATGAATTGTTAAAATTAGAAACTTCAAAAATTCATAAGGAAATCGATTTTTTTGTGAAAATTAATACTCCCAAGCCTTCGATAAGTGATTATATAGATTATATTGTTGTGATGTACAAAGTAATCGCTCCTTTAGAGAAAATTTCTTTAAAATTTATTGAATCTGAAAGTTCTTTCCCAAAGGTGACTAAAAAAAATAAAACAGAAAGCTTAATACTAGATTTAAAAAATCTTGAAATTGATTTAAATAAAATTAATTTTTCTATATTTTTTCCTGAAGTTAAATCCTTTGAAGAGGTCTTAGGATGTTTATATGTAGTAGAAGGATCTTCCATTGGATCTCAAATTATTTATAAGAAGCTTTATTCGCTTTATGGGGAAGAATTAAAAAATAAGATGAATTATTTAAGTGAAATAGGAAGAGATTCTTTTAAAAATTGGATTTTTTTTATTGAATATTTAGAAAACTATGTAACATCTTTTCCTGATAAAAAAAATATTATAATAAAATCCGCAATAGATACATTTAATTGCTTTAAAATTGAATTCAAAAATGTAATTACATAGTACTAATATGAATTATAATAAAAATTACCCGTCGTAATAAAAAACCTTTAATTCTCAAAATTTCTATGGAAAATATTTACAATATGATGAACAAAAGCTTATTAAGAGGAGCTCAAAATTATAACTCATTTGCAAAGTTGGGGAATTGAAGCATATCAGGATTGTTAATTACTAGTTATTAATAAAGAACTGTAAGACAAGCAAATAATTTTAAATGAAAATAATAAGCTTATATAAGAGAATTGCTCCTTTTTTTATTGCTTCCAAAATAGTTTTGTTCCTACATAAACGGTAAAAATTAATTACAATTCTTATCAATACTTAAATGTTTTAAATCAATTTTAGGAATACATGTAAATTCCTGATAAAACTAATATTGTACCAAATGCACCAAATAAATTTGCTACTATAAGGGGAGTATTTTTTAGATAAAAACCATAGTAAGCCCAGCCTGCAAGGGCAAGTAGACTTATTAAAAATGCATTTAGAGACACTGCATCAGCAGACTTCAGTTCAAATATTTTAAACGCTTGAACGTAAAACATTGTATTACCAAAAAGACCAATTGCCATAACCAGAAAATCAATAGTTTTTCTATTCATTTAAATATCCTTTATGTGGTTAGTGTAAGGTATAAGCTTTGTGCGGCTTTGATAAATTTTTTTATCTTTTTAAATAAAATGTTTATATAATAAATAAATAACGATATTTTAATTAATAAATTTAACATAGAATTAATTACTCCAATTTTAATTTAGATTTTAAAATATTTAATATTATTAGAAAATTATAACTTGATTCTATTTATCTTAGAGAAAGAAAAGTTAACTTATAAAGTTAACTTTTCTAATCATGATTCTAATTTATAAAAAAATCAAGCTTAACTTTATTTTTGAAATTTAAATTATTAAAAAATATTTATTCTAGTATTTTTGATTTTAAATAAATGTTTATATACTAATATTCTTTGATATTTGAATAATATAATTCGTAGATATCAAAGCATTATTTAAATAATTTGAATTTTTCTACTTCGAAAAGTTTACTTATATAAACTAAAATGTTAACTATAAGAGGCAGATTCCTATTTTGAATCTGCCTCACCTATAATATACTGTTTAGTTAACGTTTATTTTCTATTAATACCGAAATAATTATAAAATAAAATATCTAATAAAGGAGTGCATTTTATGACAAATAACAGCCAGTCTTCCCAAAATACATATAACAATAAAGAGCGGGAAGGATCTCATTCAGATCATAAATCAAATACGTCACAAAGTGATAACAGTGACGGAAAAGAAAGTAATAGAGAGTGGACTGCTGAGGAAATGGGTCGAAAAGGCGGAGAAACGACAGCTGCTACACACGGTAGAGAGTTTTTTCAAGAAATAGGCCATAAAGGCGGTGAGGTTCGTGCGGAACATATGCGAGAAGCAAAAGCTGCAAAAGAACGTGAAGAAGAAAATAACAATCGATCAAGCCAAAACGGGCAATACGATCGTAGTTCAAAAAATGATCGTGCATTAAAAAATGACAGCAATGAAAGGAGAGAACGTAACGACAATAGTGATAGGAGAGAACGTAACGACAATAACGATAGGAGAGAACGTAACGACAATAGTGATAGGAGAGAACGTAATTACTAGAAGGGAGACTTAATATGAATTAATTAATTGCTAAAATTTTTAAGAAGATTTACTTATCCTTTGTCCGAATATTAAATTAAAATTATTTGACCTTAAATTTGCAGAAAAGGTATCTATATAAGCTTCTAACCAGATGAAGGGCTAATAAAATTTTATATGAAACAGAATTAAGCTGTCTTCTTTTCTTTTTAAAATGTCAATTTATTAATAATATATCAATGCTTGGCTTAAAAATTAAGTTAATTATTTTAAGATATATTTTGATAATGTAAGATTAATAAAAACATATATGGGAGAATAAAAATGAGAAAGATTTTAGAATTTGAAAATTGGAAACGTTTTTTAATATCTAAAAATGATAATGAGGTTATTTCCTTTAAAAATAATATCCACATTGAAGATCAAGTCATTCAAAATGAAAAGGGTGAAATTTGTATCATAGAAAAAGGAACAGAAGAAAAAATGACAGAAAGTTTGAGATTTCTCTTTTTTCCTTAGCTTTGAGTATAAAATTAATAAATAAAGGTAGGGCTTTAATATTGTTTTCCTGAACTTCAAAAAAGAATATTGACATGTATTCAAGATATTATAAAAGTTAAAGAAAATTTCATTATTTGTTACATAATTAAAATAATCAATGATTAAAAATGAATAAATTTAGAAAGGGTAAAAAATGAATGGTGTTTTAATAGGGTTATGCTTGACGACTGTATCTTATGTTTTAATATCAAAACTAATCGATAAAAAAGATTCTTTAATACGCTCATATATTGATTCTTCTGCAGAAAATATAAAGAATTATTTGGATAAATTTATCAAAGAAAAAGAATCAAATACGAACGTTGGAGATAAAAAAAATAAATTATTGCAAGGAGGTTAAATACATTTTTTAAAATTAAGGTAGGATTAAATTATAAGAAATATAAATTATAAAATTCAACTAAATATGAGATGAAATATTATGACTTCTTCAGCTGAAAATACTATTAATGATCACGTCCTCGTCTATTGTAGACCAGAACTTCTTTATAAGTTCTGGCTTAATTTAGAAAATTTACCTCTTTTTATGGAGCACCTAAAAGAGGTCAGAAAAAAAGATGAATTAAATTCTACATGGACAGCGAAAGCTCCTTTAGGGGCATCTGTATCTTGGGAGGCAACCATTATGGAAAAAGTACCAAATGAGAAAATTGTTTGGCAATCACTCCCAAATTCAGACGTTTATAATTATGGAAGAGTGTCTTTCAAATATGCTATTATTTGCGAAGATCCTCTTCCAATTTATGCTACCTTATTAGAAGTTTTTATTCTTTACAAACCGCCGCTCGGAACTCTGGGAGAAAAAATAAGTTCTTTTTTTGGTGAAAATCCAAAACAGCAGATTTCAATTGATTTGAAAAGTCTCAAAGAAGGAATCGAAAACAATAAATATATGGTTTGATTCCTTCTTGCTCCTTAAAGATAAACTTCTCCAGATGGTTTATGAATAGTCACCTTTCTCTTTTTATCACCAATTAAAGTAACAAATATTTTATTGATTTCTCTGAAGTCTTTAGAAAAATCAATAACAACTTTTTGGTTATCCATTACTTTATTGCAATAAGCATTTACGTCTGCTTTTAATATCCAATATGAAACATTACCTTTTTTTCGTTCTCCTTTTTCTGGTAAATCAAACTTTTCTGATGCTACTTCAAAATTTTCAATCTCTTCAATTTGATATTTGCAATCTGCTTCTTTTGGGAATGCGACAATCTGCGAAATTTTTTCGCGTATAATATTATCTGTAGCTCTAACTTTTTCGTCTTGCTCTGCTGTTTGCGTTTTTCCTTCAAATCCATATGCTTCTTTTGCTGGTATTCGTATCTGAATATTTACTTTTTTTGAATTAAAAAGGCCAATAGCTATGTCGACTTCAGCTTTATTATGATGTGAAGTGCCTAGTTTTTGAGTTTTACTATAGGAAGATAATGTTGCAATTGGCGAGAGAATTAGGGTAGAAGTAACTATTAAATTTATACAGCTTTTAATCATAAAGAAATCCTTTTCTCAGTTTAAATATTTAATTGAAATGATTGAGTAGTAATGCTGAATTGATTGAGTAACAATAGCACTCGATAAATAGAGTTCCATTGTAATTATAGTATGAATTATTTTAATTTATAAATCAAGAAATAAGTACATTTAATAATTGGATTTTAAATTATTTAGTGATATCTTTAGTTTAAATTATTGAAAATAAAATATTTATTTTAAAATATCTGATTTACTTAATTTTATTTATTTGGTAAAGTAAAAAAATAATAGTTGTGATTTTTGTACTGACTATTATTTCCAATAAATTTTTTAATTTTTATCAATTGAATACTGGAGAAAAAAAATGATTGTATCTGATATTATGACCAAAGATCCTGTCGTATGCACGCCCGAAGTTACTTTGCTAAAATGCGCTCAATTAATGTCTGAATATGATTGTGGAGAAATTCCTGTTGTAAATACAATTGAGGAGAAAAAAATATTGGGAGTTATAACTGATAGAGATATAACATATAGAGGAGTAGCAAAAAATTTAATTCCCTCTTCTTCAATTGTTGAAGAATGTATGAGTAAAATTAAATATACTTTAAGTAAAGATGATAGCTTGGAAAAATGCATTAAAATAATGGCTGATAATCAAGTTAGAAGATTGCCAGTGGTAGATGAAAATTTTTCTTGTATTGGAATTGTTTCTCAAGCACAAATCTCGAGATTTTGTTCAAATACAACGAGCGGTAATTTATTAAGAGAAATTTCTACCCCATAGAAAAAAAATAATTAAGCACATGCTTTATCTAATAATTAAATTTAGCTATCTTTTTTTGAATTGCACTCATTATCGTTTATAATAAGATTTTTTAGAAGCTGAGCATCTATAAGTGCTTTTTCAGCGAGATTTGCTATTAAGCAATGAGCTCTTGTGCTAGGATGTATTTCATCCCAAAATAAATATTCTTCAGGTTTTGAACAAATATTTCCATCATTTTCTGAATAGTTTTTTGAATAACATGCTTCATTTACTTTTTTAAAACCATAAGAAGCAGGAGAAGAAATTATTTCTTTAAAAAGGTTTTCTATTTTAAGTTTAATAATAACTATTTTGTCTTTATATTGAGGTTGATTTTCGAGGAATTCTAATTGTTCATTTAAAATTGAATTATGCTTATAAGACCTATCAGTTAAAATCTCAATTTCTTCTGTTCTTTTTATGGCATATGGAGTTTTTCCGAGATCAGGTAAGTTAGGGATCAAAAAATATTTTTTATCATTTGATGGAGAGTAGTCTGATATAATTTTTATGCTCTCTATAATATTGTTTACTGTTAAAGACGGATCTGCCTTTTGTAAGTAATCATTTCCACCTGCCCAAATAACATATAGAGTATGATTTAATGCATAATCATCAGGTTTGTTAATCTTTAAATATTCTTTTATCATTTCTTTTACACCAATTTTCATTAGAATTTGAAATTTTTTTAAATAGTTTGTTACAAAATCATTTTTAAAAAAATCAGTAATTTTTTTAAAAAGAATATTTTCTGAATTTTGCATGCTAGATGTTGATGAACCTCCTATTGCAAAATTACATGCTCGGTTTATATTTATATTAAAAAAACAATCGTGTGAGGAAGGAGGAGATAGTTTAAGATCTCTTAAAAACTTATCGACCCATATTTCTCCATTAGAAAACCTACCTTCCTTATAGGGAGGTGAAATTGGGTAAGCTTTTGAGACTCCTGATCCTGGAATGTCTTTAGCTGCTCGGCTTAAAAGATCTATATTTCCAGTGTCAGAAAGACTATCTCCAAAAATCACAACAGAATTAAACTGAGAAGAATATTCTGAAAGTTGTGGATGACTATCGTCTTTTTTAAATAAACGAGCGCATCCTTGCAAATTGATACTAAGCATAATACTTGAAGCTATAAATATACTTTTTGAGCAAATCATAAATTGAACCTTTTTTAAAAATAGTAGGATAATATAATTATCAATGCACAATTAAATGTACTAAAATCATATATCAACAGTAATTGCAAATTTTAGTTTTTTGCTAAAACTTAATCTTAGTTAGAAAGTATTATAATTTAAAAATATTGAAAATAATTATAATTTTAATGACTAGTAATATAAAATAATATGTATGAAATTTTTTTGCTCTCATTTATTTTAATTTTAAGTAATTTTATTTGAGAAAATAATTATTTAAAATATTCTTAGATTATAGTTTAATTTAACTTTATGCATTAAGCGATCTTAATAAGCACAAAACAAAAATAATATAAAAAAATGATCCAAGTCAAGAGGTGTAAAGTAAAATATAAATGTACTGCAACAGTAAAGATAATTTTAATTTTTTAAATATGTAACTTTCCTTTATTGATCATATATTTGAACTATCATTGATTTACATTCTTGAAATTCAGTTCGTGTCATATTAGAATCTGTAATTTTTAGACCCTCTTTATTAAAAACTTTCAGATCCTCACAAATATTATTTCCTGTGTAGCGGATTGTATCAGGAAATTCTTTAATGAATGTTGAAATTGAATTATTATCGAAAATAAATGTAATTGAATCGGCACATTTTTTTCTAGCAACTTCGATAGAATATTTTTGATCTTTTCTTTTTTTAAGAGTTTTTTTCTTAAAAATTGTTTGGAATGTCACAGAGCAACTGTGTTTTGCCCGATCTCCAGCTACAATTAAAGAATTTAAAGTACAATTTCTGGCATTTTTTGGTGATTCACAGTTTAGTGAATATAAAACAGTACTATGATTGTCACTTGATATTTGCTTGTAGTGATTAATTTTATTAAAAACAGAATGTGTAGGAATAAAAATAAAACATGAAATAGCTGGTATAATGATATATATGAATAAATTTTTTTGTTCCATTGTTAATTTCCTCTTTATTAATTTAATTATTTTATTCTGATTTTTATGAAATTAATGGTTTCATTATTAAAATTAAAAATTTGATAGTAAGAGTTATTGCAATAGATAACTTTTATTTTACAAATATCTTGTTAGAAAAATTAGAGTTAAAGATACATTTAAAATTTAATTTATGTTAAATGATCTTGGATCTATAAACTCTCATATATTTTTTTTCTAAGCAATATATATATAAGATATAATTTTTTGAAAGATTAATACTTTACGAAGTTTATTTAATCGTGTAGAATTTTTTATAGAACAGTGTTTTAAATTGTTTAGTAAATTTAACCTGTATCTTGAATTATTTGATTTATTTATCTTAATTTTCATTTAATATTTAAGATTATATAGAATTTTTGTAATTTATCGATTAATAAAATAATTAAAATATTACTTTTTCTTTAATGTTTTTACTTACCATTAATATTTTTGATAATTTTGTGCTAATTTAGTTAAAAATAATTAAAGACAGTTTTTATTTTCAATTTATGAAAAATTTTTAAAATTTGAATATTTTGTGAGGTAATTTTATGAACATTATAAAAAAATTGATAATTGATCACCATAATGTGTTGAATATTATTGAACAATTAGAAAAAAGGACTGAAAAAGATGATGAAAAAACACAAGAACTGGTTCAAAGGTTATGTGAAGAAATTTCATTGCATGCCAAATCTGAAGAAAAAGCATTATATAAAATTTGCGAGAAAAAAAATGTAAAGCTTAGAGATATAGTTTTAGAAGGTAAAATTGAGCATTCTCTTATAAATAAAGTTTTGGACAAATTATCTTCTACAGCACCTGGGGAAGATGGAAAATTTAAAGCTACTCTTTATGTCTTAAAAGAACTTTTAGAACACCATGCTCTTTGCGATGAAGAAGAAGAACTATTTCCACAAATCAAAAAACTTTTTACGGAGATGGAACTTATTGAGATGGGTGAGCTTTTTGATGATTATAAAAAAGAATTAGCTGAGCAATAATTTAATAAATCCATCTCTGCAAATAATCTAAAAGTTTTAACTTTTTCTTTCTAAGAAGGAATCGATGAATGATAAAATGCTTAAAACTAGAAATATAATAAATATTATTTTTGCTGCATAAGCATACATGTGTGCTAATAAATAAAATCCACAGAAAGCAGCGACTAAAGAAACACCCAAAAATCCTAGTGCCCAGCGTAACATATTTTATTCCTTTTTCAATTTTAGACATTTAAAAAATAATATTTAATAATTATATCGCACATTTAATTATTAAAATATTAGAAATTTAAGTATTCATTTCTAAAATGAAATGAAAAATGAAAGGTAAAATGGATCTCCCAGAGAAAATAAAAATTGAAAGAATTTTTATTTCCAGAAATAATTTAGCCTTATTCATATTAAGAATTAACGGGAATACCACCATTTGGGTGTAGTACTTGACCTGTCATATAAGAGGCATCTTCTGATGCTAAAAAAACAAACGAAGGAGCGACTTCACATGGCTGTCCTATTCTTTCTAGAAAGGTATCTTTTCCAAAATGCTTTAGCCGCTCTTCAGTAAAAGTAGAAGGTATCAATGGAGTCCAAATAGGTCCAGGAGCAACTGCATTTACTCGGATTTTTTGTTTGGCAAGGTTTTTTGCTAAAGATCGAGTAAACGAAATGACTGCTCCTTTTGTAGCAGAATAATCAATTAGGTCATCACTTCCTTTATAGGCAACAACTGAAGCGCAATTAATTATATTGGCACCTTCTTTCATGAATCTTAATGAAGCTTGTGTCATAAAAAAATAGGAGAAAATATTTGTTCGAAATATTTTTTGTATTTCTACCTCAGAAATTTCTTCAAAATTTCCGTGTAAACGTTGTTCTCCACAATTATTAACGAGTATATCGATATATCCATACTTTTTAATAATTTGCCTGATTGCTTCATTACAAAAAAAACGATTACCGCAATCTCCATCTAGTGTGAGGCATCGTTTGCCAATTTCTTCGACTCGTTTTTTTGTAAAAAGGGCATCTTCATGCTCATTTAGATAAAGTAATGCTAAATCTGCGCCTTCCTTGGCAAAAGCGATGGCTGTTGCTCTCCCTATCCCACTATCACCACCTGTTATAATGGCAATTTTACCTTCAAGACGCTTTGCACTTAATTTATCGGGTCTTTCGAAAATAGGCTTTGGGAGCATTTCCTTTTCTTTTCCAGGCTTTCCATCATAACTTTGGTGGAATTTACTTTTTTCCATTTCCTTTTTTCCTATCATTTTTTGTAAAAGAAGATTTTTTCTAGACCTTTTTTCGACTAAATTTGCACCTAAATATGGATTTTACCAGAAATATTTTGTGCATTAATTATTGGATTATATTAATACTTTTTTAAGATTCAAATTAAAATACTTTTTTCTTAATTATTAATATATACAATCTTGATATAGAATATAAATCTTAAAATAAATTTAGTATTTAGGTCTTACTTCTTCATTTTGAAAGAACTTATTTTTTTTATTACCAAACTCTGATGTTGAGTCTCCTTCTTGCGGCTGTTTAGAATCGTTTTGCTTTTTTTCTGAAATGAAATTTTCTAAATAATTACGTAGTTTTTCAGCCGTTGAACTTATATAGTTTTGAACAGAGGTTTCATTCTTTTTTATTAATTTTGAAATAGCTACGTAAGAAACAGCAGTTATACAAATTCCTAAAATAACTCCAGACATAATAATTCTCCTTTTTTTATGAAAAAATTGAAATAAACTCTTTGAAAAATACCCACACCATAAAATTTATTCACTAGAACTGAGAGATATTTTTTGCATCTATCTTTTTATTATTAAACGTAAATAGTTGTTCTTTTTAAAAGCTCTTCAGCAGGAGGAACTCCACCGGGATTACGCGGGGGATTAATAATTGGAACTTCTATTGGTCTTCTAGTTGTATCCTCTTTTTCCTTTTCCTCTTTATCTGCTTCATCCTTTTTTTTATAAGGCTCTTGTTGATTATTTTCAGAGTTATTAAAATAATCTTTCATTAATGCTTTTTTCATTTTTTCTCCGATGTATTAGATTTTTATAAATTGAAAAAATTAAAAACTTAACCCGACGTCTAAGCCAATCATTTGTATGTTGTTGGTAAGTGAATAAGTTAGAAAAACAGATGGACCTCTTTCTGTTTCATAACCAACTCTAACTTCACCTCCAGCAGCCAAATCTCCTTTATCAATATTTTTTTCTGGTACTTTAATCCACTCTTTTCCACCAATTACTCGAAGCCCTGTTGAAAACGACTTTATAGACATTCCTAATCCCAGAAAAGCATAGGTATTAGTGACCTGCACATTGTTGTCCGATATCTTTAAATTAGGGATAGACGTTTTAATTTTTGCTCCAATTTCAGGTCTAAAATGCGAAGCTTTTATCACCCACGAGAACTCTGTACCCAAGGATAAATAATTTATTCCGCTCTCTCTGTAATAGGTATCGTAAGAAAACAAAGAACCAATCCTAAATTTTGCATCAGCATTGTAACTATCCGAATACTGTTCTTGAGATTTGTTTTTAGAAGAAAGATCTTTGTTTTCTTTCTTAAGATTATCTAATTCTTCGCCCGTTGAAGCGAGCAAAGCATCTCGGTTTTTGATCTCCATATCCATTTCAGATATTTTTGTTTCTAATAAAGCTATATTTTTTTCTTCTGCTGGATCGTTATAATAAAATGTGACTACCGCTTTTGTTCCAATATATTGCATTTGAAAAGGATTCAATTCTTTCACTAGAATATCAGGATACCTTTTTTTTATAAATGAAATTGATCTTTTTGCTCTTTGCGAAGCAAGTTGCTGATTTTTGGCAGTTGAACCAGTCCACGAACTGCTACCATAAGCCACAACATTTTCTATCTTTTTATTTGCTAATGAATTCAAACAATAGTTTAAATTTTCTTCGTTTTTTATAATTTCAGAGGAATTGTTTTGGAATTCGATAACGCACTCCTTCTCCTCTAAAGCACTTATTATCTGAGGAAAGAAGAACACTTGTAATAAAATGATCTTATATTTTGTAAGCATAATAAATTCTCGTATAAATGTTAAAGATTAATAGATTGTGTTAAATATTTTTTTAATTGAAAATATTTTATGAATAATAAATCTTGAATTATATTAAGTAACATATTGGTGTTTTAAATAAATCTATTGACTACCTGTGCGAGCTTTTACATTTGAATTCTTAGATTTAATCTCGCGCTGATGTTTTGAACGAATTTCCCTATCATCCAATGCGTTCTCTTTAAAAAATTTGCCGAATCTAGAAATAGGTAATTTTCCTATTTTTCTTGATCTTTCGCCTACAGTTGTCCTTTTGTTATTTTCCTCGCATTTAGACCAATTGTATTTATCAGATCTATCTTCTTCCATAGTGTTTTTACGGGAAACATTTGAAATCTGATTTTTTTTTAACATAAAATAAACCTCGCTTTTGTGAATTAACTACATTCTATTTTTATATTGAGAATTAAACATTAAATTAATAACTAGATTATACTGTTAATTTATATTTAAATTAACAATAATGTTAAATAAATCCTAGAAATATTATACCCTAATTATAAATTCAATTTATATATTGTTCAATATATTAATAAAAATTATATATTTCGGCCGCTTTTTCTTAAATTACCGAATTCTTTCATTGGTGTACTTTTCTCCGTTGAACAGATTATTCAAATTATAAATTCATGTTAATAAATGTTGGAAAATATAATTTTAAAATAAAGTTATTTATTCAATAATTTGCCATCGGGATAACTATCCAAATCGGAAACTCTAGTGTTTTATTCGAATAACTCTTATTATTTAAAAAGAGATAATACTGAAAGGAATTAACGATCGTTGAAACTTATTCTCTTTTTTTGATAACCAATTTTTATTAGAAGTAACATAACCCGGTATTATTTAATAATTAAGAATACACATTAACAAATATGAATACTCCTTTTTTATAAGAAGTACCTATTTGAAGTATACAAAATATTTAAATTTGTAAATAACTTTTAGTATAAATTACTTTACTGTAAAATTTTTGTATAATAATATTTTGTAGTTAAGTGGATGTCTATTTTATAAATTTACAAATGTAAAGTTTTAAAACAAATAATTAAATGTTTTTCTTATAGTAAAATATTATATTTGATTTTTTATTTCAAAATCCTCTGTAAAAATTATTTCGTAAAAGTAATTACTATTTCAATTTTTCAAATCAAAGAAAAACAAATATATAACCAAGACATATAAAATCTTTTAATTTAAATAATTTTTTTATCTATCCCAGTAAGAACTCCATGCTTTCTAAGCTCTCTCCATGATCTATTTAACTTCCTAATTGTTAAAATTGAATCTATATTGCTGAGGTTTTTCACAATTGCTATTCCTAAAAGTTTCGTCTGCCTAGTTGATATCAAGTATAGAACAACACCTATGCCCTTGTCATCTGGTTGAGCCCTGGTTTAAAAGATATTTTTATTGCTGAAATTCTGAAAAGAAGAGTTACAGATTTGAGGATATTCAAAAAGTCATGAAATTGATTATCATATCCTTATTAAGCACTCAAACAGAGATCAAGATCCATTCTTCAGTTGATAGTGCTGGAAAAAACATTAAACTCAAATAAAGGTATATTTTTTGGAAAAAATGAAATTTAGGAGCACAGATGTTTCCTTTAAAAAATAAAATTTTTCTGTTTAAAATTTTCAATTACTCAAGATTTTTTGTTTATACTCTTGAAGGATTTCCAATCATAATGGTGCAAAAATTTTTTGGATTAAGACGTAAACCTAATCCACCTCCACCAAAAGATCATCAAGAAAAACTAATAAAAACTATCATTAATATGATTGAGGAAGACATAAATAATATTCAAAAGAATATTTACTCTGAAACTTTAGTATTGCCTGAAAATCCGATCATTCACTGGAAAAGATATATAGAAATATTTAAAGATTCATTTCATTCTTCTATTAGAAAAAAAAATAATGAATACAAAACATTTTCAGAAGATTTAAAAGTTGATGAAAAAGATTTACCTAAATATTACAAAAGAAATTTTCATTTTCAAACTGATGGTTACTTAAGTGATAAGTCAGCTCAATTATATTCACACCAAACGGAAATATTATTCAGAGGATCACTTGCTCTCACAAGACGGGTTCTTTTAGCGCCTGTTTTAAGTTATATAAAAAAACAAAATCGCAGGTTAAAAATACTTGAATTAGCTTGTGGCTCAGGCGAATCCACAGAAATATTGTTAAGCTCTTGTGAAAATATTGAATTAACAGCGATTGATCTTAGTTCATCTTATATTAAATATGCGGAGAAAAAAACAAAAAATTATTCAAATATAAAATATCTGAATTTAGATGCACTAAATTTAGATCATTTTGAAGAAAATTTTGATATTATATTATCATCTTATTTATTTCATGAAATGCCTGAAAAAGAGAGAAACTTAGTTTTTAAGTCCGCATATAGGAAATTAAATCATCTAGGATTGATGGTTACTATCGATTCAATTCAACTTGGTGATGTTCCTGATTTTGATTGGGCATTACTTAATTTTCCAAAAGATTTTCATGAACCATTTTATATGAATTACATCAAACGCCCCATTTTAAAATTTATGGAAAATAATCAATTTATAAATATTGAAACAAATATTAGATTTTTATCTAAGTGTGTAACCGGATTAAAACAACATCCTAATTTGGAAACTTAATACATAGAAAATGAAAAATATGAATCATACCAAACAATTTCTTTACTTTATTGGATTATCTGATTGCAGTAAAGGTAGATCAATCATTACTCTTTTTGTTCCTTCTAAGGATTAAGAATAAATTCAATATAAGAGATTTTAAAAATATTTTTATGCAATAATTTGAAATTTAAAAACTAAAGGATAATCAATAATTAATTAGTCCTAATGCATTTAAAATTTTATGAAGTGCTTTTATTTTGTAATAATCTACAGTCAATTCAGAATTATGAAAAGATGTAATACGTTTTATTGGAACAGGATTCACTCCTAATGGTGCTCTATAATGACTCGGGGGAGGAGGTATAGGATACTTTGTAGAAGTTAAAGAATTAGAGAGATCTATTGGAGATCTATTGATTCTATCTGAACTGTTACTAAGAAGTTCATATCTATATTCATGCTCTGCTCGTCCACCGGCTGTAGTTGGGATTAAGATAAGCCTTTTCATTAATTCTTCACCCTGATATTTGAAAGAGCAAAGAGTTGTAGAAATTCTATCTTCACCTTCAGCATTTGGTTCTTCAACATAAATGACTTTTTGTCCCAAATAAATCATAAATTCCAAATGGCCACTTCTTCCTCCTAGGTGAATAACATTTTTTTCCCCAAATTCAGCAACGTCTGCATATTGTTCTATAAGCGAGCCATTTCTTGGTAACACTTTGATTTTTTTTAGATCTGTAATATTAAAAGTATTTCCTTTATGAACCCAAGATAGCAAAGATTGAACGCTTTCTGGAATTGTCGTTAAATTTCCATGGAAACGATTTCCATCATCGTTAATAAAAACATCCCAACCTGCTTTTGAAGCGTGCATTGCAACAGCTAAAGCTAATGAGTAACTAAACTTATGTTGTTCATGGTAATTCACACCAGGTGCCCCGGCCATATTGTTGTTAAGACCTTGATATGACTTTTTCTTGGTATGAATTATTAGAGTTTTTTTTATTTTTTTATTTGATGAATTTATTGTATTGCTTATTAGACCTCTGCTGAAAGGACGTCGAAATCGAATATTAGTTCTTTGTTCAAAACACATTGTACGAATTCCCGGTACAACTTTATCAAGATTTTTTAATTCTTGTATTTCTGGTGGCGCTAAAGGATTAATGATATCATATTGCATTTTAAAAAGGGATAACGGCTTATCTAACGTGCCGAATTTATTTTGTAAATTTGTTACTTGCGTTCTAGTTGGGACGGGGAGTTTCACCGAAGAATTTATTCCCATGGGTCGGATAATTACACCACAATGCCATAAGAATTTTTGAAAAAAAGTAATTGTTTTAGGATGAAGTAAAAGGACAATTCTCTTAGATCTTTGGGTAAAATAAAGATGTAAACCTAAAACTCCAATGATCCTTAAATCTCCAGTTGCATTCCAAACTTCATTTCTGTAGTAAATAGCATTTTGATCTGGTGTTGGGTTTATATGAGGGGTAAAAATTGTATTTTGAGGTGCAGTAGAACCTTTTTGTTCTTCTCCAATTGTTCTTTTACCAGAAACCCATTCGTTTCGTCCAAACATTATTCCACCTTAATTAAATATATTGTTTACTTTATGATTTAATATAAATAATCTAATTTTCGGGTACTCTATCATGCAGATAACATAAAAATACTAATATAAATTTAATTTCAATTTAATTAAATTTTAATTACAAAATTATTTTAAAATATTTGTATTTTTTTATTCCTAAATTTGAATTTTTAAGTTGAAATAAGTAATCAATTAATTCATCGCATTGCAAATCTTAAAGAACTAGCAAAAATTAAAAATATTGAATTTTTTAATCTGTTATATTAAATGTAATGATAAAATTTATAGTAATTTAGAAATACCGTTTCCTAACATCCTTTCGAATTTAAAAAATCATTCGGTTAATTTTTTAGGAAAATTATTCGTAAGAAAAATTTGACTTTTTTTAGAACTTTTAATTAGTGTTAGATGTTGTTACTATAAGCAACATCTTTATTAATATATTTAAAAGGTTTTAAAATGGAATTAAAAGAACTGATAGAATTGTATGATCTGCAACCGCATCCAGAAGGTGGTTATTTTAAAGAATCATATCGTGCAGAGACCAAAACGTCTACACCTAATGGTGAGCGAAACTCTTCAACTGCAATTTATTTTCTTATACCTGTTGGCAAGAAGTCAGCGCTTCATCGAATTGCATCTGATGAGGTTTGGCACTTTTATCTAGGCGCTCCTTTAAAAATTATTCAAATCTCACCAGATGGTATTTTATCTCAAGTAATACTTGGACAAGATTTAAAGGCTGGCCATAAATTACAGCACGTTGTTCCAGCTGGTTATTGGTTTGGTGCTATTTCTATGAACGATAGAGATTATTCTTTTGTTGGATGTACGGTTGCTCCTGGATTTGATTTTAACGATTTTGAAATAGGTCAGCGCTCAAAACTAAATGAAATGTTTCCCCATGCAAAGAATATAATTGAATTATTAACGGATTAAGTCAGTACTATTTCCATTTTATTATTATCTAAAATAAAAAAGTAATATAAGTGAAAAATATGCGATTGCCTTAATTGCTTATTTTTAGTATCAATTCTCAAATATCGATATTTTTCAAGTATGTTAAATAATATTTCAAATTTTGAGAAAAGGTGTTCTGTTAACATCAAATTTTGATAAGTAATAAAAATATTTGAACTTTTAAATTTTAATTGCTCCTAAAATCTTTCTATTTGTTTTATTATCTTATAAACTAGTACTATTTTTTTTAGAAAATCGCAATTATTTTATGCTAATATAAAATTTTAGAAAAACTAGGCTAACATTGTTGATAATGATAACCATTTTCATTATATCTGATTTAGTTTTGTAGACCAATGTTTGTCTTACAAAATCATTCAACAATTAAAAACTTAAGGATAGTTTATGAAAGAAAATAAAAGATTTTTTAAATTCTCACTTTTTTCATTTATCATTATAAATTTATTTCCAAACGTAATTTATGCTACAGAAAAAGAAAAGGTAGTTAATTTATACACTTCAAGACACTATGGAGTGGATAATGATCTATTTAAAAAATTTGAGTCAGAAACAGGAATTAAAATAAATCAAATTCAAATTAAAGAAGCAGCTCAATTGATTGAAAGAGTAAAAATTGAAGGCAAAACAAGCCCTGCAGATGTAATAATTACGGTTGATATTGGAAATGCTTGGAAAGCAGAAAAGTCTGATTTATTTCAATCAGTGAGTTCTTCTAAACTTAAAAATTCTGTACCAAGAAATTTAATTGGACCAAACCAAATGTGGTATGCAATTACTTTACGCGGAAGAGCTATAGTTTATGATAAGTCAAAAATAAAAGAAAATGAAATTCAAAATTATGAAGATCTGGCAAAGGAAAAATTTAAAGGAAAAGTTTTAGTAAGGACTTCAAACCATGTCTATAATCAATCCCTAGTAGCATCTTTAATTAGTGCAAACGGAGAGCAGGAAACTGAGAGTTGGGCAAAAAAAATAACTGAAAATTTAGCAAGAAAACCAGAGGGAGGTGATATTGACCAAATGAAAGCAATTTCACAAGGTAAAGGAGAAATTGCAATAGTAAATACATATTACTATGCTCGTCTTTTAAAATCACAAAATTCTGAAGAGCAAAATATAGTAAAAAATTTAGGTGTTGTATTTCCAAATCAAAATAATAGAGGAATGCATATAAACGCTAGTATAGCTGGTGTTGCAAAATATTCAAAAAATAAAGAAAATGCAATTAAATTTATTGAATACTTAGTAAGTCAAGACGCACAAAAAATGCTTGCAGAAATGAATAATGAATATCCTGTTAGAACAGATGTTGAATGGAATCTTGTGTTAAAAAATATGGGTAAGCCTAAATTTGATACAATTAATTTATCTAATTTAGGAGAAAACACTCCAAAAGCTATTCATATATTAGATAAAGTTGGATGGCGTTAATATTTGAGTCTGAAAAAATACATTTGGAGATTTTGTGAAATTAATTTTATTAATTTTTATTTTGATTTTTATAATTCCTATTTTTTCAATATTATTTTACTTATTTCCAATTGATCTTGAAATATGGAAACATTTAAATTCAACTGTACTCTCAACATATATTTGGAATTCAATGATATTATGTCTGTCAGTTGGTTTGATAACATTATTATATGGGGTTTCTTTGGCTTGGCTAATCACATTTTATCAATTTCCTTTAAAGAAATTTTTGGAATGGGCTATCATACTTCCTTTTGTTTTTCCTTCATATATTCTTGCATATATTTATTACTCACATAAAGATAAATTTATTGAATTAAATTCTTATATAGCAGCTATATTTATTATGAGCCTTTCTTTTTATCCATATGTTTATTTATTTAGCAGAAACGCATTTGCTGAAATTTCACCAAATTTAATCAATGCAGCAAGAATATTTCAAAAATCAGAATTAAAAACATTTTGGAAAATAATTTTTCCTCTTTCCCAGCCAGCAATATTTTCAGGAACAATACTTGTCTGTATTGAAGTACTTGGTGATTTTGGAACCGTTGACTTTTTTTCTATAGATACGTTAGCTACGGGAATTTATCGAACCTGGTTTGGATTAGGAAGTATCAAAGGGGCAATTCAAATTTCTCTTACTTTATTTTCAATAATAGCGTTAGCCATTTTTATTGATCAATACTTGAAAAGAAAAAAGAAATTTTATCAAAATCAATTTTTAAATGCAAAAAAAAGTGCAAAAAAATTAAATTTAATTTATTCGTTATTAGCAATTTTTTATTGCACATTTCCTATATTAATTGCATTTGTTATACCTATATCAATATTATTGTACAATACCTTTCAAATTGGATTTAAAAATTTTGATAAAGAATTTTTTGAAATTATATTTAGATCCTTTTTTATATCATTTAGTGGAGCAATTATTTGCATTATATTAGGTTTTACTTTTAGTTATTCAAGTCAAATAAAATTGAATAAATTAATTAATATATTTCCTAAATTTATTTCTCTAGGATATGCCATACCTGGATCAATTCTTTCTATTATAGTGCTTAGTAATTTAAAAAATTTAGACGAATTTATTTTATATTTATCAATGAATATTTTCAAAAATGAAAATATAAATAATATATTTACAAGTAGCATTATTGCTTTATATTTTGCATATTCAATAAAATTTTCTGCTATTTCATTTAATAATTCTGAATCAGCAATGAAAAGAGTCTCCCCTAATTTATTTTGGGCCTCAAAAATTTTAGGATATTCAAATAAAAATACTGCAGTAAAAATATATTTCCCTCTTGTTAAAAGTTCACTTATTACTTCATTTATATTAATTTTTTTAGATATCCTTAAAGAACTACCTGCTACGATGATATTAAGACCTTTTAATTTTGAGACAGTTGCAATTAAAACTTATAATCTAGCTTCTGATGAAAGACTAAAAGAATCTTCACCTTATGCATTAATTATTGTCATTTTAGGAATATTTGCTTTATATTTTATAACTAAATTTAACATATATCGCTTGAAAGAAAATAAAGATGAATAACCAGTTAATTTTAAATATTAAAAATATTTCTCATAAGTACAAAAAATCTTTTACTTTGGAAAATATTAACTTTCAAATTTTTAAAGGTGAAATTATTAGTATTTTGGGTCCTTCTGGATCTGGTAAATCAACTTTATTGAAAATTATATCTGGTATTGAAAAAATTAAGAGTGGAGAAGTGTTTCTGGAAAATAAAGTATTAACTAGTGCATCTATTCATTTAGAACCAAATAAAAGAGATGTAGGTTTAGTATTCCAAGACTTAGCTTTATTTCCCCACTTAAATATAGAAGATAATATTAAGTATGGCATTTCAAACCTATCAAAATCTGAAAAATTGAGTAGGGTAAATGAAATGCTTAAGCTTATAAAAATGCTGGAATATTCTTTTATTTATCCCCATGCATTATCAGGAGGACAACAGCAAAGAGTTGCTTTAGCAAGAGCTTTGGCTCCAATGCCAAAAGTTTTATTACTTGATGAACCGTTTTCTGGATTGGATGTAAATCTCAGGAGAGATATTCTTCAAGAAACTGTATATATTTTAAAGAAATATCAAATTACTTCAATATTTGTCACACATGATGCCAATGATGCTTTAATGATCTCAGATAAAATAATAGTTTTAAATAATGGAAAAATAGAGCAATTTGATACTCCAAAAAATATTTATAATAAACCAAAAAATTCATTTGTCGCATCTTTTTTTGGAGTCATTAATAGAATAAAAGTAACAGAAATAATTATTAAAAATTTTATGATATTAGAGAAATTATTACCGAATAAAAAAGATGTAAATACAATTTTTTTGTATTTTCGTCCTGAGTCTATAAAAATTAGACAATTAGATACTCATAAAGAATTTCTTTACTTTGAAGCAAATATTTTAAATTTCCAATATTTTGGCTCTTATATACTTGTTCATTTTTGTTCAAAAGAATTTGGAAATGTAATTGGAAAATTTTCTCCTCAAGAAGAAGTAAAAATTGGAGATAGTATTTATTTAGAAATAGATATTTGTAATATATTTTGCTTTGAAGATTGATTATCAATCAATTAATATAATTTATTTTGAAGATATTTTTAAAATAAATTTAAGTTTTTTATATTTAATTATATTAAACAATTTTTTATTGAAAATTTTAATAAATATAATAATAAATTTATGGCTAAATTAATATAGCCATAAATTTATTATTATAGAGAGAAAAAATATGAATTCAATTCTACCAATTTTATCTTTAATTATTGCAAGTGAAAGTGTATTTTTCACATATTCTGATATTTCGCATGAAAATGCATATGAAAATATTATGGATTTTATTGCGAGAGAAAGTGTAATCCCAACTTACACAAATATTCCATACGCAAATATTTCGGAATCACAAAAGTTAGATTTATATATCCCTGAAAATATAAACAATAATATTCCGGTAATTGTTTTTATTCATGGAGGTGCATTTATGTTTGGTTCTAAAACTGATCCAATTGCAAATTTTAAATATTATTTAGATAATGGGTTTGCTATTGCAAGCATTAATTATAGGTTAAGTGGTGAAGCGAAGTTTCCAGCAGCAGTTCAAGATGCTAAAGCGGCTATAAGATGGCTAAAAGCAAATGCAGAAAAATTTAATTTCGATGCATCTAAAATTGGTGTATTTGGACAGTCGGCAGGTGCAAATATTGCTTCTTTAGTTGGAACTACAGCAGGAATTTCTTTATTTGATGATCCTAATTTAGGGAATATAAATTTTAGTTCTTCTGTTAATGCTGTGACAGCAATGTTTCCTCCTGTTGATTTTTCATCAATGGATTCTATGTTAGAAAAAGTTTGTGATAAATCCAAGTTTCCAGAAAACTCTCCTGAAAAAGAATTTCATAATTCAGAAAATTCGCCTGAATCTCTTTACCTTGGTAAGCCAATTCAAACTGATCTATCCCTTGTCAAAATGGCAAATCCTGTTACTTATATAAATGAAAATACTCCACCATTTTTAATTCAAGTTGGTGATCGTGACTGTATTGTAGGAACTGAGCAATCAATTTATTTTTATAATGAACTTAAAAATAAAATTGGTGATAGAAATGCTACTCTCCATATTTTAAAAAATGCAGGGCATGGCGACCGCATTTTTGATCAGAAAAAAAATGCACTTAAAGTGATTGATTTTTTTAAAAAACATCTTAAATAGATTATTTAACTTAAATATTAATTCTTTTTTGCTATATATATTTCAATTTCACTGTTCATTTTGTATCCTCAATTTAATCCAATATGATGTTTGAAATAAAGTAAAAAATAATTAATGAAAATTTATATAAAATCATTTTTTTATAAATTCAATACTTTGTATTATTTTATAATTAATTAATGAGACATTTGTCTCTAGGAGAAAAACAAAAATACCTGTTTTTAATAAATCACCAACTTGTGCTGCAAATGGTACTAATACATGGCAAATCCCTCCAGCAGCAAGTACTATTGCATCGCCTTGTTGCTTCCATGTATTTTCTCGATTGCTTTTATTTTTAAAGAATTCTGTTAAAATAGGCGCTATAGGTTTGTCACATTCGCCTTTAGATGCACTATTTTCAAGTGCAAGAAGTTTTAAAGTACTTTGAGCAACATTTGATGGAGTATTGCTTGGTTCAGACCAATTAAATGATACGGAATATGTAGATTCTATTTCAGCAAAACTATTAATTGTATATTTAAAAGGTGAGTTTTTATCTGGACTTACTGCTATATATTCCCAACCTGTATGTGGTTCTAAATTATTAGGAGCTTTATTATTTGCAGGAATTTCTGACCATAAATAAGGTACAAGAATATGACATGTATTTTCACGAGCTACTAACATTGGATTGCCATTTTGCTGAAATTTGCAAGACTTTCCTGGACAAAATGTCGCATAGTTCTGACAAGTTTTTAATAATTCTGGTGCTGTTTTAAATCCATCATGTTGATGATAATATCTAGCATTTTTAGAGTAAAGGGATACATAATTAGAGCAGTCGTTTCCTAATGTAGAAAATATTTTTTGAATAAGAGGAGTAACATCTTTAGCGCAAGAGTTTGCTAAAGATGTTACTGTATAAGACAATCCAAATAGTCCAGTGCATACTAATGTCCAATTTTTTATCATAGTTTACCCTTATAATATAAGTATTAAGGAGTATAAATATATTTAAATCAAGAACAAAAAATACTGCTTGTAACTCTACTCTTATACATCTTTCTGAGTAAATGTCTACTTTTCCCGTTTTTCCTTTGAATAATTCTAAATTTTTATGTTACTTAAATTTTATAAAAGGTAAGCTAATTAAAAATTAATTTAATTGATTTTTATGTAATAATGATTTAAATTTTTCAAATAATCAAATATAATTTATATCTTCTTTACAAGAAAAAAAATTAAGATATAATATTAAAATACTAAATTTTTATTGAAAAATAATTAAGTTGGGATATGAATATGTTTTATAAAATATTTTTTTTAAAATTTATTATTTTATTAAGTCAGATTTTAAGTTTTGAAATATATGGAAAAAGTGTTTTACCAGAGTGTAATAGAGAATTCACAGCAAAAGTATATGAGAATGGACTTTTCTATATGGCGGATAAAAAAAGTGGAATTGATTATGATTTACTTAAAGAACTTGAAAAAAGAAGTGGTTGTAAATTTGTAATTACAGCAGAACCTAGAGCTAGAATTTGGTATGAATTAGAAAATGGTAAATTAGATTTTGCAACATCAGGTATTCCAACAACTAAGAGGGAAGAATATTCATATTTTTCTAATTTTGTTAGTTATAAAAAATCTATTTTAATAAGAAAAGAAACTAATATTAAAAGCATGCAAGACTTTATGGCAAATAAGAATTTAATTTTTGGTACAATAATATCTTATAAAGATGGGAGCAAAAAAATTGATAATATGCTAGACCTCTTAAGGCAAGAAAAAAGAGTAGAAGAGTCTACCTCCCAAGAATTAATGTATAAGAAATTAGCGACAAATAGAATTCAAGCTGTGATAGGAAGTATTTTAAATTATAAAATATATTTTGAAAAATTTCCTAACTTAAAAGATGATATTGAAATATATGATTGGTTTCCAGAAGAAAAATCAGCCAATGTAGGAATTGTTATTTCAAAGAAAACAATTAATGAAATTGAAAGACAGAGTTGGGATACCTTAATTAAGGAAATGGTTGTTGATGGAACAGTATTAAAAATTTTTAAAAAATATTTAACTGATGATGATTTCAAGAAATTAATTAATTTTAAAGTTTGGAAATGTACTATAAATTGTAACTATCAATAATAAAATGTGTTTTAAAAGATTAGTAATAATAAAATATTATTTCATTGCATGAAATATAATTGTAGTTTTAATTCATTAGTGATTTACAAAAAGCTGAAATATTTTCTGTCATATTTTCGTTTAAATATAAATAAGGTTCAATTAATTCGAGTTCAACTAAATATAATTTTCCATTATGTCTAACCAAATCAATTCTGGCATAGTTTGGGTTTAAATGATCTATAAATTTTTTTGCTTCCTTAATTTCTTCCAAAGAGGGAAAGTATGAAATATTTTTAGCACCATACAATTGATGAGCTAAAATAGAATTTATTGCTGGTTTTTTCATTATTGCGTGGGAATAATGATTGCTAAAAAAGAAAAATGAAAGTTCGCCTTCACTATTTATATCTGGAAAAAATGTTTGAATTACCAAATCCCAATTATTTAATATCTCATCAAAAAGAGCCTTTTTTTCTATCAAATCTGATTTAGAAAACTTGAATACATTTTTTCCACCCAATCCTATAGCTGGTTTAGCTACAAAATTACTATATAATGAATTTTTTTCAATTTTAATAATAAATTCATTAATTATATCTATATAATTAGTTGTCTTTTTATTAATAATAAGAACTTCGCCAATGTTTAGATTCATATCTTTTAAATCTAAAAGATATTTTTTATGTGAATTCCATATTATGAGATCTATATCGTTAACGGTTTTTTTATTATTTTTTTTTAGTTCCGATAGCATATCAATAAAATCAGAATAATTAAGCGAATAATCCCAACATCTTTTTGGTACTATTATATCATATTCGTTTTGAATTTTAGTTATATTCTTCCAATTTATAATTTCTACATCAGCTCCATTTTCTTTTAAGAATGGTTTAAATAATTTGTATTCATCAAGAAAGTCGGAGCAATTATTAATAAAAAAATCTTTATTATCAGAATCAAGTAATGCTATTTTCATTTTTTATCCTAAATATTATTGTATTTATATGGAACATATATTATATGCGAATATAAAAAGCAAGCATACATTAAAATATTTTAGTTAGAATATTTTTATATAGTAACTAAATCTTATATTTTTGGGAGAATTATGAAGAAATTTTACAAATTAAAAAAAATTAATAATATAAGTCAAGAACTTACTCTTTCTTTTCAAAAAATTTAATATACTTTTTCGTTTTGATCTAACAATTATTTTCACATTAGAAAGGTAATTATCAAGATTTTAATCATTTTACAACAGTTGGGTTCCAAGAAGTTTTAAAATTAATTTCTAATGAATTTAACTCTGCAAGATCTTTATATGTAAGATCAAAATTGAAAATATTTAAATTTTCTTTCATATGCTCTATATTTTCCGATTTTGGTATAGAACAAAAACCATTTTGATAACTCCATCTTAAGAAAACTTGAGCTGGAGTTACATTATATTTTAGCGCAATATTTGAAACTACAGGATCTTCAAAAAAGTGAGAATTTGTTAATGGTGCCCATGCACAAATAGTAATATTATTTTCAAAACAATATTTAACAATATCTTTCTTTTGATTAAAAGGAGAAATTTCTATTTGATTAATTGCAGGTTTTATAGAACAATTTTTTAATAGTTCCTCTAAGTGTAATATTCCATAATTTGATACTCCTATTGCTTTTATTTGGCCTAATTCATAAATTTTTTCTAATTCTTTCCATGCTGCTAGCCTATTTGTTGCATTATTTGGTGAATGAATCAGATATAAATCAATATATTCCATACTTAGTTTATTTAAACTACTACTAAATTCAGTTTTTACAAATTTTGGATCTACCTTTGAAGATGCAAGTTTAGTACAAATAAAAATTTCTTCACGAGGAATTTTTGAATCTTTAATTGCTTTACCAATATCTTCTTCATTTTCATAAACACTCGCAGTATCAATGTGTCTATAACCTAATTTTAGAGCATTTAGAACTGCATTATATGCTCTAAAACCAGCAGGAATTCTATAGGTACCTAATCCAATAATTGGTGCATAAGTGTTTTTTACTATTTCTTTAACTGGTATTTTTTTGGCGTTGGAAATGATTTCTGAATTTATTCGGTTTTTTTTAAAATATTTTCTAATTATAACTGGATCTTTTATGTAATCTTCAACAAATTGATTAATAATTTCTTCTGTTACATGTTCCATAGTGAAAATATGAGTAAAGTTATCATGAGAATTATCTTTACTTGGATCAACAAAAATAGGTAAATGATATTTTTTTGCAAGCATTTGAGAAGGAGCTGGTAATACCACACATGGTGAGAATTTATTATGCCATGCGTCAATATTTTTATTATTTAAAAGTTCAGTTAATATCTTTGTTTTTTCTAAAATTGCTTGTGTACGTTTTTTAAAACCTTCCATACCTACTTTTTTAATTATATTTAATGCAATAAAGGGAATAGTTCCATCTCTTGAGCCTCCAATAGTAGTATCATAAGAAGCAACACACTCAGCAAAAGGAGAACATGGAAGATTATTAATTATTTTTTTTCTTGCTAAAAATAAAGAACCAGGCATGGGGATCCCAACTCTTTTATGTAAACTTACTGATAATGTATCAATTTCTTCAATACTAAAATCTAATGACAAAGGTTGATACTCTAAAAATGGTGTAATCAATCCACCTAAAGCAGCATCTAGATGTATATGGTAGTTTTCTGAATTAATATTTGCTAATCTAATACTATTTATTAATTCTAAAATATTATCATAAGCTCCTTTATTAACTGAACCAGAGCAAAAAATAAATATATAATTTTCATTTTTTTTCTGTGTTTTTAATTTCTTAAAAAGATCTTCAGAACACATGGAACCATTAGAAAGAGTTTTTATTTTCAAAATTTGCTTACATCTTGTTATTAAAGCCGCTTTCATTATGCTATAATGAGCATCTTCTGCAAATACCAAAATAGGGTCTTGAAAACGACGCATGCCAATATGGATTCCATGCAAGTTTGAAAACGAAGATCCAGGATTGGTATAACCCCAAGCATCATTTTCAGGTAATTTAAGTAAATTAGATACAAAATGAACTAATTCTTTTTCTGCTTCAAAAGAAACCAGATGGCCACCTAACCCAGTGAATGGGTCGCCTAAATTATTAATTGTATGGCCAAGAAGAGGCCAAAAACCTTCACAATCGGAAGTGCTTTGATTGAGTTGTATCCCTAAACAATTTTTTGATTCTTCTTCAAAACTTTTAGCCAAATCTAAAGCTTTTTTATAAGTTGCAACATTTTTAATAATTTTCTCCACACTAATTTCCTCACTAAATTTATTTTTTTTATTTTAAATTATTTTCATTTAAGATTCAAAATTATATTTAGAATTTTGAATTCATCTTATCAAATATAATAAAAAGATTACCACTTTTAAAATTTAAAAATATTGGATACTTTTTTAATAAGTTAAAAAGACAGTGTTCTTGTTAACTTGTACATTTTAACAATGCTTATTATTAAAGTTTTTATAAAAGATTGAATCTAAAAAATTGCAGTGGTATAATATTCCTTATTACAGAATAAAGGTAGGTGATTTAAAATGAAAGAAGAAAATGAAAGTAAGTATTTGCGTTATTATTTAAAAATAAATAATAAAAATATGGGCAAATATATAGAAAAAGATAAAAAATATATATTACTAATAAGTGTCAGAAATAAATACTATGAATCTTAAGAATTAGAATATGCCAATCAGAATAGATTCAGCACCTTTATTAGTAAAACCATTCTTGTTAATATATGCATATGTATTAGGATACTTACAATATTTTCAATATTGGATAAATCATAAGACTATACAAATTTCATGGATAGGAAGCGAAAATCTTTCACCTAATCAAAATTATATTTTCATATTTTGGCATCGATATTTTCCATGCTATTTTTCTGCATTTTTTAAATATAAGCAACATGTTTGGATGGTTCATCCTTTATTATATATGGCGCATATGTGGCTACTTGTAAGACTTTTAGGTGTCGAAAAAATAATACCAGGATCTGCTGGAAATACTGGAATTAAAGCTACAAAGGAGCTTATAAAAGATCTTAAATCTGGATATTCAACCATGATTTGCCCAGATGGCCCCTCTGGTCCTCCACAAGTTTTAAAAAAAGGTGTACTTTATATTGCAGCTAAAAGTAAAGTTCCTATTGTTCCCCTTTATTTTACATCAAAACCGAGTTTCCAAATATGGAGTTGGGATAAAAAATTATTCCCTACTCCATTTGGAAAATTGCAGGTTAAAATCGGTGTACCTATCTGTGTTACTGAGCAGAATTTTGATGCAGTTACAAATACTCTTCTTTCCACAATGAATGATGAGTAAATTGTTTACTTAAATTATATTTATTTAGAAAAGTTTTATTGATGCAAAATAAAATGTAGAGGAGATTTTCTTGGTTATAAAAGAAAGAATGACTGCAAAGTTTAAAGGGGACTTTGTTGTTTTTTTAATTGGTATGCGTTTAAATATTGGAAATGATGATTGTGTTGGAATATGGCATGAGACATATTTAGCATCTAGTGGTTCTTATGAAAATATTTATGCTAATATGCCGCCATTTGGATTAGGTAAAGTTGGACAAATATCAATAGTAAGTAAAGAGAAAGATTCTGCTAGTCAAAAATTAGAAATTTAATTCAACTAAATACTATGCTATATTTATTGATAGTGCTTTATCTTCAATATGAAGAGGTTGTTGCATGTTAAAATTTGAAATAAAAATGATATTCATCTCCCTCATCTATTGGTACAATTCATACGCCATTGAGATAAAAGATCTTCATTTTGTTACTGAACCTTCACCAGTTATCTACTATGATGAAAAAAGTAATGAATTAAAAGGAGTTATAGGTGAAAGAATTCAATATTTAGTAAAAAAATTAAATATAAAAAGCAAAGTAGAAATCATGCCTTGGTCAAGAGCTTATTATGAAACGACAAAAAATAAAAATTTTGCAATTTTTCCTATAGCAAAAACAGAAGTAAGAGAAAAAGAATTAAAGTATTGCTGCATTATTTATAAATCTAGACAATTTTTCTTCAAGTTAAAATCGAGAAAAGATATCAAAATTAAAAATATTAATGACACAAAAAAGTATTCAATAGGTGTTGTTCGAGATGATTTTAGACAAATTTTACTAGAAAAAAAAGGTTTTCCTAAAATAGAAATAGCAACTTCTATGGATTTGAATTTTAAAAAATTTATTGGAAAGAGACAAGATTTAATAATTTTAAGTGAAAATTCTATGCTCAAGTATCTAAACCAAAATAATATGCAAATGAGTGATGTTGTAAAGTTAATTGAACTTCAAGATATTGATGTTAATAATTATATTGCTTTTAATAAAGAAATAGAAGATGAAATAATTTCTATAGTAAAAAAAACTTTAACAGATATTTATGATCCAGATAAAGACTTATAAATATAATAAAAATTTTGCAAATATAAGTCTTACTATTTTAATTAACGAACATTTCGATATGTTTTAATTTCTGGATATCCTGTTTGCATAATATCTTTCACTGCATTAAAGAATTTAGTCATATGATCTGAATTTAAATGAGCATTTAAATCATCTTGAGATTCCCATTGTTCATATAATGTAAACTCACATTTATCATTTGTTGATTCATGTAGCAAATAACAATAAGCTCCTTTTTCACTTAAAGTCAAAGGAATTATTTTTTCCATTTCCTTTTTGAAAAAATCTTCATTTCCTGGAATTACTTTTACTTTAGCAAATACAGCTAAAATTTCTTTATGAGGTTTTCCTACATTATAATTCTCATTTAGTTTTGACATGTTATAATCCTTTTAAAAATAAATAACTGAAAAACTTTCCAATTAAGGTTTTTCATTAATTCATACTTACCATTAATTTTTTTTGTTACAATGCTGAAAAAATGAAATTACTGTTAATAAAAAGTTAATAATAAAATTTTTTTGGATTAACTAATTTTTTTTATCTTAATAATATTAATCCTAAAATTATATAAATCTGTTAATCATTAATAAAATTTAGGATAAATTTGTATATTATTATTGGAAAAAATATTGTAAAGTCTCTCTTGATATATTTCTAACTAATTGAAAATATACTAATTAGGGGAAAAATGGGAAATAAATTAATCCAAAATTTAAAAAAGCTGCAAAATACTGAAAAAGCAGCAATACAACAAAAATTTTTTAAAACGGGAAAAGGGCAATATGCAGAAGGAGATCTTTTTCTAGGAGTCGTGGTTCCTGAAGTCAGAAAAATAGCAAAGAAAAATTTATCACTACAACTTGAACAAATTCATGAGCTATTAGTCAATAAGTATCATGAAGTTAGATTGCTTGGCTTGCTTATTTTAACTTATCAGTATGAAATAATGACTAAAAATAGAGATGAGGAAGGCCAAAAAAAAATTGTAAACTTTTATTTAAGTAATACAAAATTCATAAATAATTGGGATCTGGTAGATGCTAGTTGTTACAAAATTTTAGGAGAATATTGTTATCAAAATAAATTAGATGATATTTTAAGCAATTTATCGTATTCAAGTTCAATTTGGGAAAGAAGAATTTCTGTTGTTTCGTGTTTCGCATATATTCATAAAAATGAACTTAATTTCTTTTATTCTATAATTCCGAGATTTTTAAATGATAATCATGATTTAATTCATAAAGCATGTGGATGGATGCTTAGAGAAGCTGGTAAAAAGAATAAACTTCAGTTAAAAAATTTTTTGAAAAATAATTTTAAAGTAATGCCTAAAATAATGCTCCGTTACTCTTTAGAAAAATTCTCAGAAAAAGAAAAATTTGATATCTTAAAGTAAATTCATCTTTCATAACATTATTTGCTAATACTTGTATAGTTATCAAGTTAATTGCTACAAAAATTAGGAAAGAATTAACTATCTATTTTTTCATACAAGCCTCCATTTGCAATAAATGACATAAATGTAAATAAATTTTCTAATTTATTTACATTTTTTTATTTGAATTTTAAAAAATGTAAGTAAACATAAAAATTACCAATATAATAGACTATTCTATAGTTAAATTATTATTACTATATGAATTTATTAAATAATATCTCAATTTTTTAAATAAAAATTTTATATCTAATAGGAAATTTATTTCTATTACATAAATCTGTTTATCTCCGAAAAATGGATTGTATAAAAATATTTTTCTAAACAAAAAGAGCAAAATATGCATTGTATGAGTAAAGCAAGGTTAGAAGCATTTAGTGATGGTGTTTTAGCTATTATAATAACTATAATGGTACTTGAATTAAAAATTCCTCAAACTGACGATTTATATGAATTACTACCTTTACTTCCGATTTTTTTAAGCTACTTCTTAAGTTTCATCTATGTAGGAATATATTGGGTAAGTCACCACTATATATTTCATTTAGCAACCCAAATTAACATGAAAGTTGTTTGGACAAATATAAATTTATTATTTTGGATATCAATGCTTCCTTTTGTTACAGCATGGTCAGGTGAAAATTCTTTTGCAAAAACCCCGGTTGTTCTTTATGGAATAGTTTTACTTTTATCCTCAATATCTTTTTATCTTCTAACTTATACCTTAAAAATATCACATGATAAAGATTCAAAGTTGGTTAAAGAAATTGGTGAAAATAAGATAGGAAAATTTTCAATAATTTTTTATATAATAGGAATATTTACAACTTATTTCTCGCCTTATATATCATTATTAATCTATATCTTTGTAGCTTTTTTTTGGGCTCATCCATTTAAAAAATTAAGAATGTATAGATAAAATTAATATATTTTTAAGTTTGGTATTGGAAAGGTCAGTGGGATACTCTCTTGATAGACCTGCCTGATTTTGAAGGAGGTGCTTTATTTGTCGCAACAAATTTGATTTAGTCAAAAAATTATATATTCATTATTAAAAGTCAAATAATAATTGTAAACTAAAAAAAAGTACTCCAAATTTACATGTAAATAGAAGAGTATTATTAAATAAAATTTAGAAAACGATAGCACAACCTATCATAGGTAAGTACTCTTCTTCTGTAATTACTTTGGATTGGCTTGTCGTTGATCCAACTGGTGTATAAGTATTATAAGTAATATTCCTATAAGTAAACTGTAAACCGAGTGAGAACGCCTTAGATAGTGGTGCATAATAACCAGCATCAAATTGGAACCCAACACCATCAGATGCTGTAAAATTTGGATGATTATATTGTGACCAAGGGAAAAAATGCACTAAAATTGCAAAATTATTAGCAGCAAAACCTGCAGAAGCTCCAGCAGAAACTCTTTGAATTGTTCCTGGTGTATAGTCTCGCTTCATTCCAGAATAAATTAAACCTAAATATAATTTTACTTTAGTGTTAATAAGGTATCCAAGACGAATATCATATAAGAAATGTGAGCGTTGATCTTGTTTTGGGCTAGCTGTTGTATTTGTATAGTCATCATTATAGTTATAGTAGCCTATCATTGGACTGAAAACTATACCAGGTCCAGTGAATGCAAAAGCATTAAAATTAGCAAAAGATAAACAAATAATAGCAAGTTTAATTAAGAATATTTTCAAAATAAATATTTTATACAGCATTTTCTTTTTCCTTATTAAAGTCTTTATTTATTTAAAATCGTATTTAATTGATTTAAGTTTAGGCTAGTGTCAGAAAAATAACATTTGTCTATCATATCAACTTGTAGAGAATAGAAAATACATTAAGAATTTGAAAAAAAATTTAATATATTTAATAGAAAGTAATTTTTACTTTTAGCTAAAATTTTAGAAAGTAATTTAAATTTTATAGAAGTTAATTTTTGACAAAAAATTCAAACAAATATAGTCTGCTTTTTTTAGAAAGGTGATTTCACATGTCTTTAAAAAAGCAAGATTTAAAAATTTTTATTCCTGTACTAATATTATTTTTATTTAATTACTTATATTTTATCTATGATGTTCATGACTCTTATGAAATGCTTGGAGATCAATCCAGAGACTGGAGAATTGCAAGCTCAAAGGATATTCAACTTATTGGTACGTCTATTTCTTCTGGCGGTAATTCTTTAGGTCCGATTTTTTATTGGCTTTTGCAATTAACTTATCATATTTTAGGGCCTTTTTTTAATTATTTGCCACATATAGCTGTATATTCTCAATCCTTCTTTTTTGCATTAGCAAACTCTTTTTTGTTCTATAGCTTAGCAAAAAAGTATAATCAATCACTTGTTTTTATATTTTCATTGTTTATTTTATACATTACAAGTCCAATTTTGGCTTCAATGGCTGGACTCTCTTGGAATCCTAATTATGCAACAATGTTTATTAATTTATCATTAGCTTTTGCTATATATAAAAATATTTTAAGCAATGGTTATGAAAAAATTAATAAAATTAATATTTTAGTTTTTATAACTCTATCTTGGTTTTCTGTTCAATGCCACTCACCTGCATTATTTTATTTTCTAGCGTCTATGCTTTTTATTTTAATTAAGACAAAATCTAAAAGACTAAAATTTGAATTTTTATTTATATCAGTTATTCTTCTTCTTATCTTACAAATACCTTTTATAATACATACATTTTCAATTTCAAGTGAATTAAATAATTATGTAGGAAATACAGGAACAGCGACATTTATTCATAAATTTCTTCTATTTCAAGGAGGATTTGGAAGAGGATTTATATTTTTAATGAATGATTCATCATTAATTTTATTTCAAGTATATAAAATTTTTCCTTTGCTCATTATTTATTTGTTAACTTTTATTAAAGTATTTTTCTTTAAATTATATAAAGACTCCTTAGTACAGTTTTTTCTTTTATATATATTTATCACTTATTATGGATTTTCTTGTATTCCATCATATGATAGATCTACATACTTATTAAATGAACATTTATTTATTATTGCTATTCTTCCAATTATTATTCTTTTCAATGGTGCAATAAAAAATACGAAAATTAATTTATTTTTTCAAACTATAATTCTTTTAATTATCATTTCTTTGATACCTTATAGATACTCAAAAAAAGAAAGTAAAATGGAATTCTATAGTAAATTAGTAAGTGCATCTGAAAAAATATTTATGAAATATCCCGAAATTAGAAGTATTGTAATACCAAAATTTCCATTAGCAGTAGATTCAACAATTATTTATGAAGGATTTGGTGGGAAAATTAGCGAGAAAAGTAATTTAGAAGCTAAAATTGACATTAATGGAAATATATCTTATAACACTCTGCAATAATAGAAGAAAATATCTATAATTATTAATGTATAAAATCTTTTGCTAAATTACTTTTTTGGAATCACCATGACAAGAACAATAAATTTTTTATGAGTGGGTTTAAAAATGCAAGAAAATAAAACAAATCAAAATATTAATAATATTCTAGATTTTTGGTTTGGTGATGTTCAAAAACTAAAATTAAAAAATGTGAACTCATCAATGACATTGTGGTTTTCAGGATTTCCTGAAATAGATCAATTTATTGAGAAAAAATATAGAAAATTAATTGATAAAGCTATATTAGGCCATCTTGATGCGTGGATGGAAACACCTGAAGGCGCATTAGCTTTAATCATACTATTGGATCAATTCCCTCTTAATGTTTTTCGTGGCCAAGCAAGAGCGTTTACAATATGTCATTTGGGTCTTCCATATGCTTTAACTGCCATCAGACTAGGGTATGACAAATTATTGTCTTATCAAAAAAGAAGTTTTATTTTTTTGCCACTAGAACATGCTGAAGATATTCATTTACAAATTCAGTCTGTTGATTTATATCAAAAGGAATATGAAAATGCATCCTCTGAACAAAAACAATTTTGTAAAATAAACTTAGATTATGCTTTAAAACATAAAAGAGTCATTGAATTATTTGGCAGATTCCCAAATAGAAATAAAGTACTTGGTAGAAGTTCGACACAAAGTGAGATAAATTTCCTTGAGAAAGAAGGAGCAGGATTTTAAATAAATGGAACATATGAGTAATCTAATTTACATAATGGGAGATCAGTTATCTGAATCAATTTCTTCATTAAAAACCGCAAATAAAAATGATATCATTTTCTTTTGTGAGACTTTAGAAGAATTTACAGATATTCCGCACCATCCTAAAAAAATAGCATTTTTATTAGCTACAAGAAGACACTTTGCTCAAGAATTAACAGAAAAAGGATTTAATGTTGTCTATATAAAGTTGGACGATCCATTAAATTCAGGTTCTTTATTTCTTGAATTTCAAAAAATTGTTCAAAATTATCCTATAAAGAAAATAACTGTTACAGAACCAAGTGAATATAAAAATAAAATATTTTTTGAAAAAATTCGTAAATATTTTCAATTATCTTTTCATATTTTAGAAGATGATAGATTTTTTTGTTCCATTTCTGATTTTAAAAAATGGTCAAGTGGAAAAATAAATTTACGAATGGAATTTTTTTACAGAGAAATGCGAAAAAAAAATAAAATATTGCTTGAAAAAGATGGCAGTCCTATTGGTGGATTATGGAATTATGATAAAGAAAATAGAAAGCCTCCTTCTAAAAATCTTAAATCATCAAAAAGAATAAGTCATAAAAAATCTTCAATACTTCTTGATGTAATAAAACTTGTTAGAGAAAAATTCTCAAGTCACTTTGGAAATCTAGAGCCATTTCATTATGCTGTTACTCGTAAGCAAGCATTAATAGAACTTAAACATTTTGTAGAATATATCCTTCCCAATTTTGGTGAATATCAAGATGCTATGGTAAAAGGTGAGGCATATTTAAATCATTCATTACTATCATCTTACATTAATGTAGGTCTAATTTTGCCAAGAGAAATATGTAAATTAGTCGAAAATTCATATAATCAAGGAAATGTTTCATTAAATTCTGCTGAAGGGTATATAAGACAAATTCTTGGTTGGCGTGAATTTGTACGAGGGATATATTGGTTAAAAATGCCTTCTTACGAAGATTTAAATTATTTTAATGCAAAAAACCCCCTACCAGACTTTTTTTGGGGGGGAAAAACAAAAATGAATTGTATAGCTGACGTTGTAGCACAAACTAAAGAGCATTCATATTCTCACCATATTCAGCGTCTTATGATTACAGGCAATTTTGCTCTCATCGCGAGTATTGATGTTACGAAAGTGCATATATGGTATTTATCTGTTTATAGCGATGCATTTGAATGGGTGGAAATGCCAAATACTATTGGAATGGCTTTATTTGCAGATGGAGGGATTGTTGCTAGCAAACCCTATGCAGCAAGTGCAAATTATATCAGTAAGATGAGTAATTTTTGTAAAGATTGTTCTTACAATTCAAAAGAAATTATTGGCAGTAATTCTTGTCCATTTAATTCATTATATTGGAATTTTATTGAAAGAAATAAAAACATTTTTCAAGATAATCCTAGAATGTCTCTTATTTTAAAAAGCTTGGAAAAATTTACAGAAGAAAAGAAAAAAGCAATTAAAATACGTGCAAAAGAAGTTCTTACTATGATGGGAAATAATGAATTATAATTAGTTAAATTAAATTTAAGTGAATGAGATTCTCTTATAATCTTAAAATATTATTTGAAAATGGGTTTTTAAACTGGTTGTAAATAGACTTAATATTGGATTTTATACCTAATATAAAATAGAATGTCCCATTAGATAACGTTTCTATTTTAAAATTATTTTAATTTTTAAAAAAGTATCAATGGGAGATTAAATGATAGCATCACCTTCAGATTTGCATTATTTTATTGAAGTAGCAAATGTGTTAAATATATCAAAAGCAGCAAAAAGAGCTGGTGTAAGCCAACCATCTTTAACTCAAGCTATGAAAAGACTTGAAGAATCTATAGGAACTTCCTTACTTATCAGAAATAAATCAGGAGTTATGCTAACCCAAGCTGGGAGACAACTGCTAGCACAATCAAAATTCTTAATAAAAAGTTGGGAGCAATTAAAAGTTCAAGCTCTTGCTTCAATTAATGAAATTCAAGGATCATATACTATTGGTTGTCATCCTTCAGTTGGTTTATTTACACTTTCAGAATTTCTACCAACTCTTCTTTTGAATCATCAGCAACTTGAAATAAATCTCCAACATTCATTATCAAGAAAAATTGTGGATGGGGTAATTAGTTCAAATATTGATATTGGAATCGCTGTAAATCCGATTTATCATCCAGATCTCATAATCCATAAAATTTGTGATGACGAAGTGACTTTTTGGAGTTCAAATCTAAATAAAGATTTGCAAAAAATTAAAAATGATGAATGTATATTGCTTTGTGATCCTGATCTCATACAGGTGCAAAGTGTTTTAAAAGTTGCTTATAAAAAAGGAATTAAATTTAAGCGAATAATTTCATCAAGTAGTTTAGAAGTGATAGCTTCGCTTGTTAGCAAAGAATGTGGCATAGGAGTTTTACCAACAAAAGTAGCTAATTTGGTAGAAAGTAGAAAATTATATAAGATGGAAAATTTTCCATCTTTTCATGATGAAATTTGTTTACTTTATCGTGTAGAAAATAGAAGTATCAAGGCAATTCAAGCTATTTCTAAAGCAATAATAAACGCATTAAAACAAAAAGATTAATTGCAAGTAAATCCTTTGTTAATTTTATCAATAGAACAATTTACTTCGTCAATAAATTTTAATGCTCTAATTTCACCTAGTACCAAAAGAGATATGTTACTTTTGTTCACTTCTATGTGTTGAGCGGCTGAAGAACAAAATAAGATGGACATATCTCTATTAAAAGTGATTTCTATATTATAATCTTGCCAATCATCCATTTTTTCTTTAGTAGTAAATTTATAAATAGTTTTATTTGCTGCATTGACTGCATATATTTGCCATTCATCAATTTCACTAAATATTGAGTGATAAGTATTTTGATAAATTTCAGGGCACTTATAAAACTTTGCTAAAATTGGACTTGTAAAAATAAGCAACAGCCCGCAGAGCATATATTTAATATGCATAATTTCTCCTAAGTAGGTAAAGTTTTATTAATCATTTAAAATAATCTTAGAATTATCTAACTGCACGAATTATTTAAAATTTAATTGATATTTAATGATTTTATAGATTTAGTCAACAGGTTGTTAATAAAATTTATTTTTTGTTGAATTAGGAAAAAAATACTGTTTACAGTTAATAAAATTCAAATTAATTTAAGATTATATATTAAACATATTATAAAGGAAGGGTTATGCCTAGAGTCATCGGAGACATTCATGATGATGCTATTTCATCTAGTGAAGAAAAAATTCTTTTAACACATGAAGAAAGTGTTGAAGCATTAAAACTTGTTAATAGTTTCTGTATTGAAAAATATAATTATGCTCTTAGACAATCAACAGATTTTTTTAATACAAATGGAAATGCTTTAAAAAAAAATATTTTCACAAATTTTAAATATAATCATCGAAAAGATGACTCTCTTTATTGGTACCTTAAAATGCTAGCATACAATAAAGTTGTCGATTTAGTAGAAGCAAATTTTAATTTACTAGAAAGAGGTATAAGTAATTTGTTTTATCAAATTCCTTCTCAAACTCGTAATGCTTTAGATCCCTACAACTTTATGATTTGTGCAATGAATACAGGAGATGTAAAAAAATATTTTATGCAAAGATTTGATCAAATTACAACTCCTTTACAATATTATCAAGATTTTAGGGGAACTTGGAATAGAAGATCTAATACGCTAAATTATAGTTTCCAAAATACTTATGAGAATTTTTCAAAAATTGAAGGTTCTATAACCAATCCTACAAGAAAAATTACACATACCTGTGAAATTATTTATGATCTTTCAAATAATTTTGTGGCTGAAAAATTAGGTATATTTCTATCAGTTTTTGGTTTATTTAATCTCTCACCATTTCGTCGAAGAACAAATGCGGCCATGAATCACTTATTTCCAAAATCAACTTATTATGGAAGTTTTGCTCAAAGTTTTCCAGTTAAATTCCTGATAACAAAAAGAATGGCTAAATTATATGGTAATCCTGTTTTGTCCTTAGTAGTTGGAACCTATTTAATAGGTATGCATGTTGGTCAACATTTAAAGGATTCTTATGAACTCAAGCAAAAAAATCCTAATTTACATTCAAGACTTCAACAGGTAAATAGAGATTTAACAAATTCTTCTTTTCATAATAGTTTTGATGAATCTGCTCAAAAGACAGCACAAAAAAAATAAAAAAATTATTTTTCTTAGCAGAGATATAATTAAATTAATTTTTAATATTTAATTATATTCATTAATTTTATCTAATTGTTTTTTATGATAATTTATTATCTAAAAATTTATCTAATAATTATATACTTGTTTTAACAAATTTAAATAAAAAATATTTGATTTAATGTAGAAATTTAATTATAAAAAATTGAAGAATAAAATTTAATCTAAGAGGTTAATAAAATGAAAAAAATAATTTTGTTTTTAACTTTAATACAAATACATGGTAATATTTTTTCTGCAAACATGCTTCAATTGAGTAAAGATCCATTAGCGATGAAAGAGTTTCAGATTGATTCAAGTAAAAATGAAATAACATACTCACTTATAGAGGGTGATATTCTTGTCAAAAAAAGCAATAATGGTACTAAGGAAAGTTCAAGCGCTCCATACAATTATTCTAAATATTACTGGAATAATGGTACAATATATTATTCATTTATTCCTTTTTCTTCTAGAAATAAATACATTCATAAAAAAAGTTTCACTTACTTTGAAAAATCTATAATTCGATTTGCAATGAATGAAATTGAAAAAGTAGCAAATGTAAAATTTATAGAAGTACATGATAAATTGCAATATAATTATCTTGAAATTATAAATGATGATGGTTGTTATTCAGGAATTGGTGCAGATTATCCGCAAACAGTTTCTTTAGGAAATGGTTGTATTTATTCTGAAATTATTCAACATGAACTTATGCACTCTCTTGGATTTTTGCATGAACAAAGTCGAGCAGATAGAGACTATTATGTAAAAATTATCAAAGAAAATATTCAGCCTGGTAAGGAAAATAATTTTGATATTGGCCATCACTCTACATTACAATTTGGATCATATGATTATTATTCAATTATGCATTATGCATTAAATGCTTTTAGTAAAGATCCTAGAAAATTTACAATAGTTCCTTTATATCAAGGACTATATTGGGATTATATTGGAAATGTAAAATATCTAAGCCCACTAGATAAAGAAGCACTTCAGAAAGCTTATGGAAAAGCTCATCAGAAATAGATTAATTTTTTGAGTGTAATTTATTATCGTAAAGAAAAAAGTGATAACCTATAAAAGAAATGAAGCCGCATGTAAATATAGTACTCATTAATGGTAAAACTGTATTATTATGAAAAAAGCTAACAATAGCTGAACTTATAAAAGCAATACTCCACTGAAAACATCCATAAAAAGCAGAAGCAGATCCGGCTTTACTTTCTTGATTGCTTAAAACTATAGAAATAGAATTAGGGCTTATAAAATTTAAAGTTGCAATAAAAATAAAAAGTGAAATAAATATAGCAGATAAAATTGGAATAAAACTAGTTATTAGCAGTACAAATGAGGCAAGAAAAGCAATCTTAATACTTTTACGGCATATTACTTCAGGAGTCATAAAATTTAATAATCTCTTATTAATTTGAGCGGCTATAAGTAATCCTAATCCATTAATACCAAAAAATATTCCATACTCTTTAGGAGATAAATGAAATATTTGAATAAAGACAAAGGGAGATCCTGCAATATAGGCAAACATTCCAGCTCTAATAGAAACATCAGGAATTAAATATGCAATAAATGTTCTATTTTTTAAAAAATATAAATAATTTATCATAATTGTTGAAAAATTAAGATTTCTATTAATATTTTTATTTGTTTCTGGTAAAAAAAGGATAATTAGTGAGATGCTAATAAGATTTGCAAAAGATAAGAAATAAAAAATCGCTCTCCAGCCAAAGTATTGATTAATAATTGCACCAATGGAAGGCGCTATTATAGGAGCAATTCCCATGACAATTGCCATATTTGATAAAAAAATAGCAACTTGTTTTTTTTCAAACAGATCTCTCACAATTGCTCTACTTATAACCATACTTGCACAGCCACCAAAAGCTTGAATCAATCTAAAAAGGAGAAAGAAATAAATATTATTGGCTGTAGCGCAGCCAATAGTTGCAAAAAAATAAAGTACCATTCCAGCTATAAGAGGTTTTTTTCTGCCAAATTTATCTGATAATGGACCATAGACAAGTTGTCCTAAAGCCATGCCAATAAAAAATAAAGAAACAGATAGTTCGACAAGTGGCATTGATGTTTTTAAATCTTTTTGGATATTTAAAAACGCTGGCAAATACATATCTATTGTTAATGGATCAAATGCTGTCAAACCGCCTAATAAAATGACAAACCAATTTTTTTTATCACTATTTAAAAGCAAACTAGATTTCATAAGATATTCCTAATTCTGTATATGAAATCTAGTTGAAATTTTTTCGGAAGGCAATGAGGAAATAGTTATTTGAAAATTTATTTTAACTTATAAAAAATCTCTTTCCCTGCAAAATTCATTTACTATTCTTCAATAAGCGAACAACATAATTAAATTGCTGCTCAAAAATATTAGTATCTTGAAGTATTCTTGATTGAATTAACGAACCTTGGAGTAAACTTAAAGCAGTTTGTGCTGTGATATAAGCTTGAGTTTCATTTTGCCCATATTCTTTTGCTAAAGTAAAAAAAATATTTGTTAAGTTTTTTAGTATATTTCTAGATTCAAGATAGAAATCATCATTTGAGCAATTGTCTATTGTCATTACATCAAGTAGGCAAGCATTTTTGCCATTTTGATAAAACTCTTTTAAAATTTTGATTAAACTTTCTAATCTCTCATCAGGAGGTAAATCTGAGGAAACAAGAGTTTGCAAATCTTTTTCGATCCATGAGTTAGCAGCTTTCATGACTTCAAAAGCCATTTCTTTTTTACCACCAGGGAAGTAATGATAAAGACTAGCTTTTCCAAGACCAGTGGCTTGTGATATTTGTCTCAAACTAAGACCTTCATATCCAAATTTTCTAAATTCATTTATAAGTATTTGTATTAATTCAATTTTTGTCATTTTAAAGGAATCCCTATGATATTAATCAGCACCTAAAAAGAACACTTTTTGTACCAAATGTTCGGTATTTTATAGTAGTCTACATTTGACTCTTTGTAAAGATTATTTTGGTATTAACCCTTGCAAGTTCAAGTTTAAAGTAGATTTTTTTTTCTAACAGTAACAAAAAAGCTTTATAATTGTTTTAAATACACTTAAAATAAATAATCATATATCAAGATGAAATAACTATCGTTCTATTTCATTTTTAAAAAAGAAAAACATTACAGAATAAAAATTTAATATTTTCTTAAATAATTTCAAATAAAGTAATTAACTTAGAGTTTTTAATAAGCACTTATGGTGCATAATGATAATTTAATTTGTTGAATATAATAATATTTTTTCATAATTTAGAAATAATTTTACTTATAAATAAATAAAAATTTATTTCCTAAGCCAATTTAAATTAAGAGCAATTAGATTAATTTTGCTAAACTAAATTATAAAATAATTTCAAAAATTTAAAAATTTTTAACTATATTAAAAATTTAATATAGTTAAATAATTATTTTATGCAACAAATGATTATTTTAAAATTTTTAGTATAGATACCCATAATTAAAAGAAAAAAAATAAAATTATTAAATAAATAAAGTATTATAAAATTTAGTTACTTATTATAATTAAATATTATAAGTTAAATATTTAACTTTATTAATTAATGAAAATACATAAATTAAATTTGATTTTAATAGCTCCATAAAATAATAATTTTTTATCATTCAAAAAGAATGGGAATCTAAACAAGGAGGTTTTTTTATGAGAAACAACGCTTTAAAAATAAGAAGTTGTTTTAAAGTAATTATTAATTTAAGCATTTTATCATGTATTAATACATATGCATTAGCTAACGAGCCTCGATTTAATGTAATTAATAAGAGCAATGGATATTGCAGGACTGACTCAAAAAATATCATTAAAGAAATTATGAGTTTATCAGGAAAGGACTTTTTGGATAAGATTGCAAATATAGATCCAGATTGTATTTTAAAAATATCTTTAGCTTCTCCATTAGAGTTGAGAAAAATTATAACAAAAGATAATATGATTACAATTACTAATGAAGCATTAGTTGAAGTTGATAGGGTCGACTTAAATTCACCTAAAAAATTTCTTAATTTAGTTTCATTTTTAAATTTTGCTTATTTTTTACAAAAAGAAAATCCAAAGTATATTAATGACTTTAACATAAAGTATGATGAGGAAAAGAAAAAATATGAAAGTGATACTTTCTTAAAAGATTCCATTGCAACTATTGCACATAAATATGCTATTAAAATATATGACAAAAAATATTCTGAAAATCTTTCAACTTTATCAAAGCAAGTTTTTGGATTAATTGAATCAGCAAAGACTTATGAACAATCTTTAGCTTTAATTGAATATATTACATTAAATTCTTCTTCAATTGTGGATAAAAATAAGAGTGCATTATATGATTCTATTTTACCAATTCAAAATGCCTTAGCTTCTTCACACGATGCTGGAGGTATTTATTTTAAATCTAAAGAAAATAGAGATAAATTTATAAATATAGTAAATAATATTATAAATATTGTAAATAATGAAATTAATAATGATGAAAATCTTAAATTAGCAGAGTCAAAAATCTACAGGAACTATATAAGAGAACTAGGAAGATTTTTAAGATATAATGTAAAAAATAATGACAATAATAATAAAGAAAGAATTATTGATACTTTAAAAAAGCTAATAGCAAATACCTCACGTATTTCAAAAACAGGGAAAGAGGATCCTTCAGGATATTGGGTTGAAGCTGTTTCGGCACTAGAAGAAAATAAAATTGTTAATTCAAAAAATTGCGTATACTTTGTTGATAAATATCAGAAGAATATATGTGACGCAAAATCTAAATTAAGTAAAGAACTTTTTAAAAACAGATCAAAGTATGATGAAGGAAATATTATAATTTTTTCATCTTTAGATAAAAATCAAACAGATAAACTATACCTAGCGATGAAACAAGTAGAAGCTCAGTATAAAAGAACAGCAAAAACATTTGATCCTGTTAGAAATGATCCAAATGAAAGGTTACAAGTTTTTATTTATAAAAACAAAGAAGATTATGATAAATTTAAGGCTTACATTAGTGATAATGATCCAGAAGGATTAAGTGGATTTTATGTTGAGCACGTAGGTTCTTTCTATACATTCAATCAAAATAATTTAGAAGAGATTGTTAGACATGAATACGTCCACTATTTAAATGCTAGATATTTGGTACAAGGAATTGATGGTGATACTTCTTCATTTGTAAAAAAATGGAGTAGAATGAAATGGTTTGAAGAAGGGAGTGCAGAATTTTTTGCTTTTTCAACTCAATTTAATGGTATATTAAAGAATAAATATAATTTTAATTCGATAACTTCTGAAAATATAAGACCGATTAAAGAAATTGTAAATTCATCATTAGATATTTTACCATCAAATATTTTATATCCACAAAGTAATGCTTTATTAAATTACTTATACGAGAAAGAACGTGCAATATTTGATGGAATAATAGCTTCAATTAAAGCAAATAATGTAATTGAATTTGATAATTTAATGGAAAAAATTTCAAATACAGAATTGTATTCTAAAAATTTCAAAAATTATGTAATTGATGTGAAAAATAATTTAAATAATTACAACAATTTAGAAACAAAAGTAAATGATAAATATTTTGAATTAAATAATACTATATTATTTGATATATATAACAAAATATTTAATAAATTTAAATTAAATGGAATTGAAATTACGCATAAAAAAAATACTTGTGAATTGGTTGCAAGTAATGAATATTCTAATTCACAAGCAAGATTTGCATGTGAATGGAAATTAAATAATAAAAATGTTAATGAAGAAAATTTAAATTCATCAATAAGTAGTCTATATTCAGATGATAATAGATTTTTAAATACAAATTGTATGTTTAATGAAAATACTCTTTATTGTGAAGGGCCAATTAAAGGAAAAACAACTAACAATAAAATTGAAATAATTAAGTTCGACCAATTGTCTGATTCAAAACAATCCAAAATAAAAATAAGTAATAGCGCACAGCGTGATAAAACCTTTAAAGGTTCAAATGAACACTTTTATTTCTTTGTTGGAGATATTTTATCTGATATTCTGTATACAAGTCAAAGAAGATTAGAAGGCCAGTCTTATAATTATAATGTAGATAAAAATACAGATAGAGGTCATTTAGAAGTAAATGAAAACGGTGAAATTACTTATGAAAATAAAGGTTTAAATAGCGAAGATTATAAAAAAATAACAGGTAAAGTTAAAGTTAGTGAAACCGATAAAATAAAAACTCCATTGCATAATGATAAAAATTCGCATGAAATAAATGTTAATATATTTAAATTTAAAGAGATAGATCCAAGAATGTTTATTAATGAAATATATTTGGATGAAAATGGAAGAGCAACAGGAAGCCTATATAGAGATGAGTACAGTCTAGTTGATCGTGGCGATGGATTTAAAGTTATAGATAGAAATTTTGTAGAACGTTATATGAATGATCTTGACTTTGAGCTTAAAAACCCGAATCCAAATATAGTACTAGGTAGTAGATATATGTATTCTTACTCAAATCCGGATGAGAAAAATAGATTAAACGATAAAATTATTCTTAAAGTTATAAAGCATGGAAATGAAGCTGGAGAGATTGAGATAAAAGTTAAAAATAAACCAAATTTATCTGAAAAATTAAACTCTATTCCTAAAGATATTGAAACACATCAAATATCCTTCAAAGATGATGTTAGAATTTCAGGTTATATTTATAGTGATATTGAGCATTTACTTATTCCTGATAAAATATATAATTACAGTATAATTAAAAATGTTAATTGTAATGAACTTAGATTAGCAAATTATGGTGCATTTATGTATGAAAAAAAGGAAAACTGTAAATCAAATAAGGATTATGCAGAAATTCTTATTACAAGAATTACAAATACAGTTACTGAACCTGTCATGTTGTTAAAGGTAAATTTCGAAATAAATTAAATTAATTAGTACGAATTTATTGAGATATTTAAATACACTTACAATATGCTAACTAAGAATAAATATAATTTATTCTTAGTTAGCATATCTTAAAATATTTTTCTTTATTACTACATCTCTGACATTTCCTATATTCTCCCAAAATTTATCACATAATGTTTTGTTTCTTAAATAAAAATTTTTACCAAAAACTAAATAATAATCTTTAGAAATAAGTGGAGGAGATAGTTTAATTAAATTTTTTGCTTTCAACTTTTTTATAAATAAGTCAACAGTAACACTTTGGGCAACTAATCCCTCTAACCTTCCTGTATCTACTTTCTTAACTAAAATTTCTGATCCTTTACTTTCTTCATATGGAATAGAATTTTTTTTTAAAATATCAATAACAGCATAGCCTCTGTTTACACCAATTGCAGAATTTAAATTACTTAGAATTTTTCCATCCCAATTTAGTTTAGTATTTTTGTTTTTGTAGAAATGATAGTTCATTGTAGCAACTCTATTTTTATGATTTAGTTCACCATTTTTTAGAGTTGGAAAAACTCCATGTTCTAATCTTTCTGGTAAATATGAAAAAATAAAGACTCCATCAACTTCTTCTTTAGCTAACATTTGAAAAACTCTATTTGTTGGAACTCTTATAATTTCCAAATTTACTTTAATTTTTCTTGCTGCAGAGGAAATAATATCAATTGATAATCCAGGAGGTTGAAAAATATATTCCCCATTACCAATTTGCCATGGTGGAGCATCATTATCTGGATAACAGAGTTTTAAAGTAATAGCATGAATTTTTATGGATATGATACTAAGTAAAAAAAATATTAAAACTTTATATTGCATAGTAATATTTCCATTAGAAATTATTTCTCAGAGTTTACTGAATATTTTGATAAAATTTAATTATTTTATAATATTCACCCGAATCGAGAAGTTTTTTTAATCCACTATTAAAAATTCTATTTTTAGCTTTAAAATTGCTTGCTAATTTCGACCATGCGATAAAAAGTTTATGGCTTTTTATTGGAGGATTTAGAAATATAAGTTGATTTTTTGATAACAAAAGATCAGGTGAATTTCTTTTATAGTAATTTGCTACATTTTTATCAATAACAACAATATCAACTTTTCCTTGATCAAGTAAAATTAAATTCTTTTCATCAGATGTAGATTCAATTTTTTTTAGAAAAGTTATTTTATCAAAATATTCCTCGTTAATATATCCCCTGACAACTCCAAAACGAAAGTTTACTAGTTTTTCATAAGACTTTGACAAATTATTTTTATCTATGTTTATATTAAACTTTGTTTTATTTTTTTCATTGATAAGAAAGCCAACTTCACTATCTAAAAATGGATCTGAAAATTCGAAATATTCTTCTTTGCTTTTATCATAATATTCTGGCAAATAGCCATCCAGCCCTTCTTTTCCTGTTTGCGCTTCATTTACAGCTCGCGCCCAGGGCATAAATACCAAGTTTAACTTATATCCTTCTAACTCTAATGCTCTTTGGACAATGTTTGCAATCAATCCTTTCTCATGTAGCTCTTCACCAATGTATGGACTCCATTCTGACGTTGAAAGTTTTATCTCTTCCATGGAAAAGCTTTTAAAACAAGTTGAAATATAGATGAAAATTATAAAAAATTTAAATATATTTAACATGTTACCTCATCGTAGGCAAACTATTTTATATATTGAAAAGACTATTCTAATTTTAGAGCATTGGTTCATTTTATCGAATCTAATTTAGAAAATTATTTGACTTCCTAAATCAAAAAAAAGTATTTGAATTCATGGGAAATAAGAAAAGGGCTTAATAAAATCATTAATCCCTTTTTTTATATGTTAATTAGTTAAAATCTATACATTCATCATTATCACAAAGTTTCAATGTGCCATTATTGAGCAAATATTGTGCACCTTCAAGATTATTTGAATTATTTATATCATTGGCAAATTCTGTACTTATTAAACTAAATTAAAATTAAAAATCTTTTTTTTATTTGTTACTAATTGATTTTCCGTGTTTAACTAGCTAATATTTAATAATAAAATATTTTTTATGTTTTTTTTTTCATATTAATATTGACTTAAAAAAAAATATCATATACAAACCTACTAATCGGTAGGTAATTCAGCCTACTTTTAAAAATCCTAATTGAAAGGTAGGTCTTTTATGAATTCAACATTTTTCTCTAAAAAATTACTCGTAGTTGGTGGCACTAGTGGTATGGGGCTAGAAACAGCTAAAATTTTAGCAAAAAATGGTGCTAAGGTTTTAGTTACGGGTTCATCCACCGTGAAAACAAAAGAAGCTTTAGAGGTGCTAAACAATATTGGTGAGGCTAAAGGATATACAATTGATTTAACTAAAGAAAGTGAAGTTAATCAGTTTTTAGAAGTAATATCCCAAGAGCACAGTGACATTGATTATTTAGTTAATGCTGCAGGAGTCTTCTTTCCTAAACCATTTTTAGATCATTCTGATAGTGACTATGACATATATCATAAAATTAATAAGTCATTTTTCTTTATAACGCAAAAAGTCGCACAAAATATGGTTAAAAATAATAAAATGGGTTCAATTGTAAATATTGGTTCTATGTGGGCTAAACAAGCGGTAGAAGCAACACCTTCATCGGCATATTCTATGGCAAAGTCAGGATTACATTCATTGACTCAACATTTAGCGATGGAACTTGCTCCACATAAAATTAGAGTCAACGCGGTTTCTCCAGCTGTTGTTCAGACTCCTATTTACGAAGGGTTTATACCTAAAGAGCAAGTACATGCAGCATTAGAGGGTTTTAATACCTTCCATCCGATTGGTAGAGTTGGTCGTCCTAGTGATGTTGCTGAAGTTGTTGCTTTCTTGCTGTCTGATAAATCATCTTGGGTTACGGGAGCGATTTGGGATGTAGATGGTGGAGTAATGGCTGGTAGAAATAAATATTAAGAAATTATTTTAAATAGAAGGAATTATTTATGAATAGAAAAGTATTAACTGAGAAATTTTTAGCAACGATAGAATCTAGGTATGATGGAATTATTGTAAGAGATTTAAAAAGTAATTTTGAAAAGTATTTCTTTTCAGAAAATTTAACAGATAATGAATTAGCATTATATCTCATAGCGCTAAGTAAAACTTTAGAAAGTAAAATTCTTACAAATCTTGCGCTTGAATATGCTTCTTTTCTTGATATTAAGCCTGAAGAAGTTGAAGAAGCTCAAGAAATCCCAGGAATAAATGGGATGTTAAATACATACCATAAATTTAGGCACTTTATTGATATCAGTGATAAAGAAGCAAGTAAGGAATATGGAGCTGTTGGTCTAAGAATGGGTATACTTGGCAAGAGTAAAATGCCTCAATCTCATTTTGAACTTATTTTTATAGCAATTAGTATCCTAAATAGTTGTGAAAAATGTGTTTTAGCTCATGAGCAACATGCTGTACAAGTTGGTGTTCAAAGAAGTAAAATCCATGATATTGTTAGATTAACAGGAATTTTAAAAGGCTTAATTGAAATTTCTAAAAATTAAATCTTTAAAAGGAGTTTTTTAACAAAACTCCTTTTTTTAGAATGACTTCTAAAAATGATAAACTTACCTGCTTCCATTGAAATTCTATGAAAAATTAAAATATACTGTCATGCTTAGTTGAGTTTAGTCATTAAACTATACGCATATCTAATTATTGGTAAATTTTAGAGGAAATAGAATGAAAAAATTAATTAGAGGTATTACTGATTTTAGAAAGAATGTACTTGAAGGTTACAGAGAAACTTTTGCGCGTTTAGCTCTTGGACAATCTCCTGATGTTTTATTTGTAGCATGCTCAGATAGTAGAGTGGTTCCAAATTTATTTGCTTCAACAGATCCCGGAGATCTTTTTGTTGTTAGAAATGTCGGAAATTTAATTCCACCATGCCAAGAAGATGGATTGTCTGTAGGAGACGAATCAGAAGCAGCAGCTATAGAATTCTCATTACTGACTTTAAAAGTTTCAAGTATTATTATTTGCGGACATTCGGAATGTGGTGCAATGCAAGGTATTCTTGCAGGAAGAAATACTATTTCCTCACCAAACTTGCGTTCATGGCTTCAATATGGCGAAAAATCTTTAAAAAAATTGAATGAAGGATTTTCTTTAGATAAATCCTTAAAACTTCATAATCAACTATCACAAATTAACGTTTTAGAACAAAAAAGAAATATGGAATCTTATCCTATCGTTCGTGAACTCTTGAAACAAAATAAACTGAAAATATATTGTTGGTGGTTTGATATAGCTACAGCTGACGTGTATTCATTCAATGAATCTTTAGAAAGATTTAAAATTTTAGATGATGAAGAAGCAGAATTATTGTTATCAAGCCTTAATTACTAATTACCAATGTAAATGATTGTCAATAAATAATACATTTTTTCAATAAAATATTCAATGCACCCATCCTATTAAAAACAAACTAATATAAATATATATTTTTATTATACGTCAAGCAAAATTTAGTCCTAAGAAAAATTATTTAATTTAATTTAATTTTAAATAATTGTGATTTAATTATTTCGCAGATTTTAATTTAAAAATATTTTAGTTATTGCAATTCGCTTTCTTTTGTTAGAGTGTAACTTTTTTAAGAAGAGGTATTTATGCTGTTAAAGTTATTTTTTTCATCCATTTTTTTCTTTTCAACGTGTAGTTATGCAGAGGATATAAATTTTACTCAATACTATAAAGATGCTGAAGGCTGTTTTTTGCTTTATGATGTTCAAAATGACAAAAGTGTTATAGAATATAAAACAGATCTTTGTAGCTCCCCTACTCCACCCAATTCTACATTCAAAATACCTTTAAGTTTAATTGGGTATGATAAAAAAATACTTAGTACAGAATCTTCACCAACTTGGGAATATAAAAAAGAATATCTTAGAGATGGAGTAAAAGACTGGATGCCAAAACAATGGCTAGGTCCTGTAAATCCAAAAATATGGCTAAAATATTCTGTTGTTTGGTTTAGTGAGAAATTAGTTCATGAAATTGGTGAGAAAAATATCGAAATTTATTTAAACAAATTTGATTATGGAAATAAAGATTTTAAAGGAATATCTTCTGATAATGAAAAACTATTGATTCCTTGGATAGATTCTTCACTCAAAATTACAGCTTATGAACAACTCAAGTTTATGAAAAAACTTGTTAAAAATGAATTATCTGTTAGTAAACAGGCCTTTATAATGACTAAAAATAATTTATTTTTAGAAGATAAGTCTGTAATAGATAAAGTTTATGGCAAAACTGGTGCTGGATATCTTGAAAATAGAATTGCGCATGGCTGGTTTGTTGGTTGGGTAGAGAAAAGTAATAAGCAATATATTTTTATAAGCCAAATTAAAGATAAAATTCCGAATGGTAAATTTAATCATATTGTAGCTAAAAATAACACATTTGAATTTTTAAAAAAGCTTGGATTTCAATTAGAAAAATGACATTTTAGTTATACCTTTATGAATTTTAAAGTATTATGATAAGATACATTCCTAAACTAGGAGCAGTTATGGGAAATACTTTATATTCTAAGTATGGTGGATTTGATGCTATTCAAAAAGTTGTCAGTCTTTTCTATAAAAAGGTATTAGCTTCTGACAATTTGTATCGTTTTTTTGAGAATACTGATATGACTAAATTAATAGAGCACCAAACGCAGTTTTTCTCTACTGCTCTAGGTGGTCCACAAGGATATGATGTAAAAAAAATAAAAACGGCCCATCAAAATTTAAAAATTAACGAAGCTGATTTTTCTGAAGTTGTGAAGTTATTGAAAGAAACATTAGAAGAAGTTAAAATTGAGAGAAATGACATAACTACAATTTTAACCGCTATTGGCGGATTCAAAAATGATATTGTTACAGCTTGATTTAATATTTTGATAAATAATACCAGGCATAAAGAAATTCACCTACACTCCATGCTTGAGCTATACAGCCTCTCGGTGTGTGGGGATAATCACCATCAAATATCTCACTAATAAAACCTATACCTGCATCATTTATATGCTTTTCCATTGGTTCCAAAAATCCAAATGCAACAGATTTATTTTTTGTAACTTTATAGTAAGCAACTGCATAATGCCCAAGAAGCCATCCCCAAATAGTTCCTTGGTGATAAGCTGAATCTCTCTCAAAGGGATTTCCGAGATATTTTCCGCGATAATTTAAATTATCTTTAGCTAATGATTTCAACCCAAAATAACTTAATAAAAATCTTCCACAACTGTCTAAAATACAGCGTTTCTGGAAATTGGATAAGGGAGAATATTCAAGTGAAAGTGCAAGAATTTGATTAGGCCTGAGAGATGTATCTGGAAGATCATTCTGCATTAAAACATCAACACAATATTGTAAGTTTTCATCCCAAAATTTTTGAAATCCTTTTTCTACTAATTGAATATAATTGGTAAAAAATTTCTCGTCGTGTTTATTTAATATGTCTGAAAATGACCGCATAATACATAATGCATTATACCAAAGAGCATTTATTTCAATTGGCTTTCCAATTCTTGGAGTGACTACATAATCTCCAATTTTTGCATCCATCCATGTTAATTGCGAACCCTCTTGTCCAGCATAAATTAATCCATCTGTAGGATCTAATTTGATATTAAATTTTGTTCCTTTGATATGCCATAAAATAATTTCTTTTAAAATAGGATAAAGATCATTGATAAATGAAATCTCATTTGTGAATTTAAAATATTGAAAAACAGCATTAAAATACCAAAGGCTTGCATCTACAGTATTGTAATCGGGTGTGACAGAATCATCTGGAAATCGATTTGGTAATAATCCTTCACAAAGATAATGCGAATAATTATTAAGAATTGAGGCTGCAATCTTAAATCGTCCGGTAACAAGGCATAGTCCAGGAAGAGAAATCATTGTATCTCTTCCCCAATCCCCAAACCAATGAAAACCCGCTAATATCGAGTATAAATATTCTTTTTGCATATTATACTTTTTTATTATAAAAAAAGTGCTGCTTAAGATCAGCTGATTTACCCAAGCTGGTGAATTTTCAATTTCTTTTTTCCAAAGGTCTACAACAATATTATTGTAGAGTTTTATTTCATTTAAAATATTTTGAAATGTTATATTATTAATATTTTCTTCACAACAAAATATTAATATTTCGGCACTATTATTTTTAGATAAATTATAATGCAACTTGCTAAATAAGACATGATTTTCTAGTGCTTCAAAACCTCTATTATCCTCTTCTTTTAAAAAATAATTATAATATATTACATTACAAAGTTCTATATTATTACAATTTGCTCTTATTTTTAGAATATTATTTTCAGAAGAATTACTTAAAATTAATAATTCATCTGTTTGAGTAATATTTAAATCAATATTCATTTCTTTTTGCAATGAGTGAAAATTTCTATTATTTCCAAATAAGTTGCATGTTATTTGGAAAGATTTATCGCTGTTACTTAATACTGAATATTTTATACCTAGTATATCCTTATTGTAATGCAAGATTATTCTTTTTTCGATAAAAAAATCACCACATTTGTAAATCCAAACAGGCATATTTTCGTCTAGATAAAAAGAGTGTATATAAAAACTTCCATTTGGATTTACTATAGAGGCATTTTGCCAACAGTTTGAATAAAGAGTATAATCAACTCCGTCAATAGTGATTACTTCTTCTACTTTCGAAATATATAAATAACGATTTAAAGGTGGTTGTTTTGCTAGAATAAATAAGCCGTGGTATTTTCTAGTCAAAACACCAGATATTGTTCCAGATGCATAACTTCCGTGGGCATTAGAAATAAGCCACTCATTTTCAAATGCACCTTCAATGTTACTTTTATCAAAAAAACAGTAAGATCGGCCATTTTCTTTTAAATGATCCATTTTTATCCTATCCGTTTATTTAATTACTCCACATAGAATTCTTTTACCTGCATTTCCAGCTGGTGCTGTTTTTTCATCATCTTCATCAGCGTGTATAATAATGGATTTGCCTAAAATTGAAAACTTGTCATCTGGAATTAAATTAATTGGCTTTTCAATATTAACATCGATAAGTGCTATTCCGTTTGCGTTTGCTTTAATATTTCCTAAATCTCCAGCATGCTGATGCTTATATTCTGTAGTAGCTATAGATTCTCCATGCTGATGATGAGTATCAGGATTGAAATGCCCTCCAGCATTTATTGCTGCAGAATCAGAGCAATCTCCTTTTTCATGTATATGGAATCCATGCACCGAATTAGGACTTAATCCAGTAATTTTTCCTGATATATGAATTTTATTTTGCTGCAAAGTTTCAACAATTATTTGTCCTGAAGCTTTTGTGTCATTTTTAGGTAACAGATTAATTTGATACCTTTGCGGATTGGTATTTTTACTTGTTTCACAAGAAGCAAAGAATAATCCACCTATGGAAAAAAGCAGAGCAATACGAAAGTTCATTTATATCTCCTTAACTGAAGCGTTTAAACGTTTTTCTTTCTTTTCTTTAATTTCCATTACTGTAGTAGAATGCAATGGTTGTGCTTTTTCTTTAGGATTTAAATACACCTTTGCAAAAGCAACAGCAATAGCAGCTTCTGAAAAACCAGTAACAATTAAATCAAGTTTAGCTGAATATTTCGCAATATCACCAGCTGCAAAAATACCTGGTAAATTTGTTTCCATTTTTTCATTAACACAAATACCATTACCAACCAAATTTAAACCCCATTCTTTTATTTTTCCAAGTGAGCTGTTAAATCCAAACATTATTAGAGCAGCATCAACTTTAATAATTTCTTCATGGTGATCTTCTAAACCTTTTATTAGCACTTCTTGCAAATTTTCATTGCCATAAAAACCAGAAATTTCTGAATTTAAAATAATTCTTGCATTTGTTTTTTTGAGTTTTGTTATTGAATCATCATGTGCTCTAAATTTATCAGATCTATGAATTAGGGTAACTGATTTGGCAATCGAAACTAACTCATTTGCCCAATCTAAAGCAGAATCTCCACCACCTGCAATAATTACATTTTTATTTCTATAGATATTTTTTTCTATAACTGCATATTCTATTCCTTTTCCTTCAAATTGATCGGCTCCTAATCCTTGATGCTTTTTAGGACTATATGATCCCACCCCTGCAGCTATAATTATTGTTTTTGTGTAATGAGTGTCTAAATTAGTTTTAATTTCCCAAATTTGATCTTCTGTTTGTTCGACTGATAATGTATTTTCATTCAAACAAATATCTGTATTATATGGTTTAATTTGTTCAATTAAATTATCAATTAGTTCTCTCGCTAAAATTTTTGGAAAACCAGCTACATCATAAATATATTTCTCTGGATATACTGCTGTTAATCTTCCACCTAGTGCAGGCATAGAATCTATTATTTTGCATTTCGCATTTCGCATCCCAGCATAAAAAGCTGCAAATAATCCAGTTGGTCCACCACCTAATATTGTAATATCATAAATTTCTTTTTTCATAATTTATTCTCTTTATTTGCTCTAAGATATTATAAAGTAATAATAATAAAATTAGTTTTTATTATTATTACTTGTTAGTCGAATGCTATCTATCAATATATTTGCTGCTTCACGCAATTGAATATCATTTTTTCTAATAACTTTAGGCGAAAATTCAAAATTATCTTCATCTTCGGCAATAGATTCATTACTAGCAGAAGAGCTTTTCTTATTTTTACCGGTATTTTCACTATTATTGGCTATTTTATCAAGACTACTATTTTCTTTGCTAGCATTTTCTTTATTATTAGCATTTTTTTCTTTGCTAGCATTTTCTTTATTATTAACAATTTTCTCTTTACTTTGTTTTGTTTGTGCTCCCTTCGCTAAAGTAGTTTTACTTTCTTTTAAAGATACTAGAGTATTTTTTTCTTTTTTAGCCTTTTCAATAGCTTCATTTATTTTTTTGAATTCGTCAGATTTTTCAATTCTTTCTTTACTTAATTTTTGTAAATTGACTATCAAACTTGATAAATCTTTTTCAGGTTTAAAATCTCTTGAAGCTTTTATAATTGTATAAGGTAAAGCATAATCATTTTCTTTTTCACCAATTTCTGTAGCTTCAATAATATCTGGAATTACTATATCTGATAAAATACCTTTTTCTTGATTGCTTTTCCCGCTTGGTCTGAAAAATTTTGCTATAGTTACATGAATAGCACCATCGGTAACTCTTCCACCGGTACCTGGGACTTCAATAACTGTTTGCACTGTTCCTTTACCAAAAGTTCTGCTATTACCCATAATTATACCGCGACCGTAGTCTTGTACAGCACCAGAAACAATTTCTGAAGCAGATGCTGTATATTTACTAACAAGAATTCCTAATGGACCCAAATATGGATCTTCTTTTAATTCTCCACCTAAAAGTATCCTTACATTTTTATCTTTATCTTCTACTTGTGTTACTATTGGGTTCTTAATAAATAAACTGACAATTTTTTGTGTTTCATTTAAATCACCCCCACCGTTTCTTCTTAAATCAAGGACAATACCATCGACTTTTAATTGCTTTAATTTTTTAATTTCTCTGTACATATCGTTATAAGAGCTGCGACACGTAGATGGACTATCTTGACAACCCTTATAATCTATATAAAAACTTGGTAAATTTAAAATACCAATTTTCTTATTATTAATTGTCATGACATCGCTTTTTGCTTCGTTATCTTTAATTTGAACAACAGCTCTTTTTAAAGCTATGGTAAATCGGCTGATTTTACCATCTATTTCTTTTCTAAGAATAACTAACTTTACAGTTGTACCTTCTTTTCCACGAATTAATTGTACTACTTTACTTAAATCCATTTCAATGACATCTTGTATTCCTGAATTATCTCCAGAATCAACAGCAACTATTTTATCATTCTTTTTCAGTCTTCCATCTTTTGCAGCTGCACCACCTGGCACTACAGAATCGATTACTGTATAACCATCAACTGATTTTAATGTAGCCCCAATCCCCACAAATTTTAAACTAAAGTCAGCTTGAAATTGCGCATTATCAATTGGAGTGAGAAAACTTGAATGCGGATCCAAGGAAAAAGCAAAAGAATTTAAAAATAAAGAAAATCTTTCATCTGATGACTTTGAATCAATATCTTTTTTAATTAGATCGTAACGTTTAATTAAACGGGTACGAATTTTTTCTAAATCATCTGAATCTTTCATATTCAATATAATAAACTTAATTGTTTTGCGCCATCGTTCCTTTAATTCATCAGTTGATTTTGCCCATTCAATTTTTTTTCTGTCAGTTTCAATATATTCATCTTTAGTGAAATCTTGATTTTGTTTTAATGCTTCCTTAGCTAATATGGTTGCTTCAGTTATTCTTTTGCGATATCTTTCGTAAATTCCGTTCTCACCAGTTATCAAACGGCAATCATAATTATTAATATTTTTAAATAAGTCAGGTTGTTGTTTTTGAAATTCGTTAATGTCATCTTGGGTAAAGTACAATTTTCCAGGATCTAAAAGTTTTATAAATGTATCAAATGTTCTTTTTGCTAATTCAGGTTCAAAGGTTCTAAAAACATAATGATTTTTTAAAAAATCTTTCATTCTTTCGGATAAAGTAGCACAGCCTAAATAAGCTGCAACAATTTTAGGATTCTTTTTATTACTTTCTTCTGAATTTGCATTTTGAAAAGTTGGAATAATTTTAAAATATTGTCCAATAGGGACAGTTATTGTCACAGCTGCAATAGTTAAAAATACTCGCGTTTTATTAAAAATCATTGAAACATTCTCACTTTCGGGTTGGAATTCTTAAATTCCTTCTTGAAAACCTTGATGGAATAGAAGACAATTCATCGTCCTTGTCTGTATATACAATAGTTTTTTCTTGTACACGAAATGACCTAGTAATATTTGCACTACTATTTTTAAACTCGCTCAAATTTTTCTCACTATAAGCTAAACTGTCATTTGTCTCAACAAATTTACCATTAAACCAATAAAATATTTGACCTTGTTCAAATCGGATTCTTGCCTCGCCTGCTGCTTCTACTTTTTCATGAATTTCATCAAGGCGAGATTTTATTCGTTCATAATTATCATCAAATAAAGCTACTGCAAGAGAAGTTTCTTTTTCATCTGCTCGAACTGTTATTCTGTGGTTAAATTTTTGCTTTAATTTTTCACGCAGAGAGCGTAAAACCCTATCACGATCATTGACCATTATTTCGGGATCTAGATCTAAAACGATATAAAGAGAGGCTAAGTACATGGTGCACCCTGAAATTCCAAGGGTTGAGAAAAAAAGAGCACAAAATAAGGTCCCAACAACAAACAGACGTTGGAAGGCACAATTTTTAAGTTGCTCTGAGTTGTTCTTCCCTATTATGCCATACGGACAAATTTTTTCCAACCATTCAAATTGGCCGACATTAGAACAACTTAACCTTTTCAAACCTCAAAAAACAAAAACTTGGACGGGATTTGAATTAAAATTTATCCTGCAAAAAGGTAAAAGATGTATAGAAGGCTTCAATAGCCTTTATGAGCCGAGAATTTTTCTTCAAGGAGAAATAAGAACTAGATATGAAAATTGGCACGATTTTTATAATGCACTCATTTGGTATACTTTTCCAAAAATTAAAGCCACTTTAAATATGCGGCAATTCCTTGCATTTGATGAAAATGCTGAATTTCCTTGGAAAAATCCACCAAAATCAAGGACAAGAGAACAAGATTTTCTTACGATATTTGATGAAGGTGGCTGTTTACTTGCAAATTTAAATGGATTAAAAATCCCATTTTTATTTGGACACGCAGTTTATGAGAGAATGACTTTAGGAGAAAATGATATTTCAATGAGTTGTTTTGAACTTGACTGCGACATTAGTTTTATAAATAATTCCTTGATAAATCAAATTAAATATTTAGATGAAATAGGCAGTCAAATTCTTTCTTCAAGAGATACTTACAGTAAAGGATGTCCCTTTTATCCTTTAAAAATAGAGGTTGCCTTGAGTTATTTGGAAAATTCAAAAAAATTATTTAACAATTTAAGTACTTGATTTTCCAATATAAATATCCACTTGAGCATTTTCAGGATCGCTTGCTCTTGAATCATACAGTTCAAAATCCGCAACAAAGTTTCTCTTTCCGTTAAACTCAGCAGGTTGCATGCTCCAAATTTTTTGCCAAACATTTATAACGATATCTGGCATTTTTCCTTTTGCTGACGTAAATTTTAGATAGTTGCTTTTTGGAATTGTTATTGTTTTAAAAGAACTAGTATCCTGATTAGCAAATGAGGAAACCTCTTCCCCAAGAAAATGGGTGTACTCGCCATTTTCATTACTTTCATACTCAGTATAAACTGCATAGGTAACAAAAGGTTTTATTCTATGCTGAATTTTCTCGAACATCTTTTCGCCAAAATATCTATTGAAATTTCCTGGTATTTTCCCTAAGTTTTGGGTAAATTCGCTTTTATTATTTGTTCTAACAAAAATTCCAACAAGGTTTATTTCTTCTAAAGTAGTATCAACTATTTGCATTTTTTTGCTCTTTTCTATTGAAGTTTTTATCAGAAAAATTTTTCTGATTCCATGGATATATTAATTAAAATAAATTAAAGCAAGGGTATTTAGAATTTGCAAAAAACACACCTTATTTAACCCAAATTCATTCCCTAAAAGAAACAAAGATATTTTCTAAATAAAATATAGTATAATTAAAATAAAGCGAAGACTTGAACTATAAAACAGGTGAATTATGAGCAAATGCCCTTACACTTATTTTAGAAATTTTTTTCAAAAAAAATCGTCAGATAATAAAGCATCAAATTTAAGAGTCTTAGTGCAAAGAAACAATCAAAATGTTGTGGATGTTTCATTGCCAGCGCATAGTGCACGCTGGCTCATAGAACTCATTCCTGATGATGTTATTGCTAAAATATATGCTGAAGGAATTCCTTTAAAAGAAATTCAAGATAATTTAGCTAAGCAAGAAATTCTTTACGCAACAGATATTTTTAAACTTGAAGAACAAGATAGAAAAATTATAGTTTGGCTCCAATAAAAGTTTTATCACTTTTATTCTTCCACATCAAAACCGATCATCATTCCTGCTGATAGATGTTCTGCAATATGACAATGTGACATCCATTTTCCAGGATTTGATGCCTCTAATAAAATTTCAACTGTTTCACCTGTTTTTACTAAAGCAGTGTCTTTCCATGTAAAGTTAGTTGTTTTGACCCCATTGCGGGTTGCAATAAGAAATCTTTGTCCATGGAAATGAATAGGATGTTGCATAGGATGACTTGATTTTGGATCATTGAATATTTTAATTTTATAATAATTTCCTTTTTTAAATTTCCATAATATATCCATGTTCATTTTCTTTGTATCGAGATCTTCAATTTGCCATGTTACTTCTTTAGAAGTCATCATGGAATTCATTTCTGGCATGGTATCTTCCCATTCAATTTCTGGAGGGTTTTCTTCAGCATGACTCATATCCATTTTGACTGTTAAAGCTATATTTTTATCTACTTTTTTGTCTAAAAATGGCCTTACTTTATCTATCTCTTTAATAACTTCAAAATCTTCAATTAAGTTTCCAAATTCTTTTGTGTAATCTTTTTGTGATTTAGTTTTTAGAACTTTTATAGTTCCTAGTTTCAAATTTTTTTGTTGATGTATACTTTCAATATTGTAAGTTCCTTCTTTTTCAAACAACACATCAATAGTATAACGTTCTGAAGGAGCAATAGTAACACTATCAACCCAAGTTTGTTTCTCAAAATTACTAGCATCACCAGCAATAAGTTTCATTTTTACATTTGGTATTTTAAATTGAAATGTCCTTGTATTAGCTGTATTAGTTAGATATAATCTAACTACATCTCCTTTATTTACTTGTGTAACATAATTTGGTATTCCATTAATTAACATTACATTCCCAAATCGTCCCATAGCTGCGTAATTTGCGAAATCTTTAAAATAAGGTTTTGCATCTTTGCTAAGTAAAATATCATCAAGTACCAAAGAAATTTGCTTGTTAAATGGTTCTTCTTTTAAAGCATCTTTTACTAAGTAATTTCCATAAAGACCCATATCTTGTGAGTAATCTTCACGAACATGTGGATGGTACCAATAAACTCCTGAATCAGGAAAAAATAATTCATAATCAAATGATTCTCCTGGTTTCACAGGAGCTTTTTGGCCAATACCAACAGCTCCATCGTAACGATAATCCAAACGTAATCCATGTGAGTGTAATGTTTGATCGGTATCTGTTTGATTTACAAATTTAAGCTTAATTTTTGCATTTTTAGGAACTACTATTAATGGCCCTGGAATAGTTCCATTATAGGCATATCTTTTAATTATTTTGTTCCCAATTTTTTGCTTTACAATAGCTGCAGTTAAGGTAAAACTATCACCATCTTTTAATTTAATAATTTGAGATTTTTTTACAAAATTTAAATTTTTTATTGATTCGCTAAATCTTTCTTCTGAACTAGTAGCGTGTTTGTTGTGGGAATTATGCCCCATTTCAGAAGCATATAGATTGAAACTAGAAAAAAGCACGAAAGAACCAAGTGTTAAAGAAACTAATGTATTCATTTTTTTAATAACCTTTTTAATTAATTAGGGATTGAATTTGTTATATACCCACCATCTACAAAGACACACTCACCAGTGATATAAGATGAAGCACTTGATGCAAATAAAAATAAAACTCCATTTAATTCATCAAAATTACCCTTTCTTCCTAAAGGAATTGTTCTTTCAAGAAATTCTTGTCCCTGTTGTGTTTGAATAAAATGTCTATTCATATCTGTTTCAAAGAAACCTGGAGCGATTGAATTTACTCGTATATTATATTTAGCAAATTCTACTGCATATTTTTTTGTTAAAGAAACAACAGCTGATTTTGCAATTCCATAAAAAGGGTTGCCAATTCTTGTTCTATTTGCAACTGTAGATGAAATATTTATTATGCTTCCTTTTATACTATTTAATTGCATATTCTTTGCAACAATATTTGAAAGATACCACATACTTTTTAAATTAATATCAAAAATATCATCCCAATCAGAAATTTCTAAATCAAAAACATTCTTTTTTATTTTAGGAGAATAACCTGCGTTATTTATTAGTACATCTATCCCATTTATTTTATCAAGTAAATTAATAATTGTTTTTTGTAATAAATCAAAATTTGTTATATCTAGAACCAAATATTCTATGTTTGGATTTATTTTTTGCAAATTTGTAACTATATATTGAAGATTTTCTTTCCTTCTCGCTAATAAAAATAGATGTGCACCAGCTTTAGCAAGCACTTCCGCATAATGTGCCCCTAAACCAGAAGAAGCTCCAGTAATTAATATTTTTTTATTTTTTACTGAAAATAGTTCGTTTTGCATTAGTTACTCATTTCATCAATAAAATGAATTCCTAAAGCTTGTAACCATTCTTTTGGTTGTTCAATTATTTTTCTTCTTTCAAGGTCAAAAAATGCCATGGTAAAATCGGCTTCAGTACAGATAGTATTTTCTGAATTTCGAATGAAATGTTTAATTTTAATAATTTTTTTTGAAACTTCAGTGCAAAAAGTTTCAATAATAATTTTTTCTCTTAGTTTAAGTTCCTTTAAGAACTTTATACTTGTATCTAAAATAATTGGCCCTTTTTTTTCATTCTGTATTTTTTTAAGTCCATATCCATTTTCTGAAATGAATTCCCAACGTGCTTCTTCAAAAAGCTCTAAGTATACTGCATTATTAACATGTCCAAAGGTATCCAAGTGGTGTTCTTTAATTGTTAATTCATAGTAGAACTTCTGAATATTTTTTATATTACTCATAGAACCTCTAATTTTTGCATAAAATTTATTTTCATGCTTTCAATTTTTGTTATAACACCTATTATTCATTTGGACAATGTTCAATGATTGAAGGAATAATACATATTATGAAAACACCAAAAAAGTCTTTAGTTTGCATTCTAGTAAACTTATTTCAATTTCAAGCACATAGCATTGAGGGATTCATTGTAGAAGCAAATCCCTTGTTACTTATCAATCAAGGAATTGGTCTGAACACAGAAATCGGTTTGAGCAAGAATATTTCTAATGGTTTAGGTTTTGAGATTTTTCAGCAAAAAATATATGCGAAGAATACAATGAATGCTGAAAGAGATATTTATAATATTGCATATTACTTGCGATATTATTTTTTAGGCGAAAAATTACTTGGCCCCTTTGTGCAAGGCAAAATTAATTTTACATATTCGGATATCTATCTTTACGATACTCAAGATAACTATAAATCTACTAAGCAATATGGTTCATTTGTACTTGCTGCTGGTTATCGTTTTCTTGCTTCAAATGGATTTACAATAGCTGGTTATATAGGTGGAGGAATAAAATCTGGTACAAATTATATTGATAAAAATAACCTGCCTAATAATAAATCAAGTAATTCTGATTGGAATAAGGCAACAAATGAAATAAACAAACAAGAAAATATTTTTCAACCAGATTTAGGAATTACAGTAGGATATTATTTTTAACTTATCCATTAGAAAGAATTTTTTCTTTAGCCTCAGCTTCAATTTCAGCAATTCCACTATGCCCTGATAAAATCAAATCGATATTTTTTTCGGCAATTTCTTTTGGTAACATTGTTGCTTTAGAGAGTAACATAATTCCATAAGAAAAAATTGCTAATAACAAATAGTCAAATCCCTCTGGTATAACTTTTAAACCTTGTCCAAAAGAACCAAATTTAGTGAATAAACAGAGTCCTGCTAAATAAACAAAGATCCAAAATGCATTTCGCCAAGTTGGAATATTTGCGCCTAACTCTTTTTTGTAAACTAACATTGAAAAATAAATGAAAAAACCAACTAAGACAGCAATAAACAATTTGCTTATGATTTCCCAGCCAGACCAGTAAAGCATTAAGTTACATATGAAAAATGCTATTAAACAAAATAATTTATACATTGGTAAGCGAAATGGTCTGTGCAAATCTGGTTGTTGTTCTCTTAAAGCAACGATACAAATTGGCACTATAGCATAACCAGCAATCATAGTTGAAGAAAGAAATGCGACCATTCCCTGCCAACCTGGAAATGGTAAAAATGCTAGCATTCCCAATCCAAAATTTACCCAAATACTTGTTATTGGAATTCCTCTTTTATCAATTTTTTTAATTTGCTGAGGAATATATCCGTTTGCACTTAGTGCATATAGCACTCTTGAACTTGAAGCTGCATAAACAATTCCTGCTCCGAGAGGGGAAATAACAGCGTCGACATAAAGCAAGTATGCAAGCCAAGCAACACCTAAAGTGAGAGCTAAACCTGCTAACGGACCAGCATCCCCAGTAAATGAAAGATGTGACCATCCATGTTTTAATGCTTCTTCAGGAACTGCAACTAAGAAGGATGTTTGTAGAAGAATATAGAGAAGGGCACCTAGTAAAACAGAACCTATAATAGCTTTTGGTATATTTTTCTGCGGATCTTTTGTTTCAGCAGCCATCATAATTCCAATTTGGAAGCCGTTAAAGGAAAATACTATCCCAGCAACAGCCAATGCAGAAAAAATACCTTGCCAGCCGTAAGGTGCAAAACCTCCAGCTGATTCCAAAGTCAAATTAGTAGTACCTTTCGCACTTAAAAAGAAAATAAGTATGGCCAAAGCAGGTACAGCTAATTTCCAAATGCTAAAAACTTTGTTTGTATCTGACATAAATTTTACGCCTCTTGTATTTATAAAAACAAGAAGCAACATGAGAATGGTAGCTGTGATGTAACCACTAGCTGTAAGATGATGAATATTGTTCTCTACTCTTGTCAAAGAAGGAAAAAAATTTGTCATATATTGGATAGTTGCTTGGACTTCAATTGGCGTTAGTACCAAAAAAGATAACCAAGAAATCCAGCCTAAAAGAAAACCAGCTAATTTACCGTGCGTAAAAAATGGGTAGTTGGCAATTCCACCTGCAATTGGAAACAAAGTCCCTAGTTCTGCAAATGTAAGAGCAATAATGATTATAAAAAATGTAGCAATGATCCAAGATATAATTGCTGCGGGTCCTGCTAATTGGGAAGCATATAAGGAACTAAAAAGCCAACCAGAACCAACCATCGCTCCAATTGAAGCGAACATGACCCCCCCAGCACCTATTTGTCTTTTAAATTGCATACATAGTCTCCGAAGCAAAAAGTTCTACTAGTGTAAAATCAACATATGGTTTAACTGAAAAACCATAGCTTGTCTAATAAAACCTAAAAGCATCCCATTTTTGTAACATTTTAATAATAATTATAATAATTTATACTTATTAGGAAATTGCTTCGTGGAGGTAATGGACTTATGTTTTCTAGGTTGATAATCTGCAAATGCAACAAAGGATCTAACTGTTCCATTTTATTCATTTGCATAAATACACAAAGGAGAACAAATGAAAGGTGATGCTAATGTTATAAAAGCCTTAAATGAGGTTTTAACTGGCGAACTTACTGCAATTAATCAATATTTTCTACATGCAAGGATGTGCAAAAATTGGGGTTATAACAGAATAGCAGAAAAAACATACAAAGAATCAATTGAAGAAATGAAACATGCTCAAGAATTATTAGATAGGGTATTATTTTTAGAAGGAATCCCAAATCTACAAAAATTAGACAAGTTAAACATAGGCGAAACTGTTAAAGAACAATTTGAGTCAGATCTTGCTTTAGAGCATACTGCTTTGGATCGCCTAAAAAATGGAATTGATATTTGCAAAAATGCGCGAGATCATACCAGCGCTGAACTCTTAGAAGAAATTTTGGAAGATGAAGAAGAGCATGTTGATTGGTTAGAAACACAGTTGGGTTTGATTAAGGATATTGGATTAGAGAATTATCTTGCTCAGCAGTTGCATGAGAAGTCGTAATTTGTGTGAATTTAATAGAATTTGCCTCAGCTTCTACTAGCTTTTCTAAAGCATCTAGACAACATCCACACCCTGTTCCTGCTAGGCACTGTTCTTGAACACTTTCTGTTGTGGCAAAACCCTGATTAACAAGATTTTTTATTTCTTTACAAGAAACCCCGTAGCAGAGACACATTAGCATTATCAACCCCTTTGAATCATTTGCTCTCTTTCTCGGAAAAAAAATAACATACTTGAGAATAATTCTCAAGTTCAGTTGAGAATTATTCTCAAGTATTTAAATTTTTAAGGAAAAACTTGCTTATAACTTTTTGCTATATGTAAATGTTCCCGACAGAGTTAAAGTTTAACTGTCAAAAAAGGTAAATTATGAAAACAAACAAAAAAAATGTTGCGATTATTGGTGCAGGTATTTCAGGAATAAGATCTGCTTATTTGCTAGCAAAACAGGCAAATAAAAATATTGGCAAAATTGCAATTTTTGACTCAAGTGCTTCTATTGGAGGCGTTCTAAAAAATACAACTAGTGGTGAATTTAAACTAGAGCATGGAGCTCAGGGAGTTTTGTTGAGTAGACAAGCGTTTTGGGATTGCTTAAATGAGATTAAATTAACTAATAAATTATTGGTACCGGCCAAAAATGCGAAGAGAAGATACCTTTTAACTCCTACCAACTGTATTCCAATTACACCAAATATTTTTCGTTTGAAAAAAAATGGTTTTCTTGGATTTCGAGACTTATTAAGGATTATTAGTGAAATCTTTTTAAAAAGACCAGATAATAAAAACTTTAATGATACTTTGTATCAGTTTTTTTTAAGACATTTCGGTAAAAAATTTACTGAGACTTTTTTAGTTTCACTAACTTTTGGTATTTGGGGTGGTGGAGCTAAAAAAATTTTAGTTAGATATGCATTTCCAAATTTATTAAAATTAGAAAACGGTTATGGTAGCTTATTGAAAGCATTTTTTATTCTTTCGTTTAAAAATAAATTAAAAAAAGATATAAAAATTAAACAAAAAGGACTAGGAAGCTTTGAAAATGGAATGGAATATTTAGTTCATGAATTATATCAACAATTTTTAAATATTTGCAAACAAAAATCTATAATTGTTGAATTAAATTTAAATCAAAAAGTTTTTAAAATTATAAAAATTTCTAATTATTTTTCCCTTGAATTTACTTTAGAAAATAAAATAAAGAAACAATCATTTGACTGTGTTGTTTATTCTGGCCAACCTTGGCGAGATAATAATTTATCTCTAATTGTTGATAATATTAATTTTGAAGAATTACAAAAATCTTATCAAAATTTAAGGTCAATGGAAGCACATAGTGTTGCTGTGGTTGGATTAGGAACAGACAATCAAATTTCTAATTCACCTCGCGGATTTGGTGCTTTAGCAGGTGAATGGTCAAAAGATTTACTTGGAGTAATCTTTGTTCATTCTACTTATCCTCAACATACACCAAAAAATTCAAAATTATTTCGCGTTCTCCTTGGTGGTGATAGAGAAATAGATATTTTACAAAAAAGCGAATTTGAGCTTATAGAAATTGCAAAACAAAGATTAAATGAAACAAATATTGTTCCAAAAAATACGAATTATATATTTGAAAAAGTTATTATCTGGGAAAAATACATTCCATTAGCCACCGTAAATCAAGATAAAATTCTTGAATCTATATGGAAAATCGAAGCTATTATGCCTGGGCTTTTCTTTACTGGAAATTATATAAAGGGGCCATCTGTTTCTGATTGTCTTGAACAAGCTTCAATTACTTGTAAAAATGTAATACTTTTTTTGGCTGGAGAAGAAAAAAATATTTTATAATTAATTAATGACTTAATCAGTTGAATTAAGTGCTTTAAATATAGCTTTTGTTGCAATATCTTCAAACCAACCCAAGTCCATCTCTTGATGTGCTTCACAAATAAACCAAGGTTCCCGCGAATCGGGTTCTAACATTACACCTAATTTTATAAGGTTCCATGCAAATTTTTTATATAATTCACTGTTTGTTTTATACCAATCACGATAGTTTGTTGGGATAAATTCACCAAAATGCACACCAAACATTGAACTTGGACCTGCAAATACATGCTTGACCCCAGCTTTAGAAAATACTCGTGAAAGCGTTTGCTTTATTTTTTCACCTATTGAAAAAATAGTTTCATAGACTTGTCCTTTTGATAAAATTTCAAGAGTCTTATTAGCTGCCCGCATGCCAATTAAATTAGCTGTGTAAGTTCCTCCGTGTGTTACTCCTCCTTTGTGAGGACCAATAATTTCCATTATATCTCGCCGTCCTCCAAAAGCAGCTATTGGATAGCCATTACCCATAGCTTTTGCATATGTACTTAAATCAGCTTTCATTCCATAAAGTTGTTGAGCTCCTCCTAAAGCCACTCTAAAACCTGTTTTTACTTCATCAAAAATAAGTAAAGTTCCATGTTGCTGACACATTTTTTGTAATCGTTCTAACCATGGTTTTTGAACACTTATACTTCCTGCATTTCCAATAATAGGTTCCATTAAAATGGCTGCTAAATCATGACTTTTAGAGGCAAAAAGAGAATGCAATTCTTCATCATCATTCATACTAATATAACTAATATGGTTTTGGGAGCTTGGAGCCAACCCAGACCCCAATGGGAGTAAATTTTTAATACGATTTTCGTAGTCTGGCCGCCACATCATTTCATCACATAAACCATGAAATCCCCCCTCCACTATGGCTACATGTTTTTTTTTGGTATAAGATCTTGCCGTTCTGACAGCGCCCATTACTGCTTCAGTTCCTGAATTTGCAAATCGAACCATTTCCAATTGCGGACAAATTTTCTGCATTTGTTCAACTACTTGAAGATCCAAGGGCGAAGAAAAACCGTAAAGAATTCCCGATTCTTTTATTTGTTCAATTACTGCATTATCTATTCGCGCATCCCCATATCCTAAAATAATTGGGCCATAACCAAGTCGAAAATCTATGTACTCTTTTCCATTACAATCTATTAGCTTTGCACCCTTTGCTTGTTGAATAAAAATAGTTTCATCTCCCCAAAAACGATAGTTTTCAGCAACTCCTCGAGGCATTAATGTACGCGCTTTTTGGATTAAATTTTGTTCTAGCATATTATTTTCCTTAAAAGTTTTATATGAATTTTTTTAGCTTATTTTTTATATAAGTTAAAAAATACTTATTTAATTATATTAATATTAGAATATTTTTTATTAATTTCACAAACTACTTTTTACCCTAATTTTTACTAAATCGCAATTACAAACTTTAAAAAAATTAAGAATTTAAAATTCTATTTGATTTTGAAGATGGGAAAATAACTTCTAAATTTAAATTATTAAATAGATTTTTAATATAGAATAAAATTATTGATATCATATGAGATATCGATATAATAGATAGATTCAATACTTTCTTTAATATTTTTCACATAATTTCCACCAATAATGTATTTTACTGGAAAATATTTTTATAAATAATTTTTAAAAATTTTAATAACTTATATAGTTTTATGAAATTAAAAATCATTAAACTTGTATAAATGGGTTTGATAAAAATATTTTTGACTTTAAAACATAATAATATTAAAATTTTTAGATAATCTTACTTAAGATAATTTATATAAAGGAGAAGTCATGGGTCTAAAAAAGCGCTCTATATATTTGAAATATAAAATATTAATTATTATCTTTTTTACATTCTTAACAAATTGTGGGAAATTACAAAGAAATGAAAACTATAATCCAAGTTTTATTGCTGAAAATAAAGAATCTTCCTCCAAAATTGAAAGTAGTGCCTTAAAATGGACTTTACCTGAATTATCTATTGCAGAAAAAGAAACAATCATTGACTCTGTTAAAACTATTTTTAATGATCTTTATGTTCATAGATTACAAAAAATTACAGATTATCAATTTGATTCTTTAAAAGAAGCAAATCAATTAAATATAAATATGAGTTCAGAGGAATTACTAAGAAAAACAATGTTCATTTTTATGAATATACGTGATCTCCATACCGATTTTGAATATCCCTTACCAGCTAAATGCTTAATAGGTGGATTTCCATTGAATGTTAATTTATCATATGATTTTAATGGATTAAATGAAAAATTAATTATCTCAGAAAAATTAACAGACAATCCCAAATTTGAAAATGAAATGGATAATTTAAATTATAATGATCTTAAGCTAAATGATGAAATTTTAACAATTTCTAATTTAGGAATTGAAGGATTTACAGCTGAAGAGATTTCAGTTAAAGATGCTATCAATGAATTAGGAAAATATATGCGGGGTGCAAATGAAGATGCTTTTAAAACACGAGCTGTTCAAAGTTTTTTTTCAAGAAATGGTGCTTTTATGAAAACACCCGAAGGAAGATTTACAATAAAAGTTCAAAAAACTGATGGCACGATAAAAAAATATTCATTTCCTTGGATTACAAAAAAGTCTAGATTAGATATTTGCAATGAGAATAAAAGCAATGATTATAACAATAACTCATATTTTTTTAAATTAAAAAAATCGAATAAACATGAAACAATAAGTAATTACTATAAAAACATAAAGAAAAAATCAAATGATAATGTAACATTAAAAATTGTTAAGAAAAATGATAAAAAATATGGATTAATTCGTATAGAAATGTTTATTCCGAGTGCAAATTTCGATGAAAATGATTATTTATCTGTAAGAAATAAAATATTTAAAGAAGTTAATATTATTCGAAATTTTATTTCTAAAAATAAAGATATTCTTTCAGGAATAATATTTGATGTTAGAGATAATGGAGGAGGATTTGGAGTTTATCCTATTTTATTAGCAAATATTTTTACACATCAATTTGTTACAAATATGAAAGTATTTCCTTTAGTTTCACCAACAAACAGAGATACTTTTTATAATTTAGAAATGTCTAGATATTTTTCTAGATTAGGTACTAATGACGAATTATCTGAACCAATTTTAAATACAGTAATAGATATGGACTTTTTAATTAATGACAAATTTAAAAAGGAATTAGTAAACAAAAGATTGCTTTTACTTGAACCAGGAAATCGCTTTGATGGAGATGAAAATGATGCACTTCCACAAAATTTTTCAAAAGATGAGACTGAAATATTAGAACCAATTTATACTGAAAAACCAGTAGCAGTTCTTACTAATAGCAATTGTTATTCATCTTGTGATGATTTTGCTGCTTTATTCAAAGATTATAAAATAGCTAGAATTTTTGGAGAAACACGCCATACAGGAGGAGGTGGAGCTAATGTTATAGATTGGAAAGAATTTTTAACTCCCGTAATTATTGATAGTGATGGAACAAAATCCTCAATAATTCCAAATGCAAAATCTTTACCAAAGGGTATTGAACTACGTTTTGCTTGGAATAAAGTAAAACGATTAAATACTAGTAAAGATGAACAATATATTGAAGGTAATGGAGTTATTTCTGATTATATTTATAAGCCTACAAGTTACGACATTTTGAATAATGGTGAAAATATTTTGAATAAAATAATGGATGATATGGGTAATGAAAAAAATCCTAAAAAATTCTATCTCAATAGATAACTTTTTTTAATGAAATTTTTTCTTACAAAGTTCCTAAAGAGCTAAAATTTTTTGTAACATATTATTTTAGCCCTTTAGGATGATTTATACTTTTATTTTATATTTTCAGATTTAATAAAAATCTAATATTATTTGCAATTTTTTCAATATATTAATAATTCATTATTGCGCTAACTAGCAAAATTATATTAGTTAAGTTATTTAATAACAAATAATATTATTTGTCTAAATTAAAATGTTATATCAATCTAAGAAGAATGGATGAGGAAATACGTAGAAAGAGAAGTCGATATCCGCCTTCGATATTTATAAATTATTGCTTTGAAAGGCTGTTAATTAATTTTATAGTTAATATTACCTTATAAAAAAAGCACATATCAATTATAATTTTATTTTCCTATATTTATTTAAATTAAAAAAAGGAGACTTTGATTTCTCAAAATCTCCTAAATAAATTATTGTTACTTTGGAAAATTATCTTCTAGCAAGGGTTTCTACAACTTCTTCATCAAAGGATGAAAAACTTTCAGCATCCCAACTTCCAGAAACAGTTTGAATTCCACTTTTAGCTTTTGCAGCAACTTTAGCGGCAGCTTCTTTTGCAAGAGCTCCTTGACTTTCTACAACACTTTCAGCAACTGAAGTTCCTTTTCTAAAAGCATTTTTTGCTTTTGCTAATAATGAAGTATTTTCATTTGCAGCTGGTGTTTCAGCAGTTTCTACTGGAGTCACTTTTGCTGGGAATATTTTATTTTTAATATTTGCAAAAAACCCTTTGATTTTTTGTAATAAAGTAGGAGCTGCTACAATAGCTCCAGCTGATACCAATGTTGGAACTATAGATGGTTTTTTAGAAGAATCTGCTTGTGCTGCAGGTTGATTTTGGGAAGAAGAACCAGGAGCTGCATCAGGTTTGCCGTTTGCAGAAGAACCAGGTTTTACATCAGATTGACTGTTTGCAGCTGGTGCAGCAGGAGCTTCAACTTGAGATTGGATTGGTAAAGTAGCAACAGCAACACTGGCACCAATTAATGCACCTTGAATAGAATCTAAGTCAGATCCTAGGTACTCATCATCTTTAGATGGGTATTCACCAAGCTTTAATTCAGAAGCTTCAGTTCCTGCTTTAGGAGCTTTAGGAGCATCTGGTTTTGCTGGAGCAACAGGGTTAGCTGCTATAACAGAAGAAACTGTTGGAGCAGATTTTGCTTCTGGAGCAGAAGCTGCCTGTGCAGCTGCCACAACTGGTGTTGCAACTACTGGTTTAGCATATTTACCAGCAACGATATCAGCACATTCCTTACCTTCAACGTCACACTTGATTACTGCACCAATTGTTACGCCTTTTGCTGTTTTTCTTCCAATGGATCCTACATAAATAGATTTTCCATCTTTAGATAAAGCTACGCTTGAACCAAATTTATCATTTTTCTCAAACGCTAATCCACCAGTTACTTTAGAAGTTCCACCAATGAAATCTGCACAGTTTCCACCATCGATATCACATCTGATTAATCCACCAATGTCATATGTTGAAGGCTTTAACGCACTTTGATCTCTACCTGGAACACCAATATATAAATATTTGCTATCTCCAGTCATGCTTTCTGCAAAGTTGTCATTTGTAATTAATGATACTAATGAAGAAGAAAGATTTAATGGTAAACAGTTGCTTCCATCTGCTTCACATTTAGTTACTTTACCTAATCCACCTTGCGCACCAACAAATAAATTCTTTTCATTTGCAAATATACTTGCACCTAAACCATAAGTTCCAAGTAATGATGTATTTGCTAAAACTTGTGTTGAGGAATTTGTACTTTCTCCACCTAAAGATACTGCACAGTTTGTTCCGTCTAATTCACATTTTATCAATGCACCTTTAATTTTTTTATCGTCACCTTTTCTTTCAGGAGCTCCAATATAAAGATTTTTTGCTGTTGCAAACATGCTTTTACCTAAATATTGTTTTGCTTGATATAAATCAGTGATTTCTAATGCAGATCCATTTTTACCAGAAAGGTCAAATTTATAAACTGCACCAGATCCGCTTTGTTTATTTGCTGCACTTACAAATATATTATTTGCAGTAACAACTATGCTAGATCCAAACTTATCACCTTCTTGTAACTTTAAACTTTTAGCTGATGCTACTGACGCTTCGTCATCTCCACCTAAAAATGTTTTACAAGAACTTCCATCTGGATTACATATTAAAACTGCACCTTTGCCTTTAAAAGCATTTGGCGCACCAACTAATAAATAATCTTGTGTTGTAGGCTTTGTTTCAGCCTGTGGTTTTGATGCTTGCACATCACTAGATTGACTTGCACTCTCACCTGAAGAAGACTTTTTACATCCTACTGCAGCAAAAGCGATTGATGTCAACGCTAAAGAAACTTTATAAAATGTAGACATAGCACACTGACCTTTCCTATTATGGGTGTGTTATAAAATATTTTAAAGAAATAATATTCATTAAAATACCAAATATATTTAGCAAAAAATTGATATCATAATCATTAAAATTTCATTAATACGATTATTTATGTAATTATTTATTCTTTATTTATAAAGGTTTTAAGTTTATTTTTTCAGGATATAAAAAATGTAACTCAAATAATGTAACATATTTTTTTATTTTTCCTCTTTTTTTAATACAAAAAAGAAGGTTTTGAATTATTCAAAACCTTCAGTAAAGTTTGTTACTTTATATTAGCTTACTATACTTACAGAGCTGCTAAAGCTAGTGGAGCCACTTTTTCTCCAACACCTAATGCTGTCTTAGCGAATGCTAAAATCTTAGGTCCTGCAACTTTCGCAAAACTCACGATTGAGCTACCAATCTTCCCAAAGAAAGTTCCTACTTTTGCAAAAGCAGCTTTGATAGAATCAGTAATCCCTTTTTTCGCTAATACCGGTCCTGCAACCAATGCTCCACCAGTAATTAATGTTGGAACAATAGATGGTTTCTTAGAAGAATCTGCTTGTGCAGTTGCTTGGCTGCTGCTTGAAGAAGCAGGAGTTGTAGCTGGTTGAGTTGCAGAAGAGCTTGGAGCTGCTTCAGGTTTTGCTTCTGAAGAAGCTGGAGCCGCTTCAGCTTTTGTTTCTGAAGAAGCAGCAGGAGCTTCAACTTGAGATTGGATTGGTAAAGTAGCAACAGCAACACTGGCACCAATTAATGCACCTTGAATAGAATCTAAGTCAGATCCTAGGTACTCATCATCTTTAGATGGGTATTCACCAAGCTTTAATTCAGAAGCTTCAGTTCCTGCTTTAGGAGCTTTAGGAGCATCTGGTTTTGCTGGAGCAACAGGGTTAGCTGCTATAACAGAAGAAACTGTTGGAGCAGATTTTGCTTCTGGAGCAGAAGCTGCCTGTGCAGCTGCCACAACTGGTGTTGCAACTACTGGTTTAGCATATTTACCAGCAACGATATCAGCACATTCCTTACCTTCAACGTCACACTTGATTACTGCACCAATTGTTACGCCTTTTGCTGTTTTTCTTCCAATGGATCCTACATAAATAGATTTTCCATCTTTAGATAAAGCTACGCTTGAACCAAATTTATCATTTTTCTCAAACGCTAATCCACCAGTTACTTTAGAAGTTCCACCAATGAAATCTGCACAGTTTCCACCATCGATATCACATCTGATTAATCCACCAATGTCATATGTTGAAGGCTTTAACGCACTTTGATCTCTACCTGGAACACCAATATATAAATATTTGCTATCTCCAGTCATGCTTTCTGCAAAGTTGTCATTTGTAATTAATGATACTAATGAAGAAGAAAGATTTAATGGTAAACAGTTGCTTCCATCTGCTTCACATTTAGTTACTTTACCTAATCCACCTTGCGCACCAACAAATAAATTCTTTTCATTTGCAAATATACTTGCACCTAAACCATAAGTTCCAAGTAATGATGTATTTGCTAAAACTTGTGTTGAGGAATTTGTACTTTCTCCACCTAAAGATACTGCACAGTTTGTTCCGTCTAATTCACATTTTATCAATGCACCTTTAATTTTTTTATCGTCACCTTTTCTTTCAGGAGCTCCAATATAAAGATTTTTTGCTGTTGCAAACATGCTTTTACCTAAATATTGTTTTGCTTGATATAAATCAGTGATTTCTAATGCAGATCCATTTTTACCAGAAAGGTCAAATTTATAAACTGCACCAGATCCGCTTTGTTTATTTGCTGCACTTACAAATATATTATTTGCAGTAACAACTATGCTAGATCCAAACTTATCACCTTCTTGTAACTTTAAACTTTTAGCTGATGCTACTGACGCTTCGTCATCTCCACCTAAAAATGTTTTACAAGAACTTCCATCTGGATTACATATTAAAACTGCACCTTTGCCTTTAAAAGCATTTGGCGCACCAACTAATAAATAATCTTGTGTTGTAGGCTTTGTTTCAGCCTGTGGTTTTGATGCTTGCACATCACTAGATTGACTTGCACTCTCACCTGAAGAAGACTTTTTACATCCTACTGCAGCAAAAGCGATTGATGTCAACGCTAAAGAAACTTTATAAAATGTAGACATAGCACACTGACCTTTCCTATTATGGGTGTGATACAAAAACGCTGAACAATTCAGCATTTTTTGTCTGTCTCATTTTTACAGCACTTTGGGTTGCAATCTCATTACAACGAAATTAATTGTCGAAATTTAATATCAAAGTTTCCCTTTATTTTAGATTATTTTAATGAATTATTTATTTATATAAAATTGTGACAAACTATAAATTAAGCATTATTATTCAATGTTATCAATGTGTTAAATTTTAAATTTTTTTCAATTTTTCTGTTAAGTTAGCTATAACTAAGTATGTGAGAAAGAAATATTTTGCACATTGAAAAAATCTTCTTTTGAAAAAGAATTTAAAATATCAATAATTATGAATATTTTTGAATCTACTTTTCCTAATCCTTTTATATAATTTAATTTATTACTTTCTATTACTTCCGGCATTTTAATTTGATTATTTTCTAAAGTAATAACATCATGAACAGCATCTATTGCAATTCCTATAAAACCAAGACTACATTCTATAATTATTACACATGTTTCTTTAGTGATTTGCAAAATTCCTAAACCAAATTTAACTCTTAAATCTACAACAGGAATTATTTTTCCCCTAAGATTAATTACACCAATAATAAATTCTGGTGTATTTGGAATTGTAACTACTTCAACCAATTGGTTAATTTCTCTAATGCTATCAATACCTATACAAAATAATTGAGTATTAAGTCTAAATGTTAAATACTGATTTTGTTCAATTTTTTTATCATTAAAGAATCCATAAGTCATATCAAAATCCTTTTAAAAGCCATCATTAATATCTAATTTATTAATTTTAACAGGTTTTTCCTTCTGATAGTTTTTTCTTTGTCCAAAAGGTATAATATCTTCATATCTTTGTTTATTAAATGCTGTATTTTTTGTACCAAAATTATTATAACTAAAATCTCTATTTATATTTAATTGATAATTTTCTGAATTTATATTTCTTTCAGATGAAAATTTATTTCCTATAATAACAGCTAATTCATTAACCATATTTTGCATTGCATCTGCTTGAGCTGATAATTGAATTGATGAAGCAGCAACTGCTTCTGAAGAGTTTGCATTATTATGTGTTGAAGCGTCTAATTTGTTCTATACCTTCTGCTTACTGTTGAGAAGCTGATGATATTTCATCATTAAGCTCTGAAATTTTTCTAATTGAAGTAATAATATTTTTTAACAAAATTCCGCTTTATTCAGCAATTTTGGCGCCTTGCTCTGATTTTTCAACAGATTTTTTTATTAAACTATTGATATCTTTTGCTGCAGTAGTTGTATTAGATTATTAAAATCATACACTATCAGTTCTACTTTTTAAAAAAAAAGTATAAAAGATTGTCGGTTGAAATAACTCTTACTTTAACACACTGATTAAATTTAAATATTATATTCTTGTGAGTTGAAATGTTAATTTTATTAATATATAAAATTTAAGAATAAAATAAAGTAATTAATAGGGTTAAATATGAAGTATACTACAGTTATTCAAAATAAAATTTATAATTTCAGTTCTCTTAAAGAAGTTATGGCAAAATCCTCACCTGAACGTTCTGGTGACCTATTAGCTCAAATAGCTGCTAATAGTTATGAAGAAAGAATGGCTGCTAAAATAGTTTTGGCAGGAGTTCCATTAAAGCAATTTTTAACAGAAGTTTTAATTCCTTATGAAGAAGACGAAGTAACAAGACTTATTATTGATAAACATGATAATTTAGCTTTTCAAAAAATTTCTCATTTAACTATTGGTGATTTTAGAGAATGGCTCCTTTCAGATGAAGCAGATTCAGACACGCTACTAAAAATATCCAAAGGCCTAACTCCTGAAATGGTTGCAGCAGTTAGTAAAATAATGCGCAATCAAGATTTAATTTTGGTAGCTAAAAAATGCAAAATTGTAACTCGATTTAGAAATACAATTGGTTTACCAGATACACTATCAGTACGCTTGCAACCCAATCATCCAACTGATGATTTAAAAGGAATTTCTGCTTCATTAATTGATGGATTATTTTATGGTTGTGGTGATGCGGTAATTGGAATTAATCCAGCAAGTGACAATATAGAACTTCTTTCAATGCTTAATAATTTATTAAATGATATTATTTTAAAATTTGAAATACCTACTCAATCTTGTATACTTACGCATATTACTAACACATTAAAAATGATAAATAACAATGTACCAGTTGATTTAGTTTTCCAATCGATTGCAGGAACTGAAAAAGCAAATGCTCAATTTGGAGTAAATCTTGCTCTTATAAAAGAAGCTCAAGATGCAGCATTATCTTTAAATAGAGGTAATGTTGGAAATAATGTGATGTACTTTGAAACAGGTCAAGGAAGTTGTTTATCATCTTATACCCATTATAATGTTGATCAACAAACTTGTGAAGCTCGTGCTTATGCTATTGCAAGAGAGTTTTCTCCTCTATTAATTAATACAGTAGTTGGTTTTATTGGACCAGAATATTTATATGATGGAAAACAAATAATTCGCGCAGGTCTTGAAGATCATTTTTGTGGAAAATTATTAGGTTTACCAATTGGTTGTGATATTTGTTATACAAATCATGCTGAAGCAGATCAAGATGATATGGATACTTTGTTAACTTTGCTTGGAACTGCGGGAGTTACATTCATTATGGGTATTCCGGGTGCAGATGACATTATGTTAAATTATCAAAGTACTTCTTTTCATGATTCTTTATATATTCGCCAATTATTAAATTTAAGAAGAGCTCCTGAGTTTGAAGAATGGTTGGTTAGAAATAATTTACTTGATAAAAATCTTAATAAAGTTATTCCTCCAATTCAAAATAATCCTATTTTATTAGAATATTGTTAGGAAAATTTATGACTCAAAATATCATTATTAAAAAAGATTCTTGGCAACATTTGAAAAACCATACACCTGCTAGAATTGCATTAGGGAGAGTTGGACAAAGTATTCCCACACAAGAAATATTGAATTTTGGTTTATCGCATGCACTTGCAAAAGATGCTATTTATACTGAATTAAATATTAATTTTATCTCCGAGCAATTAAACGAAAAAGGTGTTTCCTCTTTGGTACTTAAATCTATGGCTGAATCAAAAAAAGATTATTTAATGAATCCTAATTTAGGGAGAAGATTAAATGATAAAAGCAAAAAACTCCTTCAAGAGCAACCGTGGCATGAGAATTCAATTGCTTTGATTTTTGCCGATGGTCTTTCAGCTACTGCCGTTCACAACCACGCCATACCTCTTTTTCTAGAATTAAATTTTCTACTAAAAGATGATTCTAGATTTAACCTATCCCCTGTCCTATTAGCAAAACATGCTAGAGTTGCATTGTCCGATGAAGTTGGTGAAAAATTAAACTGTATTGCTAGCCTTATTTTTATTGGAGAAAGACCTGGGTTATCTTCTCCTGATAGTTTAGGTGTCTATATTACATGGAATCCTAAAATTGGAAGGTTGGAATCGGAAAGAAATTGTATTTCAAATATCCGGCATGAGGGCTTAAGTTATAAACTAGCTGCTTATAAAATTTTTTGGATTTTACAGAAAGCAAAAGAATTGAATGCTACAGGTGTTATTTTAAAAGACGAAAGCCCCTCTCATTTAGTACTAGATTCAGATTTGCAATCAATTAAACTTGCCTAAAATAATTACTTTACTTCGTTCCATGATGAAATAACTCTACTTATAAGACCGTATTCTAGGGCTTCCTGAGATGTCATCCAGTAATCGCGTTCAATATCTTTTCTTACTCTTTCAATAGGTTGCTTAGTTTCTTTGGTGTAAAGTTCAGCAATTTTTTCCCTTGTTTTTAAAATTTCTTTAGCATGAATTTCAATATCTGAGGCCTGTCCTTGGATACTCCCCCCAATCAACGGTTGGTGAATTAATAACCTTGAATTAGGCATGGAATATCTATACTTTGATTGAGCTGCCAGAAGGACAACAGTAGCTGCACTTGCGGCCAAGCCTGTAACAACTATTTTTACTTCTGGCCGAATAAAGCGAATGGTATCATAAATTCCAAAGCCAGAATTTACTTCACCTCCAGGGCTATTTAAGAAAAGCCAAATTTCCTTTGCAGGATCAGCTGCTTCCATGGCAAAAAGTTGTTCAATGATTTTTTTTGCTGACGCGGCATGAATTCCTTCAGAGAGAACAATAAGTCGTTGATCAAAAAGTTTTTTTTGAGTAGTCGTTTCAAGATTTGGATTTAACTCATCATGATTAGCCATTTATGCTCCTTCTCATTTCAATATTTGGAAATGATTTGCTAACAAGGATTATAAGTTAAATAAAACAGAGGAACAAGACAACTTATGAGCAAAAAAATACAGATTGGGACAGATATCGTTAGTGTCACTCGCTTTGCGAAATCTTTGGCTACTGGTAATTTTATAGAAAAAATATTTCATCTGAAAGAAATTGAATATTGCGATCAAAAAGCACTTTCTGGCCGCATAGCCTCTTACGCAGCTCGCTTTGCAGCTAAAGAAGCTTTTTCCAAAGCAGTAGGTACAGGTCTATTTGTACAAGGTATTTCTCCAAGACAAATTTGGATAGAAAATGAGTCGTCTGGCAGGCCTGTTCTATGCTTTTCAGAAAATATCTCTAAGTTCTTAATTGAAAAGGGTTTTTCTTCTGCCGATGTCTCTCTCAGTCACCATGAAGAATATGCCATTGCCACTGTTATTTTATATTCTTTATAAAATTTATCAATTAAATAAAAATATTACATAATTTATAAATTTATTGTTATATATTTCATATTTTTCAGCAAAATAACACCTTATTTTAAACAAAATATTTGACTTAAAAGATTTTGTATATTAATTGAAGTTTTTCTAACATTTTTTCTGTTCTTCTAAGGAAATACAATGAGTAAAAAGAAAATACTTCTATTAATAGCTTCCCTTTTTTTAACTAAACAATCATATGCTCAGAAAAACATAGATGTTTATGGGAGCTTAGGTTATACCTACTTAAATGGCTTTTCTTTTTCACAAGCCAACAAAGTAATGAACTCTTTCAGCGGTTTTAATATTGGTCTCTCTGGTCTTTATAACTTCAATCCAGAAGCTTCAATTTCTCCTGTGTTAGGTTTAAATTTAAATAGTGTTTTTAGTAAAAATTCAAATTCTGTAAACAATGAAAATGTTAAAGGTAGTTTTAACTATTTTACGACAAGTGCTTTGAGCGGTATTAAAATTAATTATTTTAATAATTTACCAATATATGCCTTAATAAATTTAGGATATTCTCCTTCAAATAACATTAGTTTTTCTGGCGATAATTCAAATGACTATACTACGAAAGCTTTAACAAGAGATAGTTTTAAAATAACTAACCATTACTTTTATGGTGCAACATTGATGAGTTCTTACAATGTTGCGGATAATTTTAGCTTAGGTGGAAGTCTTACTTACAACAGACACTCTATTGATTTAGAAATGCAAACTCCACCTGAAAGTACTACTGAACGCAGTGGATTTAATGAATATTCAGTAAATTTAATAGCTATGTTTACATTTTAATACCTGTTTAAGGACAAAATAAATATGAAAAAAATATTAAATCTTGCTTTAACTAGCGCATCTTTGTTAATTATTTCTTGTAAAGAACCCCCAAAAAATGCGGTTAAAAATTCGGAAGTTTGTGCTTCTCTACCAGATGAGTTTTCAACAAATAGAATAAGTAATGGTTGTGATGTAAATGCAAAAAACATTATAGGTAACAATTCAACTGTTTTTTTATTTTTAGGTTCTAGTGCTTGCACTGGAACTGTCGTTTCTTCTCACTTTGTTATTACAGCTTCACACTGTTTATTCCATGAAGTAAATGGATATAAGAAAAAAGAAGATATAAAAGTAATTTTTGGCAATAATGCATTCGATGTATTTAACGTAAAAATAGCAAACGTTAAAAACTATTACACAAATGATTATTATACAACAAAATCTTTCTATAATCCATCACTAGGTGACATTGCTCTTATAGAAACAGTAGAAGATCTGGTAAAAGATTTACAATTAACTCCAGCAAAAATTGCTGTAAATCCGCCTAAACCAAACCAATTAATTTTAAATGTAGGTTATGGGAGTACAGGAAGATATGATTCTAAATCTTACGGTTTAAAAAGATGGTCCGTTTCCACTTTAGGAAAAGTAGATATTTATGATCCTACCTCTAAATATAATTCAGTAAATAATTTCTTTAAGGACCAAGTGAACTTTGGGAATGTTTCAAATAAATTTAGCACAACTAAGCCTGAAGATACTCTAATCATTACTGATAGAATTACTGCTCAACAAGGTCAAACATGTTCTGGAGATTCTGGCGGCCCTGAATTTGTATCATTTAACGGCGAAGCTCTGTTACTTTCAGCAACTCAAGGCGCTTCTGGTTTTTGGTTAGGAAAAAAAGCTCATGAAATTCTTGTTAATGAAGAAGATGATTGCAATAAATTAAGTACTTCTATCAATACAAGAATTGCTCCGTATACCGATTGGTTAAATTCAAAAATGAGTGCCAGAGGTGAGAGTTTGGTTTTAGTGAATAATTAATTTATTAAACAAAGCTATTTATTTTAAAAGGTCTATATTTAAAAATATAGACCTTTTTTTAACTAAAAATTTTAAGTTACTTTACAAATCCTGCTCGCTCTAAAAAGCGTGTAGAATGTTTTCCTTGCATAAAATCTGGATGCTTCAGTACCTCTAAGTGAAATGGAATATTTGTTCTAATACCATCTATAATAAATTCTTTTAATGCACATTCCATTTTTTGAATAGCAAGCTCACGTGTATCAGCTGTAATTATTAATTTTGTTAACATAGAATCATAATAAGGTACCACAGTGTAACCATGATAAACAAAACCATCAACTCTGACACCCAAACCACCCGGACTTGAATAGGCTGTTATTTTACCTGGCCAAGGTGCAAATGATTTAGGATCTTCTGCGTTAATTCTACATTCAATGGCGTGGCCTTTTATTGAAATATCTTTTTGTGTAAAGGGAAGCTTTTCTCCCATTGCCACTAATATTTGTGTTCTAACGAGGTCAATTCCAGTTATTTGCTCAGTAACGGGATGTTCAACTTGAATACGAGTATTCATTTCCATAAAATAGACGTTTTTGTCGTCATCCATTAGGAATTCTACTGTACCAGCTCCGTGGTAGCCAACCTCTTTTGCAAGAGCTACTGCATAGCCCCCAATTTTGTTTCTTTCTTTTTCTGACAATAGATTACATGGTGCTTCTTCAATCACTTTTTGATGCCGGCGTTGAATACTGCAATCACGTTCACCTAAGTGCACAATATTACCATGCTTGTCAGCCATGATTTGAATTTCAACATGTCTTGGATTTTCTAAATATTTTTCTAAATAAACTTCAGAATTTCCAAATGCTGCCCCTGCTTCTTGTCTACATGTAAAATATGCTTTTTCTAAATCTGCTTCTTTATGAACGATTTTCATTCCACGTCCACCACCGCCGCCGCTTGCTTTTAATATTACAGGGAAGCCAATTTCTTTTGCAGTTTTTTTAGCTACATCAATATTTTCAATAGCGGATTTCGATCCAGGTAGAAAAGGCAATCCTGCTTTTCTTGCAACATCTCTTGCTGCAACTTTTTCACCTAATTTTCGCATTTGCTCTGGCGTTGGTCCAATAAATGTAAAATTACACTTTGCACAAACTTCAGCAAAATGTGCATTTTCAGATAAAAAACCATATCCAGGATGGATAGCATCGGCACCACTAACTTCTGCAGCTGCTATTATTGCTGGTATATGCAAATAGCTTTTTTTACTTTCAGCAGGGCCTATACAAATGCTTTCATCAGCTAGTTTTGCGTGCAAGCTGTGTGCATCTGCTTGAGAGTAGATTGCAACACTCTTAATTCCCAATTCTCTACAAGCGCGAATGATTCTAACTGCAATTTCGCCTCTGTTCGCAATAAGAATTTTTTTCATAATAATTTTCTCACAATTGGATTTACATAGCTGGAGCAACAATAAATAAAGGAGTTCCAAATTCTACAGGTTTTGCATTTTCAACTAAAATAGCAACTATCTCTCCATCTATTTCAGCTTCTATTTCGTTCATTAATTTCATAGCCTCAACTATACAAAGAGTTTGTCCTTTCCTAATTTTTGCCCCAAGATCAACAAATGGTGCAGCATCTGGGTTGGAAGAACGGTAAAAAGTACCCACAAATGGGCTTGTAATTGTGATACCATCTGGCAGTTTTTTAGTAACTTTCTCTTCTTTATTATTGATTTGTTGAAATGTAGATTCTTGCTCAGAAGTATTATCCGTTGAAACTTGCACATTTTTTGAAGCCAATGCTATGGAGTTTGTTGGTAAAGTTGGCTGTACTGTGGGATTAAAGAGGGAAGCTTGTGTTACATTTCTTGCTAAAGAAATTTTTTCACCAGAAGATTCTGCTTGCACCACATCAAATCCATGCTTAGCCATCAAAGACATTAACTTTTCAATTTTATTTACATCAACCATTATTTTTTTCCTCTAAAATTAACCTATAACTCAAACTTACAAGTTCAAGTATATTCTTATACTTAATTTAAGAACGTTTAAAGTTCTATAAAAACAACCTCAGATTTCCATAAATCCTTTAAGAAAGTCAATAGCTTGTGAAGATTTCTAGGTTCTGTTATCCTTGCTTTTTCCCAATAAAAAAGCTGGCAGACTAAACTTACCAGCTTAAAATATAGAAATTTTTGTTCTATTTTCTGTTTACCCTATCAACATAGACACCCTCACGTGTGTCAATTCTTAGTATATCCCCTTCATTGATATGAAAAGGAACACTTACTACCAATCCAGTTTCTAATTTAGCTGGCTTACTGCCTCCAGTGGCTGTATCACCTCTAACACCAGGAGCAGTTTCAACTACTTTCAACTCTACAAATGTTTCAGTTTCAACCCCTATTGGTTTATTATTAAAAAATACAACTTTGATTACGGAATTTTCTATTAAGTAGTTTTTTGTATCGCCAACTTCAAGATTTGTAAGAGAAATCTGTTCATAATTAGCTGTATCCATAAAATTATAGCCATCTGCGTCGTTATAAAGAAACTGCATGCTTCTTTCTTCAACATCTGGTTTTTCTAATTTGTCACCGCTTTTGATATTGTGCTCAACAACTTGTCCAGTTCTTAAATTTTTAACCTTAGTTCTAGTAAAAGCGGCTCCTTTTCCAGGATTGACATGTTGAAAATCAACTATTACCCAAGGGTCATTATTCATTAAAACTTTGAGACCTCTTCTAAAATCACGGGTATCATACATGCTACTCATATAAAAATCTCCTTTTCATGCGATTCTGAACTAACATCTTTAATATAAAAATGCAATCAAGGAAATTTGCTAGGAATTTAACAAAATATAGCTTAAAATTTTAACCATCCCTTCCAAGCATAACCTAAAATCCCAAAGTATTCATTCATAAAAGTTACAGATGTTAGTGCATTGTTGAAGTTAAAGACGCCTGAACCAGAAGAACTTTGTGAAATAATAGGTACTGGACAAACTGTAAAATTTTGGTTCTCAAATGTTTTTTTTGCTCTTAGCATATGAAAATCATTAGTTATTAATATAATTTTTTTTTCAATTTTATTTTCAGTAAAGATTTTTTTTACATACGCTGAATTTTGATATGTATTTTTACTTTCTTCTTCTGTGATTATTTTTAGGTAACTATTTTTTTTTAAAAAATAGTTTAAAAAAACTTTCATAGCATCTGCTTCACTTTGTTTGATATATTTATTTGTTTGACCACCAGTTAATACTATAGGTATTTGTGATTTTTTTGTTCCACTAGAATTCATTATTAGCAGTAATTGAGACAGCCCCATCAAACGTATTTGTGAATTAGTTGAAGGTAAGTTTTCTTGAAATATTCCCCCTCCAAGCACTACAATAGCACTAGCTTGATTTATACAATTAGGAAGAATATTTGATATTATTAAACTGTTTTCTTTATTTTCTTTTTGTTCACTTAAAATTAGTAACGGTTTTAAGAGAATATCAGGAGTTTTTCTAAAGCAAAATATTACAATTAATAATGTTGAAAAAGTTATTAAAATTTTTGTTATTTTCTTAGCTATACATAACCATAAAAAAATACAGCAAATTAACAAAATAACTATTGGAAACCCTGCATCATAGGAAAAATCTTTCAAGTAATTTTTTAAATCCAAATCCCATGCCACTATTTCTTTGTTACTATCCATATTTTGATACCTTCTTCCAATACTATTTCTTTCTTCCAAAAATTTTATAGCATATTTGTTAGAAGGTTTGAAAAGATTTATTCACAAGAAGTTAGTTTGTATTTTTTTTCATTTAAGTCAAAACATTTAATGTAGGGTTGATTTACTGTATCACAAAATCCTGCATATATTTTCCTAAAATGTTGGCAATTTTTATTTGCATCATTCCCATAAAAAGTGGCTAATTTCTCTTTTTTTAACATTTCTGGTACTTCCACAATTAAATCGACAGAATCAACTTTTGTGCAAGAAATTACAAAATTAAAAAAAATAAAGGTAACTATTATCAACAGGCATTTTTGCATTAGCATACCTCAAAATCTGATATTTACCTTTACCTTAACTTTTTTATTTTTATATTTCAATTAGTTAACTTTTGTCACTTACCATTCCAAACCAAAGCCTGTTTGGTATTCTGTAACTCGTGTTTCAAAAAAGTTTTTTTCTTTTGGAAGATCCATTATTTCATTCATCCATGGGAAAGGTGTTTCTTCTTCACCATATATAGGTTCTAAACCTATACTTTCGATACGTCTGTCAGCAATATAACGGATATATTTAGCAAACTGTGCTTTTGAAAGACCTAAAATATCTCTTGGCAAAGCATCGGCAACAAACGCGTCTTCTAATTCCACAACATGCTCAATATTCTGTCTGACCTCTGCTTGTAGCTCTGGTGTCCAAATATCTTCATTTTCCAAGATATACTGATTAATTAGTTTAGTTCCAAATCTGCAATGTAAGCTTTCATCACGCACGATATATTCTAGCTGTTCTGATGTTCCAACCAACAAATTTCTTCTCTTGAAATTAAGTAACAATACAAAAGCACTATAAAACTGCATTCCTTCCATACCAACATAATATGCGCATAAATTTTTTAAAAATAAAGCTCTACCTTCCTTTGTTTTTGTAGTAAAACCTTCATTTAAAATACCTTCAAAAAATTGCGCTTGAAAGTCATGTTTGTCTTTAATTGTTCCTACCTTTTTAAACTCTCCAAATACTTCTTGTTGATCCATAGAAAGTGATTCAACAATGTGTGAATAACTCCAAGAGTGAATACTTTCTTGAAAAGCTTGGGCAGTTAAATATTGTCTGCATTCAGGATTAGTGATGTGCTTATAAATGGCCATAATAATATTATCACCAACAAGAACATCTGTATTTGCGAAAAAACTTAGAATTTTCTTGATAAGATGTCTTTCATCAGTTGTTAAATAGCCCATATTTTTCCACTGAGCGATATCTGATGCCATAGATATTTCTTGCGGTAGCCAATGGTTTTTGCATAAATTTTTAAATTCGTCCCATGCCCATGGATAATTAAAAGGCATTAATTGTGGTCTTATTTCATTAATCAGCATTTTTATCTCCTAGCTTATTCTTTTTATTGACAAGATTCGCATTCTGGATTTTCAATTGAACAAGCTTTTATTTCAGTCGGTTTTATGTCTTTCTTTTTAGCTACAATACTAGATTTTTCAACACTTGTGGCAGCTTTTGTTCTTAAATAATAAGTTGTTTTTAATCCACTATGCCAAGCGTAACGATACATTTCATCAATTTTCTTTCCACTTGGAGCCGACATGTATAAATTAAGGCTTTGTGCTTGATCAATATAAACTTGGCGTAATGCTGCACAACGTATCAATTGTTCTGGTTCAATATCAAAAGCTGTTTTATAAAGTTCCTTTATATGTTCAGGTAACTCTAGGGTTGTTAAAGATCCATCATTTAATTTTAATTCACGAGCTAAATCAGAATTCCATAGACCTAAGTTTTTTAAATCATCAATAAGATACTCATTTATTATTGTATATTCACCACCCATGTTACTTTTTACATATAAGTTTTTATATGTTGGTTCTATAGACTGAGTACAGTTGGAAATATTTGATATAGTTGCTGTTGGTGCTACGGCAAGACAAAGACTATTGCGCATTCCTTGTGCTACATTATTTCGTAACTCGTCCCAATTTAAATTCAAATTAAAACCATCACTTTTTAATAGTTCTTGACAAGGTAACATTTCTCCATTGTTACTTTGAAAATAGTCTGGAGCTTTTGGTAATGTTACATGCGATCCTAATTCGGTTATGGTATCTTTTGGTACTAATCCTTTTGACCAAGAAGAGCCATTAAAGGTGGAATAACTTCCTCTTTCTTTTGCTAATAAAGAGGAGGCTTTTATTGCATAGTAACTAATTTGTTCTGCTATATTTTCTGCAATCCACATTGCTTCTGGTTTTGCATAAGGAATTTTCTTTAGATACAAAACATCCTGAAATCCCATAAATCCCAAACCTACAGGTCTATGTCTGTGATTAGCTCTTTCGGCAGATTTAATGGGATAAAAATTTTCAGAAATTACGTTATCCAACATACGCATACCTACGCGTACGGCGTATTCTAAAGTTTTTCCTGGATTTTCAGATAAAAATACAGCTTTTAAATTGATTGATCCCAAATTACAAACAGCTGTTTCTTCAGCATTTGTATTTAATGTAATTTCTGTACATAAGTTACTACTGTGCACAACACCTACATGTCGTTGAGCACTACGTAAATTGCATGGATCTTTAAACGTTACCCATGGATGACCAGTTTCAAAAATCATTGTTAATATTTTTCGCCACAATTGTAGCGCAGAAACTTTACGAAAATTTTGAATTTTGCCTTGATCTGCTTTTAATTCATAATCTAAGTAAGCTTTTTTAAAGTTATCACCATATAAATCATGTAAATCAGGTGTTTCTGAAGGACAAAATAAAGTCCACTCTTTATTTGCTTCCACCCGCTCAAGAAAAAGATCCGGAATCCAATTTGCTGTATTCATATCATGTGTACGCCGACGTTCATCCCCAGTATTTTTTCTAAGTTCAAGAAAATCTTCGATATCCAAATGCCATGTTTCTAAATATGCACAAACAGCACCTTTTCTTTTTCCACCTTGATTCACTGCAATGGTTGAGGAATCCTGGACTTTGATAAAAGGAATAACTCCTTGCGAGCGACCATTTGTCCCTTTTATCCAACTTCCACTTGCTCTAATGTTACTCCAATCATTTCCTAAGCCTCCTGCATACTTGGAAAGCATTGCATTATCAGAATATTGTCGATAGATATCGAGCAAATCATCTTGAGTTGTAGTCAAAAAACACGACGACATCTGTGAATGATTTGTTCCTGAATTAAATAAAGTTGGAGTGCTTGGAACATACAACATTTGAGAAATAACATCATAAAATTCAGCTGCGTGTTTTGTTGCTTCCTGTGCGTTGCCTTCTGCCAAAGCAACACCCATAGCAACTCTCATCCAGAAATGCTGCAAGGTTTCATAACGCATTCCCTTTTTATGCAGCAGATAGCGATCATAAAGAGTATGTGCGCCTAGATAATCAAATAAATAATTTCTTTCATGTTTAATACAAGAATTTAAGTATTCTAAATCCAACTCACGCAAACGATTTGTAAGTTGTCCAAACTCTGTACCAAATTTTACATATTGCATTAAAGTCGGATAAAACTTTTCTTCTTCTGGCAAATTTGTCTGTGTTGATTCTAAACCAATTGTTTGGAGTACTTCTAAACGTAATTGTTCCGATAGTAAACTAGCGGCAATATATGAATATTCCCTACCCTGTTCAATACATGGACGCACATCAAGAATGATATTTTGTAATGATGAATTGAAGTCCACATTTGGAAAACTTAACTCACTAAAGTTCACTTTTGGATGATAAGGTCTATAAGTAGTTATTGCCATGAATAAATCTCCAGATGGTGTATCAGAACAGCACATTTTAAAATCAACAAACAAACAAGTAGTAGAAACCATACAAATGAATGGTGTTACATGCCGCAAAAAACTCACAGCCGCAAATCTTCTGAGCGAGGAATTGCGGCATCCCATTATGTAGGATGAAAATGCCGACACTTGTTATATATAGTGTTAGCTCATTCGAAAACACACTGTCAATAGTGTGGGTATAAAAGTTCCTGCACTAAAAGATCTCTAAATTTATTGGGCATTAATCGAAAAAAGCATAGGAAATAAGCAGAAATTATTAATAGAAATGATAAAAAAATTGACGAAAAACGACAAGCTTTTGACAACAAGATAGACTTAGGGGAATAGGTCATATCATTCAGGAGGTCAAGCCCTCAGAACTACTTTTTAGTGAGTTGACTTGAGTTGGTTTGTAAAAATGAGAGCAAAAGATCTCCAGCTTCATCAACATTTTTCTTTGCAGACAGATCTATACGTGTTTTGGCAACAGTTAGCTTCAACTTAGCTTCAATGAGTTGTAAATCTAAATACTTCCCACTATGTGACCAAAAAACAAGCAAAATATGGTTTAATTTTAATTGAGCTAATAGTTCACTTGGTAAAGCATTCACAGTCGGCATTTTATAAAATGCCGCTGGGTAGTAAGGTGAAATTTTTACTTCTTTTACCTTTTCAGCAATTATAGTCTGAGAAAACATCCCATTAGCGCAGGAAGCAGTAACAATACTTTGCATTTTTGGTGGAAGTAAAACTTTATTTGTCTTTAATTCTTGACCATCAACATAAACATTACAATTTTTTATATTTTTAATTTGAACATATTTTTGAGAAGAAATGTAACTCTTAGTAAGATTTTTTAGCTGATCGATTAATTCTGAATTTGCTTGAAATTCTAGTTCATCTTTAATTCTTAAAGGTAAGTATTTTTCATAAATTATTCCATATTTAATAGCATAAAATTTAGCATAACGCATATTTGAAACGGAAGCCCAAAAGCTTAAAGTAGCATATGCATAACCCACAGAGGCTGGTTGATTAGCAAGCAAAAAAGCGGCTTCTTGCATAAATTGGTGCGATAGCTTGTAAGCTTTTAAATACTTCCCAGCTAAATAAGCTGCTTTTAACTTCTCGCTAAAACTATTCAATTTATCTTCAACATGGACTTCTTTTAGAGTTCCAATACTATTTAGCAACCATTCTTTATTAATTTCAAGGTCTTCAAAAGCAGAATAATTACTTTCACGTTTTATACGTCTTGTAATGACATTAGAAAAATAAGGCAGCCATAAAGGATCATCAGACGCATACAAAATTAACATTTTTTTCGATATATTAGAGGAATTTCTTAGGTCATTATTTGAATTAGAAGTACAAGAAATAAAGAAAAAACCTACGATTAAGATACTATAATAAAATATAAAAACTTTACTTACCTGCATTAAATCCCCTAAATATCCATATATTCAAAGGATTTTTAATCTAAAAGAAATAATAAATCAATCAATATTATTTCTTTCCTCTATCACGAATACCACTTTCTTCAAGAACTTTCTTATTTGTTTCAGCTTTGTTTTTTTGAATCCATTCGTCAAGTTCACAGGCAGTCTTATTTCCATTACTGCATTCTTCAGAGACTATTTTTTCATCTAATTTTTTTTCTTTTTTCTCCTCATTAGTTTTAGAAGAATCAGAAATATTAACCACACAAGAACCCAATAAAACGCAACATATTGATATAACTAATTTTTTCTTCATACAGAACAACTACTTTCTTCGTAAGATGTAAAAAAGCAATCTCTTTATAAAACAGCCAAAATACGAAAGCTAGAAAAACAGCAAATAATCTAAAATCGTGTTAAAATATGCTTTGAAAACATTTCTGGCAGTCATCACACTGATAGGATTAAGAGTAAATGTCCGATACAACCGAAATTTTAGAACAAAAAACCCATTTTCCCCATCTTACTCACAATCAAAACAATACAGAATCAAATGAGAGTTTTACTATTAGCGCTGAAGAAGCAGCTGAAATTTTAGGTGTCAATCGTTCAAGATTGTCACAACTCACAAGCAAAGGAATTTTTTCCTTTGAAAAAAGAAAAATAGATACTAGAAATAGGTTATTCTATAAACTAAGTGATTTACTAAATCACCAACGCAACCAATATCAAAGCTCCCAAAATTATTTTCCAAATAACCAACTAGAAAAAACATTACCAATAGAACAGATAAATAATAATAATAATTATTTAGAAGAAAAACCATTACTTATTGAAAAACAAACATTAAAAAAATCATTTCAGAGCAAAAATTTTAACTTGAAGACTGCGAAAGAATTATACGAATCAGAACAAATTAAGGATAAAAATTCTAAAATTAATGACTTAATAATTAATAATTATTCCCATTTATTAGAAATAAAAGAACAAATAAACAAAACATTAAAATTTGATATGAAAGAAAAAAATAATATACAAAATAAATTAGAACAACTAGAAATTAAAACACAAAATATACTAAATAAAATAGCAATATTAGATTTTAATATGATCAAACAAAACAAAGAACAGAATATTGTGGCAATTGAAAAAAAAGTTAAAAAAAATTGGAAAAATAAAACAACTAAATTTATCCCAACTTTACCCGCGCGTCGCTAAATAAAGTTGAGTTCCCATTTGTCTCACAAGTTCTAATTGTTGATTCATTAAGGAATAATAAGCCTTTTGTTGTATTGAAATTTTTTCTAAAAATTTATTCAATTCAATATCATTTGTGATTAAATAGATTTTATTGCATAGTTCATAGCAATTAGCAGCCATAGCTCTATCAGAAACAAAAATTTCTTCAACAGTTTGTCCTATATTTAACTTGGCTAAATTTTGCAGATCAAGATTATATTCTTCTTTCAGCATAAAAGTAATTAGAGTATCTTGTAGTTGTGAGATAATTTGTTTTTGGGTGGTTATAATATTTACAATTTTATCATAACCCCAAAGTCCTACCATATTTTTATGGATTCTAAGTTGTTGTAATATAGTGCCATTTAATTCAACCAAAGAAGATAATCCACTTGATAGCTCATTGGTCACTTTCATAATTTCCCCTCTCCAAATTACAATCTGTTAACTTTTATATTTTAAGAAAAATAATACAAAAAAACCACATGAGAAAAAGATTTTAACTCATGCGGTTTTTAAATAGAAATGATACAAAAATTTAAATACTATTTGTTTTCTGCTGCACGCTTTGCTTTATATTTCGCAACCATGTCTTCTTGAACATTTCTTGGTACAGCTGCGTACTTAGCAAATTCCATAGAAAACTCACCTTTACCTTGTGTACCTGAACGTAGGTCAGTTGAGAAACCAAACATTTCAGTTAAAGGAACTTCAGCTTCAATTTGACAGTAGCCACCGTTCCCAGAGGATCCCATAATCACACCACGACGTTGATTTATTAATCCCATCATAGTTCCTTGGAATTCTTCAGGTCCTTCAATCCCAACTTTCATAATTGGCTCTAGAATTACTGGCTTAGCATTCATATAGGACTCACGGAAACCAGTCATAGCACATGTTTTGAACGCCATTTCGTTAGAGTCCACTGGGTGATGTAAACCATCATTAACGATAAGTTTAACACCAACAACTTGAGCTCCAATTAAGAGACCATTCTTCATTTGCTCTACGAAACCTTTTTCACAAGCTGGAATAAATTGTCTTGGAATAGAACCTCCGACAGTTTCATCAGAGAATTCATAAATTTTATCACCAGCATCGACCAATGGTTCCATATAACCGACGATACGTGCAAACTGACCAGAACCACCAGATTGCTTTTTGTGTGTATAGTTAATTTCGGCACGTTGCGTAAGAGCTTCGCGGAAGTTAACTTGTGGCTTACCAACTATCGTTTCACAGTTAAATTCACGTTTCATACGCTCAACATAAATTTCAAGGTGAAGTTCACCCATACCCGCAATAATTGTTTCACCAGATTCTTCATCACGAGAAACTCTGAAAGTAGGGTCTTCTTTCGTAAATTTATTTAAAGCTTTTGAAAAGTTTGTTTGAGCCGCTTTATCTTTTGGTGCAATAGCCAAGGATATAACCGCATTTGGCACATACATGGAAGCCATAGTTACGTTAATTTTTCCATCTGTAAATGTATCACCAGAAGCACAATCAACACCGAATAATGCAACAATATCGCCAGCTGATGCTTCTTCAATATCTTCCATTTCATCTGAATGTAGGCGCACAATACGCGGTACTTTTACGCGTTTTTCAGAAGCCATGTTAATTAACATGTCACCTTTTCTAACAGTACCTTGATAAACACGCATGAATGTTAATTGTCCATAACGAGTTTCATCCAATTTAAATGCAAGCATAACTAGAGGTAGATTAGGATCTGATTTAAGTTGGTATGGCGCTTCGTTATTTGATTGATCAAGACCTTCGTTAGAAACTTCATTAGGTGCAGGCAAGTAAGCACCAACTGCATCAAGAAGATTTTGGACACCCTTATTTTTGAATGCAGAACCACAGAATACAGGAGTAAATTGTAGACTGATAACAGCTTTACGCATTACTTTTGCAGCTTCTTCAGCTGAAACGTACTCGTCACCTAAGAATTTTTCTGCAAGTGCGTCATCAAAGTCTGCAAGTGCGCCAATAAGATCAGAACGACGTGATTTTGCTTCCTCAATCATGTCTACAGGAATTTCTTCTTCTCTTACATTTTCACCATTTGCACCATCAAAGTAGAAAGCTTTCATAGTTAAAAGATCTACCACACCTTGAAAACGATCTTCAGCTCCGATAGCCATTTGTGCCATCCAAGCATTATGATTTAGTTTTTCACGCAATTGTTGACAAACACGGTAAGGATTTGCACCCGCGCGGTCCATTTTGTTTACAAAAGCGATACGTGGAACACGATAACGACGCATTTGACGGTCAACAGTAATTGACTGAGATTGTACCCCAGCAACAGAACAAAGAACCAAAATTGCACCATCAAGTACTCGCAAAGAACGCTCGACTTCCACAGTGAAGTCAACGTGGCCAGGAGTGTCAATAAGGTTTATCCACAAGTCTTTCCACTGACAAAAAGTAGCAGCAGACTGAATTGTTATCCCTTTTTCACGTTCGAGATCCATACTATCCATTGTTGCACCAACGCCGGATTTTCCTTTAACTTCTTCAATCTTGTGGATTTTTCCAGTATAAAAAAGGATACGTTCAGAAAGTGTTGTCTTTCCTGAGTCAATATGGGCAGATATCCCAATATTTCTTACACGGGCGAGGTCTTTAATAGTCATGATTAATCCAACTCAACATAAAAATGGTTAAAATTTCAGTCCTAGCATACGGACGTTAAACAAGCCCTGTGTTATCTGATTTTTGATTGAATTTCAATAGCCATTTTAAAGGGAGTCTTTTAGACGATTTATATTCAGAGAGATGCTTTAATTCCATACTGACTTTTAACTGTTCTTTGTTTTCGCATGTAAGCAGCTTCTATAACTTCTTCAATCCAAAGCTCACCATTCACCCCTTCATATTCCCAAAGTTTTGGAAACATGCTGATAGAGGTTAATCCAGGTATCGTATTGATTTCATTGAATATAAATGTATTCGTTTTTTTGCAGTTCCAAAAATCAATTCTACAAAGGCCAGAAATTCCAGTAGCTACAGCTACAGTTTTAGCAAAATTTCTCAGCTCTTGCATTCTCTCAGAAGAAAGGCGTGCAGGAATAAATAATTCTGCTTTTGAAGTGTTGGCATATTTTTCTTCATAAGAGTAAAAATCACTAGTTGCTATTTCACCTGCAATTGTAATTCTTGGATTACATGAATTTCCAAGGAAAGCACATTCAACTTCTGTTCCAGACATTGGCTCCTCAACAAGTGCTTTTTGATCAAAGGCTAAAGCCTCTTTTAATAGTGTTTCTAACTCACTTTTATTTTTAGCTCGTCCAGTTCCTACTGCTGAACCAAGCGAATTTGGTTTTATAAAGCAAGGGTAGCCAATATTCGCCTCAATTCTTAGTATTGTTTCTGCATGTTTATTTTCAAATTGCTCTATTTCAACAAGCTCATATTTAGCAATTGGTACTCCTGCATGCTTTGCCAATCGTTTTTGTATATCTTTATCAATCCCAATTACGCTTGATCTAATATCGCAACCTACATAGGCTAAATCGGCTAATTCAAGTAATCCTTGCAATCTCCCATCTTCACCATTTTGACCATGTAGTACAGGAAAAAAACATGATGCATCTAAATTTAAAATTCTAATGCTTTCTTTTTGTTCATTGATTTCATAAAAAAATTCTGGATTATCTTTTTTAATTTCATCCTCTAAATAAGGTAACAATATTGATTTTGTATTTTTTCTACCAATAAATGCGCTAGGCACACTCCCTTTTACTATAATTGCTAAATCTTCTGGTGTTATTTCTGAAAAATCAGTCGATAAAAATGTGCCTGATAGACTCCGATAACTCCCATTTTTATTTATTCCAACAGGGATAATTTTATATTTCAAAGGAATATTTTTTAGTATAAACACAGCTGAACGCAATGATATTTCATGTTCACTTGAGCGCCCACCAAATAATACAGCTATTGTTTTTTCATTGCCTGTTTTTAAAGCCATTTAATTTCTCCCAAACACTATTTTTATCCCAACAGAAAATATCCTGAGAACCCTTGAATTGAAACTAAACAAAGGATATGAAAAAATGGACAGTACAAATGTATGGTATTCTTTCAACAAAAAAGAATATACATACTTCAGAGGGTTGCACGTACACCAATTCCCAACATATATCTAAACATGTGCAATTTACGTTTGCAATAAAAGGAGAAGCTCATGTCCGCTAATGAATCAAATGCTAATAAATTTAAGGCTCTTGAAACGCTTTTTCACTCAGTTGAAAAACAATTCGGCAAAGGTACAATCATGCGCCTTTCGGATGAATCTAAAATCGCGCAAGAGCTTCAAGTCGTTCCTAGCGGCTCCATCAGCCTTGACGTTGCTCTCGGTGTTGGTGGACTCCCTAAAGGGCGTATCATTGAAATTTATGGAACAGAATCAAGTGGAAAGACAACTCTCACTCTACACGCAATTGCCGAATGCCAAAAAAAAGGCGGGATTTCTGCTTTTATTGATGCTGAACACGCTCTTGATGTAAGTTATGCTCGTAAAATTGGCGTGAATACCTCTGACCTACTTGTCTCTCAACCAGATCATGGAGAGCAAGCTTTAGAAATAGTTGATATGCTTGTAAGAAGCGGTGCTGTTGACCTCATTGTTGTTGATTCCGTTGCTGCGTTAACTCCTCGTGCTGAAATTGAAGGAGAAATGGGAGATAGCCACATGGGCCTTCAAGCTCGTTTAATGAGCCAAGCTCTACGTAAATTAACAGGTAGCATTTCAAAAACAAACTGTATTGTTATTTTCATCAACCAAGTCCGTATGAAAATTGGTGTTATGTTTGGTAACCCAGAAACAACAACAGGCGGACAAGCTCTTAAATTTTATTCATCTGTTCGTTTAGAGGTAAGACGTGCAGCAGCAATAAAAAATGGTAACGATACAACAGGACATCGCACAAAAGTCAAAGTTGTAAAAAATAAAGTTGCAGCCCCTTTCAAAGAAGTTGAATTTGATATCATGTTTGGTCAAGGAATCAGTAAAGAAGGTGACTTACTCGATCTCGCTTCTTCACCTGAAGCGGAAATCATTCAAAAAAGCGGTACTTGGTTTACCTATAATGGAGAACGTCTTGGCCAAGGAAGAGAAAATGCAAAAGAATATTTAAGAGAACATCCTGAAACGCTAGCAAAAATTGAAAATGCAGTCCGTTCAAGAGCAAATTTAATAAAAACAGCAGGCGCCTCAGAAAGTGATACTGAAGACTCAAGCCTCAAATCCTTACCAGGAACAGCACAAGCACTCCCTGCAAGTTCTTCTTCGCAACAAACTGCAAAACCAGGACGGAAAGGTGCTGCAGCTAGTGTAGAACAATAGCCGCAGAAAATAACTAATTAATTTAAAAATACATGCCAATTGTAAAGTTTGCAGAATACAAAGAATAACTACCTTCTCCACCAGAATACTTGTTACCTTTACTATCTGTGGCATTTTGGTACACGATATAACCTCCTGAATAAAAAGCACTTGGACCAAAATAAATACCAGTGCCCGAATTAAGATCAATTTTAAAAAGAAAATGTAATCCGGTTCCGTAATTTATATTATGGATAATATAGGGAGAATATGTTTGCTGATAAGTGGGAGTATCAGTTGTTTGCAGCCAAGTATCATACAGAGAATAATAGATGTAAGGATTTAAAAGAACTAATAACCAAGAAAAATTGATCTTATATCCCAAATCAATACCCACCATTAAAGTATCGTATTGATGAGTATATGTTATTTGTCCGTTTGTTGAACTTGGAGAATAAGAAGCATTATCATATTTAACGCCAAGCCCAATTGAAATATCTTTAGAACCACTGAAAGGAAATAAAACTTTAGCTACAGCTGAATATCCTATATATTGACTATTCTGAATTGTTATTACTGTATAACCACCTGAAGCGAGAACATCTACTGAATTTCCACCAGATCCAGAAAAATCCTGAGAAAAAGTATTTAAAGAAAAGAAAATGAAAACAACAGAAAATATAATATTTATCAAAATATATTTCCTTATATAAAATGTAATAAGAACATTATGCATAGATAAAACTCTACAAAAAAACTAAATAAAATATTCTAAAAACAAAAATTAAGGATCATTTCTATTCAATATTTTTATTGCACTTGAAGACATAGTTGCTGAAGTGTAAGGAATACCCAAATAATGTCCGGAATTATTTTGTCCCCAACAATAAAGATCATCATTAGATAGTAAAACACATGTAACGTTATCACCACATGCAATATCAACTATAGTTTCAGAAGCAGGTAATCCTACCACTTTTTGTGGCACAGTGTATAACGTAGTATTTCCGTTTCCTAATTGTCCAAAATTATTTTGTCCCCAACAGTAAACACTTTTATTATTATTTGTTACAGCACAAGCTCGTTGAGCAGCAGTAATCATCATACTAACTCCTGTTATATTACTCACAGGCACAGGAGTAGATGATGCACTGGTTGTTCCATTACCAAATTGTCCATAAGTGTTAGTAGCACCGAAACAGTAAGCATTTTGATTAGTATTTACAAAACAGGAAAACTCTGAACCGCCATCCCCTCCATCTCCACTAGCCACATATGCAGCATTGGTAGCAATTGTTGAAGGAGAGGAAGAGCCGGTTAATAAAGTTCCCCAGCACTTAAGATCTTTATTGCTGGTAATAGCGCAACTAGAAAAATCATTACAAGAAAACTCAACTACTGAAGCTCCGCCAAGGTTTGGAGCAACACCAGTTGCACTTAGGGTTGTAGTGCCATCACCTAATTGACCATTTGTATTTAAACCCCAGCACTTTAAAGTACCATCAGTAAAAACAGCGCAAGAGTGTTGATCACCTGCATTGAATTTTTTTACAGTTTTACCACCTAAAGTTCCAACTGTTACTGGAGATAAAACATTTGCTGAAGCAGTTAAACCATTACCTAATTTACCATTGGATTGATCACCCCAACATTTAAATCCAGATTTAAAGTAAGCACATGTGTGAAGAAGAACAGAAGTAACTGCAACAGCAAAATCACCAGAAGAAACACCTGATAACCCTAAATTTGTAGCAGTTACAGGAGTTTCCTGGTTTATCAAATTTCCTAACCCAAGTTGCCCATTTGCATTATTTCCCCAGCACTTTAATTTTCCAGACTTCATAACTACACAACTATCAATATCACCCATACTAATTAAACCATATTCGCCACCATTAGTTGTATAACTTGGAACATATCCCAATTTAGTTGAATAAGACACTAATTCATCGAGTGAATTAAAAGATCCTTCATTTAAAGGAACCTTGGGATCAGGTAAGTCGTATAAATCATTGCATGCAGTGAAGAAAATTAGGGATAAAGAAAAAATTAGAAAAAATTTCATTTCAAATCCTAAGCAAAAGTTATAAGATTATATTAAATACAGCTCAAATAAATATAGAATATTAATGTCAATAACGTGACTTATCAGTTTATTATATAATACAAAAAAAGGGGGATAAATGAAAAAACATATTATTTTGTTTCTTTTCTTCTGTAAAATGTCACAATCGACACTTGCAAATGAATTTAAAGATTTAAAAATATATACAGAAAACAACCCACCATATGTTGTAGTCAATGAAAAAAATGAAATATCAGGACTTGTTGGAGAAAAAGTTGTAAAAGCATTAAAAAAATTAAAAATAGAAAACGAAGTAAAAATTGAAGTTGTTCCTTGGGCTAGGGCATTAATAGAAGCAAAAAAGCAAAAAAATGTTATGATCTTTCCTTTTGTGAAAACAAAAGAACGTTTAGGAATTTTTAATTTTGCAATTTTAGCATATAAACAAACTTTAAATTTTTACAAATTAAAAGATACAAAAGGAATAGAAGTACGCAATTTAGAAGATGCAAAAAAATATACAACCTGTGTAGTAAGAAATGATTATAGACATGAACATTTACTGCAAGCTAACTTTACAAAAATTGAAGAAACTACTCAACAAACTCAAAATGTGCAAAAATTTTTAAATAAACGCTGTGAATTGATTATTATTGCAGAAGAAGGCCTAAAAGCTAAGTTAAAAGAACTCTACAGCAATATGAATGTTGTAGAGAAAGTATTAGAAGTTCCTGAATTTGATGGTAATATCTATATTGCTTTCAGTCCTGGAAGTGATGAGTCAATGATTCATAAATTTAAAGAAGTAACTGAAAAGTAACAATAAAATTATTGTTTATAAACATTTAATTTAAACTACGCGTAATATTTTATTAAATAATATCATAGAAATACGATATATAAAAAGGAGATGATAAAAAATATGTTGCTTATTTAAGCATAATTATATATTATAAGACTACTTTTTTAAAGGGGAAGTTTATGATTAAATATTACGTTTTTCTTATTTTAACTTTAATTATTTTAGCAAATCATGATGAAATTAAAAATCAAATAGTGAGCTTTAGCACCGAAATTGCAAAATAAATTCTGTAAATAAATAGCTTAATAAGTTGGCTAATAGACCAAAAAGGGTTGCTACTATTAATGGTAAGCAACCCTTTTTCTAGCTAAAATCTAATCTTTTAAAAAATAGCGCCAAAAATTTGCCTGCTCAAAATATTAATGCTAGTATTTTCAAAACCTTATAAAGGTAAATGAAATATGCGCATTTATATCAAAATGATACAGATTTTTATTAGCTTTTCGTCAGCTATTTTAACCCATCTTGCTTCTGCGGAAGAAAAAATAATTAAAAAAATTGAATTCAATAGTGACTCCGATATTCCTAAAGATTCACTTAAATATATAATTGAATTGGAAGAAGGTGAAGTTTTTTCACAAAGTAAATTAGACAATGACATTCAAAATCTAAAAAATACGACTGTATTTAGTAAAGTAACTGCTCAAGTAGATGAGGACAAAGAAAAAACAATTAAAATTACTTTTAATCTTGAAAAAAAATGGACTTTTATTCCTTACTTTATAGCGGGATCTGGAGGAGGAACTAGCTACTATTCTTTTGGATTATTTGATTCTAATTTTTTAAATAATCTTTACACTTTCAATATAAATTATAAAATAGAAAATGGGGAATCTAATTACAGTATATCTTTTGCAAACAATTATGCATTTAGAAATAATTTTATTAATGGGGCAAGTGCAAATATCATAAATAAGAAAATTACTTATTTTAAAAATGAAGAAAAAATTGGATACTATTCATTTGAAGAGCATTTATTTAATTTATTCAGTCTATATAAATTAAATAACTATATTAACTTTGGTGGTGGTATTGCATTTAAAGAAGCTATTAAAATTAATTCCCAACTTTCCAGTGATGAAATTGCTACAAATAATAGTAATTTTATAAAAAATCCTTCTGGATACTCAAGTTTTGGACTTCAATCAAGAGTACAAATAGGAAAAATGGATTATCAAGAAATAACTCAAGAAGGAATTTTAATAAATAATATTACGAATTCTTACTTTAGCCAAAATTCAAGTGACGAAAATTTTAATGATGAAAACTTTCAGTTACTAGGTTTTGTTGAACTTCCTAGTATTCGTGATTCATATTTTGGAACTCGAATTGGTCTCCAATCGACAAACTCAAAAAATCCGGTGAATGAATTTTATCTTGGTGGCTTAGATAAACTAAGAGGCTTTAATTACACACAATTAACCGGAAGAAATGCTTATTATCAAAACATTGAACTTCGTTTTACTTTATATAAAAATAATTATATAGCTTTTCAATTTGTCCCATTTTTTGATTATGGAAATACTGCAGATCAATTTGATGATCTATTTCATAATATTTATTCGAGTGTGGGTGTAGGAATAAGAATTCCATTAATGAAAATTAATAAAATTGCTTTTAGATTAGATTATGCAACTACAGTTTCTCAATTTAAAATGAATGGATTTAGTTTTGGATTACTGCAATTCTTTTAATTTCTTTTTTCTTTGTGACCTTGAATAATTAAATTCATCAAATCCATAATATCTTTCAGCTTATCGCATTGTATATCAATTTCTTTTGCATATTTAATCAATGCATTCATCTGATCATAAGTTTCAGAATTAATAGAACTTGCTATATTTACAGAACTTACCACAGAACCAATGCTAGAACTTTGTTGAGTTGTTGATTCCTGAATCTCTTTTGTATTATTGTAGATATTAACAACTTCTGAAGCAATTGCTTGAAATGAGTTTGAAACATTTTTTGAATTGTCTTTTAATTCAAAAACACTATTATTCATATCTTTTATGACTACTTCAGCAGCTTTTTGACTCTCTGAAATCAATTGATCTATTTCTTTTGCTGCTTTACCACTCATTTTTGCTAAGTTCCCCACTTCTTCGGCTACTACCGAAAATCCTTTTCCAAGTTCACCAGCTCTTGCTGCTTCAATTGAAGCATTTAATGAAAGCAATTCTGTTTTAGATACAATATTGTTTATTACTGTGGCTTTAGCTGAAATATCTTTAATAATCTTCGAAATATTTTGTAAATTGTCGCTTGATTTTCCAATTTTACCTACTGCTGAAGTCATTAAATCAACAATATGATTCCCTTCTTTAGTTTTATGGTTCAAACTATCTACAATTTGAATACATTCATCTGCATTTTTCTTAGTCTTATCGATCATCTTTACCATTTCTTCCATTTGATTTTGAATTTGATCCATGGCTTCACTTTGCGATTTTGATAATTCAGAAACCTTAACAAATGCCTTACTAAGCTCCTTGTTAGTAGAGTTTAGTTCATCAGATTGTCCCCCTATTTTCTTAGTAAGCATTTGTAATGGATCTGAAACAAATTTTTTCACTATGAGAAAAGAAAGAACAGAAATTAAAACAATACAACTTAATAAACCTAGTACAGCAGTAAATATCATTTTATAAATTTGTTTATTTAAATGAGTTAATTCAGATTCGATAATAATGATTCCATCTAATCGATTTGATTCTTTATCAGTAATTGCAGATAAATATACTCTTCTATTGGAAGATAAAGCTAAAGTTTCAACCCCTTTTATATCCTTTAAATCATTTATTTTTGTATAATCAGTCAATTTAATATCGTTTGCTATTTCATCTACAGTATTATTGTCTTTTTTTATAGCGCCAGTGAATAATGTCTTTTTTTCACCAAATATAAATACTTTAACTATATTTTCATTGATAAATAAACCTTTAATTGAGTTTAAAACGTTTTGTTTTTCTAAATTATATATATTTGCAGAAAGAGATGGCTTTAATATTACTAATGAATTAGAAATAGAGTGATCAAATTCTTCTTGAAGTTGTCCTTTAGTATCTATAATAGAGTAAATAAAATAGATACTAAGAGATAAAATAATAATTGGTACCGTAACAATTATTATTTTTAAGTTTAGTGATAAATCTGAAAATCTCATTTCTTTAATCCTCAATACCAGTATTAAATCGGTATATAAATTAGTATTATTAAGTTAATTTTAAGTTCAAATATTAATTTTTTTTTCTGAATTTACTGAGGGTTATGTACTTTTTTACTTCTTCCAGCAATAATTACATTCATTGATTGCATAACATTTTTTAGTTTCTCACACTGATCATCTATTTCTTTTCCTAAAGATATTAATCCAGTCATTTCATCTTTTGTATTGGAGTTAATTGAACCTGCTAAATTTACTGAACTTTGTACTTCATTGATACTTTGTGATTGAAAAGAAGTAGAATTTTGTATTTCTTTGGTATTATTTAATATATTAACGACTTCACCAGCTATTTCATGAAAAGATTGCGAAACATTATTAGAATTATTCTTAATTTCTAAGACACTATTGTTCATTTCTAGTATCACAGTATTTGCAACTTTTTGACTTTCTGTTATCAAATTATCTATTTCTTTTGCTGCTTTTCCACTCATTTTTGCTAAATTTCCCACTTCTTCGGCTACCACGGAAAATCCTTTTCCTAATTCTCCAGCTCTAGCAGCTTCAATTGAAGCATTTAAAGAAAGCAATTCTGTTTTAGAAACAATATTATTAATAACTGTTGCTTTAGCTGATATATTATTAATTATTTTCGATATTTCTTTTAAGTTTAAACTTGCTTTATCAATTTTTTCGACAGCAGAAATCATAGTGCCAACAATGCTGTTACCTTGCTTAGTTTTTTCATTTAAGTTATCCACAATTCTATTACAATCTTCTGCTCTTTTATTTGTGACATCAACACTTTCTATCATTTTATTCATTTGTTGTAATATTTTATCCATCGCTTCAGTTTGTGACTCTGATAGATTTGATACTTTGACAAAGGAAACATTTAAATTTTGATTTGTTGCATAAATATCGTCAGATTTTGATCCTACTTCAAGTGTTAAATTTGCTAATGGTTTTGAAATTATTTTATTTATAATATAAAAAGATAAAACTATAATTGACACTACACAGAAAAAAACACCAAGTATAGCTCCTATAATCATCCGCAATATTTGTGAAGAAAGTTTACTTAAATCTGCTTCAATAATCATAATGCCATCAAATCTTTTTGATTCTTGGTCTATAATAGGGGATATATAAATTCTTTTATTTTCTTTTGTTTTTGATAAAACACCTTGAATTGCTTTAAAATCTAAATCTTCTGTAAAATCAGAAATTTTAGTATCGTCTGGAAGATCCAGATAAGTTTTGTCAGGTTTTATTTGCACTCCAGTAAATAAGGTCTTTTTTTCACTAAATATCAGTGCTTTATTAATATTCTCATTAATAAATAATCCTTTTACTGAATTAGAAACATTGTTTTTCTCTAAATTATAAATATTAGCTGATAAGGAGGGTTTTAAAATGACCATAGAATTAACAATAGTATTATCGAATTCAATTTGAAATTGTTTTTTTGTATCTAATATTTGATAAACAAAGTATAAGCCTATTGAGCAAACTGTTATAGGGATAATGATAAGTAAGATTTTTATATTTAAAGGTTTTTCTTTAATATCCATCTTTCTACCAACAAAAATTGTATGTCAATCTATCGGTAGGCAATAAATAATATTTACCTAATTTTATTTAGTATTTATCATAATATTGAATATAATATTAATCATTACTTTAATTTAAGGATTTTTACCTGTATATTTTCTTACAATTGCTGAGTATTGGGGTGTTTTTTTAAAACTTTCAATGGCCTGTTTTACTTTACTAATAAGTTTTTCAGATGTTTTTTTTGTCGTAGCAATATAATTTTCTTCAGTATCTATTTTATTGCCAAATGTATAGTAATCAATATTTAGCTTTTGCTCTTTTAGAAAACTTAATGCACCTATGACAGATGTGTACCAAGCATCTATTGTTTTTTCTTCCAAAGCTTTTACGTTTTGTGAGTCTTTTGGCACTGAAATGATATTTTGTTTCATTAATTTTTGATTTAGCAGAAATGTTTCATATGAAGTAGCAAGCATAACCCCTATTTTTTTATTTTTTACTTCTTGGAGAGAATTGATTGGTTTTGTTCCTTTATAGCTAATAAAAACCGTATCAGCATTATAGATTTTAGAAACCCATATATATTTTTTTTCTCTATCAGGATTTCTAGTAAATGGAATAATAAATGATTTACTATCAGTATTTGCCAAGCAATCTTCTTGTGCTCTAATCCAAGGTTCCCATATTATTTTAAACGTAATATTTTTATGTTTAAAAGCTTGGGATATTATTTCTCCTGCAATTCCACCAATTTGATTCTCCCCCCATTTTTCAGTTTTAGAAGGGAAATCATGCGTTATTATGGTGACATCTTCTGCAAAAGAAAATATTGGTAAGGTGAAGGAAATGTATAGAAAAGAATAAAATATGTTTTTAGAAATAGCCATTTAATTACCTTTAACAGCTTATTACAAAAAAATACTATTTACCAGTATACTTTTTAATAATTGCTTTATAATCAGGAGTCTTTTTAAAAGAATCTATAGCTTCTTTAACTTTATCAACTAGTTCTTTTGCTGTTCCTTTAGATGTTGCAATATAGTTTTCTTCAATATCAATTTTATTTCCAAATTCAAAAGAATCTATAGCCATTTTTTCAGCATTGAACGTAGCAATTGCACCTATGACACCAGTATACCAAGCATATATTTTTCCCGCTTCAAGTTTTTTCGCATTTGTTGAGTCATTTGGTACGCCTTCAATATCTGATTTTGTTAACCCATTTTTTTCATTAGCAATGGCAGCTTCATAGGAAGAACCAAGTAAAACACCTATTTTTTTACCTTTAGCTTCAGCAATAGTATTTAACTTTGCTGTTCCTTTTTTTGTAATAAATACTGTTTCAGCATCATACAATTTTGAAACCCAATTGTAATTAGGCTCTCTTTCAGCATTTCTTGTAAAAGGAATAATAAAAGATTTTTTATCACTATTTGCTAAGGTCTCTTCTTGAGCACGCTTCCAAGGCAACCAATTCATTTTAAAACTTATTTTTTTAGCCGCAAATGCTTTTGTAATAATTTCACCACCAATGCCACCAACTTGATTTTCCCCTAATTTATCTGTTTTTGAGGGTAAAACTTGTGTGCAAATTGTAATGTCTTGAGCAAATACAGCAGTACATGCTAAAGTTGATATAGAAATTGCTAAAATCTTTATATTTCTTAACATATAATCCTCAATTTTATAAATAAATTAAAATTATTTTCCTGCATATTTTTTAATAATTGCTGCATATTGAGGTGTCTTTTTAAAACTTTCAATTGCATCTTTTACTTTATTTGCTAATTCAGCAGGAGTATTTTTAGCTGTCGCTATATAGTTTTCTTCGCGATCAATATTTTTACCAATATCTATTTTTCCAATATCTATTTTTTCAGCTTTTAAAGCTGCAACAGCCCCAATCACTCCTGAATACCAGCCATATATTTTTCCAGCATCAAGCTTTTTAGCATTTGTTGCATCATTTGGCACTGCTTCTATATCAGCTTTATTTAATCCATGTTTTGCATCTGCAATAAAGCCCTCATACGAAGAACCAAGTAAAACACCTATTTTTTTACCTTTTGCATCAGCAATACTGTCCAGTTTTTTATTTGATTTTAATGTCAGAAATGCAGTATCAGCATCATAAAGTTTAGCTACCCAATTATAACTTGCTTCCCGCTCTGAATTGCGAGTTAAAGGAATTACAAATGATTTTTTGTCAGAATTTGCAAGGGTTTCTTGTTGCGCTCTTTTCCAAGGTGACCAAACCATTTTGAAGGAAATTTTTTTAGCCTCTAATGCCTTTGTAACAATATCTCCACCAATTCCACTGACTTGATTTTCTCCAATTTTTTCTGTTTCAGATGGAAAATTTTCAGTCAAAATTGATATATCTTGAGCTATTGCAGTACCAAATGCAAAAAGAAAAACTGGCGCGAGTAGAAAATTTTTTTGTTTGAACATAAAAAACTCCATTATAAAAATGATTACTCTATAATTAAACATTTTACTTACAAAAATATAAAGTCAATATTCTGGCAGATTAATTCTTATTAGGAACATACTTTTTAATAATTTCAGAATATTTATTTGTTTTTCTAAACTGCTCAAAGGCTTTAGCAACTCTTTCTATTAATTTAGGATCTGTTTTTGAAGTCGTTGAAATATAATTTTCTTCAACATCAATTTTATTTCCGTATTCAAATTGGCTAAGATCTATTTTTTCAGCAACTATATTTGCTTTTCCCGAAATAGAACTTGTATACCAGGCAAATATTTCCCCAAGTAATAATCTTTTCACATTTAGCTGATCGTAGGGAACAGAAGAGACTTCATCCTTAAATGCTTTTCCTTTTTGATTTAAAATTTTTTGCTCATAAGAGGTACCAACTTGGACACCAATTTTTTTATCATTTATTTCTTTTAAGCTATTTATTTTTTTATTGCCTTTTTTTGTGATAAAGAAAGTTTCTATATCACATATTTTAGCTACCCAGATATAATTTTTTTCTCTCTCAGGAATTCTGGTTATTGGTAAAATAAAACTTTTTTTATCAGCATTTTCTTGAACCTTTTGTTGGGCTAACTTCCACCTTGTCCAAATAAATTCATATTTAATATTTTGACTTTCTAGCGCTTGAGTAACAATTTCTGCAAAAATTCCGGTTACTTTTCCATTACTCGACTTTTCAACTTCACCAGGGACATTTTCCGTTAAAATTTTTATATCCTGTGCTTTTATTTTAGTTGTTATGTAACAAGATCCAAATAAAACAATTAATGTGGATATTTTTTTATAATTTAGCATTTATATATCCCTAATTTTATAAATTTATAATTTATTGTATTATCCAAGATATTTTTAAACAATTATAGTCAATTAATTGGCGACTTAAGCTCATTAAAATTCACTTGAATAAAATCTGAGAAAAATCAATGATAAAAAACTTAATCTGCTTGAAAAAAAAAATACATTTGTTAAATTCACAATTGAGTTTTATGAAGTCATTTTCTTCTTTGTAAAAATTTTTATTTTTTGATATTTTATCTAATCAAGGTATTTTATTATCTTTCAATGGTTATGAAAAAATGGGAAGCTAGCATGATTGAATTTAAAGGTATTCATAAATGGTACAATAAAAAACTGCATGTTTTAAATGATATTAATTTAGTAGTGAAAAAAGGGGAAGTTGTTGTTGTTTGTGGCCCCTCAGGTTCTGGAAAGTCTACTCTTATCCGCACTGTTAACGCTCTTGAAACCGTGGATGCCGGTGAACTTATTGTGGATGGTATTAAAGTAACAGATCCGAAAATAAATTTAAATACATTACGAGGAGAAATAGGGTTTGTCTTTCAGCAGTTTAATCTTTACCCACACTTAACAGTTTTAGAAAATATAACACTGGCTCCCATAAAAGTTAAAAAAGTAAACAAATCTGAAGCTGAAAAAATAGCTCTTGATTTACTTAATAAAGTAGGTCTTGATAATAAAAAAGACTCCTATCCGGCACAACTTTCTGGTGGCCAGCAACAAAGAGTAGCTATTGCACGTGGACTTGCCATGCAACCTAAAATTATGTTGTTTGATGAACCAACATCTGCTCTAGATCCTGAAATGATCGGTGAAGTTTTGAAGGTTATGAAAGACCTTGCCAAGGGCGATATCACTATGATGGTTGTTACCCATGAAATGGGTTTTGCTCGTGAAGTTGCAAATAGAATAGTTTTTATTGATGCTGGAAAAATTGTTGAAGTTTCTGAACCTAATGATTTCTTTAATCATCCAAAATCAGAAAGAGCACAACAATTTTTAAAGCAAGTTTTGACACCAATGCAAGCATAAAAGGAGATTTTTTCATGAAATTAATGAGCAGAAAATTTTTTATATCTATTATTTCTTTAATCCCTCTTCTATATGTAACAAATGTTCAAGCTGATGTTAATGAAATAAAGAAAAAGAAAACTCTTATAGTTGGTGTGAAAGACTCCTTATACCCATTTGGATTTGTAAATGAAAAATCTCGCACTTTAGAAGGCTATGATATAGATTTTGCAAAGGAAATCGCTGATAAATTAGGAGTTAAAATAGAGCTAAAACCGGTAACATCTGCTAATAGAATACCATTATTGATGGAAGATAATGTTGATTTGCTTGCTTGTACAATGACAATTACACCAGAAAGAGCAAAACAAATAAATTTTAGTTATCCTTATTTTGTCTCTAAGCAAAAATTCATTGTTAAAAAAGGAACAGTGAAATCATTAAAAGATTTAGAAAACAAAAAAATTGGTACAACCAAAGGATCAACTTCAGAGCTGAATGCTGCAAAAGCAATTCCAAGCGCAAAAATACTTTCTTTTGATGATTATCCCCAAGCTTTTTTAGCTTTGCAACAAGGAAAAGTATTCGCAATAACTACTGATGAATCAATTTTAGCGGGAATACTTTCAAAAGCATCTAAGAAGGAGGATTTTGAATTACCTGCATTTGATATTTCTAAAGAGCCATATGGAATAGGTGTTAACAAAAAAAATCCAGAATTATTAAAAATAGTAAATCAAACATTAATTGAGATGGAAAAAAACGGAAAAGCTGATGCCACTTTTGCTAAATGGTTTGGTCCAAATTCTTCAGTTCCTTTAGTAAAAGACTTTAAAATCACCCCCTAGAAATATAAACAATTAAAAATTTAGGAATGGTTTTATGTCATCTTACCAATTTGATTTCTCCATCCTACTAACTGAAAAATATGCAAAAATGTTAGTAGAAGGCCTTGTAACAACAGTAGAACTTTCCGTTATTTCATGTGCTTTGGCATTTTTCCTTGGTTTGAATTTAGCCGTCATGCGTTTAGCTCATTTTGCTCCAATCAGGATATTTGCCCAGTGCTATCTGGAATTTTTTAGGAACACTCCTCTCATTGTACAGCTATTTTTTTGGTATTTTGGTTCTTATCAAGTGTTACCAACAGTAATTAATGATTGGCTAAACACTTTAAATTTCGAATTCGCAGCAGCAGTAATTGCTTTAACATTTTATACCTCAGCATTTATCGCTGAAGATATCCGTTCTGGAATTTCTTCCATTCCAAAAGAACAAATGGAAGCTGCTAGAAGTAGCGGATTTTCATATGTCAGATCCATGCACTATATTATACTCCCACAAGCAGTACGTTTGACAATCCCTCCTTTGATAAACCAATTTTTAAATCTAGCAAAAAATTCATCTATGGCGATGGTTATTGGTGTTGCGGAAATTACTTATCAAGCAAGGCAAATTGAAAGCCAGTCGTTCAAAAGTTTTGAAGCCTTCTTTGCTGCTACTTTAATTTATGTTTGTTTTTCCTTTGTTATTTCAGGATTAATAACAATTTATGACAAAAAAGTTCTAAACCCAATTGGCAAAGGAACTGTTTGATATGGATAGTATTTTTGATTTAAGTGTTATACAAAACAATTTTTTACAATTAATGATTGGGCGCTATCCAAATGGACCTTTAGGTGGTTTAGCTCTAACTATCATTCTAGCTTTTATATCTGTTTCTTTATCAATTATTGGCGGATTAATATTAGGTTTACTTTGTATATCACGAAATTCTTATATTAGAGTACCTGTTTCGTTTATAGTTAATTTAATAAGAGCAATGCCTTTATTAATGGTTATTTTTTGGATGTTTTTTTTGTTACCTATTTTAACTGGTGGGAAATTTCCAGAAAATGGAACTGTAATTTGTGCTTTAACAATTTTTACTTCTTGTTATATTTCACAGATTGTAAAAGCAGGTATTGCAAGTATTCCAAAAGGTCAAACCGAAGCTTCAATCTCTAGTGGAATGACTTACTGGCAAACAATGCGATATGTTGTTCTTCCACAAGGGCTAAGAAATATGATTCCTTCTTTTGTTAACCAATTTGTTTCTTTAATAAAAGATACTTCTTTGGGATATATTGTAGGGGTTTCAGAGCTAACTCAAGTTGCACAACAGATAAATAATAGAACCCAGAACTATGCTGCAGAAATATTTATTTTCTTGGCTATAATTTATTTTGTTATTTGTTTTGCATTCACAAGCTTAAGTCGTTGGCTTGAAAAAACTTTAGCTTGGAAAAAATCTATTTAATTTTTAGCAATTAAATAGGTATTCCCGTTTCGCGTAAAATATTGTTCAAACTTAATTTGGAATCACTTTTTGCACTCCGATAAGCAATAATATATGCACATTGAATAGGAACCTCTCCTCCTGGAAATGATTTCACTCTTGTACCAGCAACAACTACAGCATTTGGAGGAACAAAACCTCGATATTCTTTTTTCTCCGATGTCGTAACATCATAAATAGGAGTAGAAGAAGTTAATGATACATTTGCAGCCAAAACTGCTCCTTCACTCACAATAGTACCTTCAACAACAATCACCCTACTCCCTAGAAAAGCATTATCTCCAATCATCACAGGCTTAGCATTTTCAGGTTCTAAAACCCCACCTATTCCAACACCACCTGCTACATGAACATTTTTTCCAACTTGTGCACAACTACCCGCGGTAGCCCAAGTATCAATCATTGTACCAAGGCCAACCCAAGCACCTATATTAACAAAACTAGGCATTAAAATGGCACCTTTTGATACATAAGCACCTTCTCGTACAATAGAGCCATAAACAGAGCGAACTCCATAAGCTGCTAAGTCTTTTCGTACATCTAATTTATCGTGGTATCCCAAAGAACCTGCATGTACTCTCTCTTGTCCCATTATTTTTAAATTTCCATTCAACTCCCATTTAAAACTTTCAACAGTTCTAATTTTCATTGCAAATAAAATAGATTGCTTTACCCATGGATGAACAACCCATTCATTTAAATCACGCATTTCAACTTCGCCGCAGTTTGGACCTTCTCCTTTTGGAGAGGCAACCCTTAACGTACCATCTTCAAGATAACGTAAGCATTGATAAATAATTTCTTGAGAAGTTTTTCTTTGTAAAAGTTCATTGTCACTTACAAGTGTTTTAATATTATTTTCTAACTCTTCTAATTCTTGATACGATAATGAAATCATAATTTAATTTCTCCAGAATTTATTTTTGCTTGCCATATTTTTAAACATTCAGATATTTTATCGACAGTTGGAACTAAAGCCATTCTAAAATTCCTGTTACAGGATTCACCAAAAACAGAACCTGGTGTTAGCATAATACCCGTTGTTTCCAAAATTTTATTCACAAATTCAAAATCAGATTGATAAGAATTTGGAACATTACCCCAGACATAAAATGTCGCACAACTAGGTAACACAGAAATATTATTTGTTTTGAAAAAAGCATCAACTAATTCTCTTTTTTTAGCAAATATTTTGTTTCTTTCTCTAACATGATTTGTATCAGACCAAGCTGAAATTGCAGCTTTTTGAATAAAATCAGGAGTACCTAAACCTACATTTAAACGATATTTTGCATATAAAGTTAACAATTCAGAATCACCTGCAATAAATCCAGAACGATATCCTGTCATACCACTTCTTTTACTCAGCGAAAAAAAGCATATAACATTTTTAAAATTTTCTTTACTTGAAATTTCTAGAAAAGAATTAGGACTATCATTTCCTTCATAATACATATCAATATAACATTCATCAGATAGAATTATAATATTATGTTCACAAGCCCATTTATATATTTTTTCCATTTGATTTTTTTTAATTACTGCACCTGTTGGATTATGTGGATAGCATAACCAAATTGCAGCGATTTGATTTGTCAATTCCTGTGGAACTTCACTTGGATCAAAAATATAATTTTTTTCTGTTTTCAATGGATTAACATAAGGAATACCACCAGCTAAAACAGTTCCAGCTTTGTAAACTGGATATCCTGGCTCAGGACTGATAATCATACGACGGATAGAAGAGGAATTTAATATAACATGAGGAATATGAAATATAGCTTCCTTGCTACCATTAGATGAAATAATTTGGTTTTGAGCATTAATATCAATTGATAACCTATTTTTTACCCATTTTGCACAAGTTTGTCTTAATTGCAAACATCCAATATTTTGTGGGTATTGACTTACTGAATCAATATTTTCGATCAAGGCTTTTTTAATAAAATCAGGAGTAGGTTCTTTGGGATCTCCTAAAGTGAAATCGAATACTTCAATATTTTGAGCTTCTAATTTACTTTTTATTTCATCATTTTTTGTTAAACCAAAAGGTCTCAATGCTAATAACCAAGAATTCATTTCATCTAATTTTGTCATACACACCCCGTACAAAAATTTTAAGTACAAAGTTGTATAACTTTTTGTAATCTTAACAGCAAGAGAGTAATATTAACTAGCTGATTTTTTCTTTGGATGTAAATTGCTTAGAAAAAAAAGATAACTATCTGGATTATGATCAAATTCTAAACGATTTTTACAATTAGGACAAAATCTTTCAGGACCATCTTCGTATTTTTTTAATCCTGGTTGGATATCAAAACCTACAACTAAATTGAATATATGTGTAGTATTATCATTTTCACAAACGTAACGCGCATCAAAAGATTCGACATAGGATTTCTTATTTATAAATTCTGGAACCATCGACAATTGATCAACAACAGGAAAGGAACAATTTATATAATGCAGTTCAACATCTTTTAATTTGTCTAAAGCTAAAACCCATTTACGCACACCACTACTGTTTATTCTATGCACACCTTTTAAATCTAAAAATAAAATATCGTGATGCTTTTTATATAATTCACTAAAATCAGCATTTTCATCTACCATTCCTGATATTCTAACGTAGTCATCCTTTTCCCAATCAAAAGACAAGATATTCGTCATGCAGGTTCACCTGTAATACAATTAGAATTCATTCGTTCTATGATATGCGCACAAAACTTAGCAAGTTCTTCTGGCTTATCACAACAAGATATTAAAGTACCTAATCTATGTGATAGAATAGTAGCAATTTCATCGGGTGGCAAAGAATCATTCATGACACCTTTTTTTATTAAATCATCTATTTCCATCGAAAGACGCCATAATCTTACAGTTTCACCATCTGGAGCTTTAAGTTTTGAATTTTGCTTATCTTTTTCTTCTCTTTTTTTAGATAGTTGCACAATTGTTCCCATAACTTCTCCCTTAAGGTTTCTCTCACCATAATAACTTATCGGCTTCCTCTGGCATATTCTTTTTTAGCCATAAGTCTGCGGCATCTTTGACAATAGGGTCCTTAGCTTCTTTTTTTAACTTCTTATAAATATCAAGCACTTGCTTGTCTTGCTGTCCTCTGTTTTTTTCAATCCTTTGAGCATATTGTAACCACTCTTCACCAGCGTTTGCTATTCCCTTAGACTGTAAGTAAGGAAATAAGATTTTGTCATCAAAATTATTATCCGGATTTTTAAGAAAATATGTGAAAATAGCTTTCGCAAATCCTTTTTCGCAATTATATGATTTATCAGCTTTTTTTTCTTGCAAAAGATCTAACCATTCCTTACTTTCCTTTAAAGCTAGTATCTGAAACCAATTTTCTTTGTTGAAATTTGGAGAAGTTCTTAACATCCATGAGCAAAATGTCGGCGAAGAAAAAATTTGGTTAGGTTCTTTAAATAAGTCTTGTGAAACAGCTATATTTAACAGATTATTAGATGATTTTGATGCAAGTAAATCAAATTTTAAAAGTTCTCTTAAAGTCAATAAAGACCAAAAATCTTTATTTAAAATAAAATCAAGCTGAGCTTTTTCTACTTTTACAAGATCTTCTTTCCATTTTTCATTTGATTTTTTTAAACTATTATAAGCTTTTAGAGCATTTTCTACTGATGGATGAAACATCATTTGATAAAACTCAGAATGCAATGGTTCTCCATCACCTCCAACTTCTGACTTCCGCATTTCATTCCAAATGGGAAAATCTTTAATAAATGCACTGCATCTTAAAACTTTTAGTTTTTCTTCTTTTTCCCACTTTAGCCCTTTAACATAGTGATGATTATTTTTCTCTAAGGATAATATGGCCGCCTTATTTTTTTTATAATAATCAAGGAGTTCAAAACAAGCATTTTCTGTAGCTAGAAACGTGCCCACAGAGAGCTCTAACTCTTTTAATCTACTGTCGAAAAGGGGTAAAAACTCACTATCTGGAAATTCTTTTGCATAATTATCTATAGCTTTCTTTTGTTTTAAAGATTTTTCAACTACATTATTCTTATTATCTACTTCTGCTTCAGCCTGTAGGTTGTCCAAATCAACTTTTAACAAACAAGCTTTTGCTTGTTTCTTTAAAAGATCTCTCCCATCTTTAATCTTCTCTTGGACTTTTGCATATTCAACCATACGTGCCCGTTTGCTTAAAGTGTTTTCATATAAGCAAAATAGACGAACTTGAGCATCCGTCGAAACGGGATGGTTATTAAATTTTCTTAAAAGCATTTCATATTTATTTTTGGCTTTATCTCTTTCACCTTGTCTTTCAGCTATTTCAGCTAAGCGCAAATAAGCCCAAGGACCATATTCAGGATCTCCAATTAAATTTGTAAATCTTTCAAATCCCTTTTTTGCAATGTCATAATAACCCAACCAATAAGCAGTTTCTGCTCCATAAAATAAAGAACTTGGAACTTTCATTGCAAAAGGTTTTGAAAAAAGTTCCGCCCATGAATATGATCTTCGTGCCCATCTCAATAAATCTAAATCGAAATAAGCATTAGCAGATAATGTAAAAAGTAATGAAGAAATTTCAGGATGACCCTTTTTTAGAATTCCTGCAGCAATATATTCTAATGCTTTTCCTGGATCTTTGGCAATTAACATAGCAGAAGTTCTGAATAAATCTGAAGCTACTAAAAAGTCGGTATTATTTTTAGGAGATATAAAAACTTCACGTTTTACTAAAGGTCGGTCAACTATCTCAACTGGAGAACCTTCTGGAAGTTTTGGGTAATTAAAATAATCAAAATATTTTTCTAATCTTAAAGCAGCATTAAAAGCTCTCTGCCATAGTAAAATACCTTGATTCATGGCCATTGTATTTGCGTAAACTAATGGCATTACAGTTTGTATCCAAAGTAAAGAATCTAAATGCTCTGGAATGAAAGTTACTTTTGCTTTTTTTGTGCTAATTTTTGTTGAAACTTTGAAATAAACTGGATTTTCAAAAGCGTGTTTATAGACATTTTCTATCACTGTTGTTTTTTGTTTAGGCAAATACAAAGAATCATCTATCTGATTTGCAACATATGCAAAAATAGCTCTAGCCATTGAGTAGTGATCTCCTTCTGTAAATTCTTGAGGAGAAGGAGGGCTTGTCTTTGCATTCCAAATATGTACGTCTTTAATTTCATTTGTGGCTAAATAAAGAAACAGAAATCCATGCATTATATTTACTTGAATTCTAGTAAGCGAATTTATAGGAACATTATCTTTTGCAAGATCCATTTGCAAAAAAAACATACAATCATAAGCCTTTTGCAGACGCTCTTCTAACCAAAACCCTTGGCAAATATTTAGCCTAGAAATGTATTTATCATCACTAATAAAATATCCTAAAACACCTAAATTATAAGCAGGGTAAAATATTTGGAGAGGTGGTCTTTTCAATTCAGGAGGAAATCCATGGATTAAAGATTTTTCTGGATCTTTTTTAGATTCAAACCATCCTTTTGGTAATTCGCCTTTGGTACTACTCAAAAAATCTGCAATAAAATAAAATGATTGATAAATTTTATTGCGAACATCTTCAGGTGGCATCTTTTCAAACGATTTGCTAGACATTTTCTCAATTTTTTTTAAGTCATCTTTATTTTCAGGGATGATATCTTCTGGAAGAAAAAGAGTTGGCCATTGTTGAGCAAACAAAAATTGCACGCCTATCAGTAGATTTAAAGTACTTATTATGAATAACTTTTTTATAATCTTAAAGAGCATCAGCAAGTCCTAATGTTATGCTAATGTCTTTCGGATCAAAATTTAAAAAAATACTCTAGATAATTATGTCTTAGGGCAATCATTTCCCTCTTCTTTAATAATCTGCTTTGAAAAACAGTGTACTGAATTTTCAAAATTGGAATGTTCAGTGCTTTTTGAATAATTTTTTATGAGAGTTAATACATCTTCAATTTTTTCTTTAACAATGATTCTTGCACCGTTCATTACGGTTATGGTAGTGTCTGGAATTGATTCTATCCATTGAATGTTCATGTGATTTAAATAAATATTTGATCCATCGATTCTAGTCAGCTTAATCACTTGAATCCTCCTTTTAATTTGAATAACTTACCTATCATACTAATATATTTATAATGTATGTTAAACATCACAGTATTTTTTCTCATATATGCAAAGCATACATGAGAAGTAAATTTATGTGAATTTTCAAATTTTTTGCATTATTTTTTTAGGAATTTTGTAAAAATATGCCCTTAAATATCATTAATAAAGTATTTATTACATACATTAATAGTAATTTTTTAAACATACATTTTCATAACATTCAAAAGAATGCTTCAATATGGCATTGCTGAGAAGTTCTATAGAAAAAAAAGTTTTTCCTTTGCAAGTTCATTTTTTTTATCATAATTCCATTCTTGAAACAAAGTTTTATTTAAAATTCTAATTCTTTGTTCTCCTTTTTCTTTTGAGGAATTTTTTAATTATGAAAAAAAATATTTCTTTAAGCATTCCAAAAATTGGTAATGAAGTAACAGTTATTTTTGGGATGAATGACAAACCACTTGGAAATGTATTTCATTTTGATGATGGTCTTGTTTCTGAAAATACTATTGGATTTCTAACTGAATATGGTCTTACACCAAACAACCCAGAATATAAAAAAATTTCAGGAGTTTTAAAGATTGTAAAAGAGCATATGCTTTTTCGCGTTTCTGGTGAAATAATATTTGAACCACTTCTTGAATGTGTACGTTCACTAACAGAATTTAGAGCTAAAATTTCAGCACCAATAAACTGTTTTTTCACTCCTAAATCTGTTCAGGAAAAAGCTAAAATTAATACATTTAAAGGAAGTAATACAAAGGATGAAGAAGAAGATTTGGAAATAAGTATCGAAGAACTTGAAAATTATTTTTATAGTGGAAGTTTTTTAGTTCTTGATGAAATGTTAATAGATTCATTATATTGCGCAATTCCAGAATTACCTCTTTGCAGAGAAAATTGTTTAGGTCTTTGTTCTGAATGTGGTGAAGAATTAAACTTAACTGATTTAAATGGCAAAACAAGAACTGTCGCACATAAAAAAAACTGCAGTCATTTTAAAAAGTTGCATTAATAGGCATTTCAAGTTCTTTTTCCGCCATAATTTAATTTCTGTAAAATATTAACTATTTATCTAAAACTATTCATTATTTATAAAAAATTCTCCGAAAAGAAATTAAGGTTTTCCTTCATTTGGAATGAGGGTATCGTATGCACTTTTTGAAGAAATTAGCAGAAAAATGGGGAGTAAAATTAGTTATTTTATCTCTTTTCGCTGTTCCTTTTTCTGTTTCTGCTAGTGAAGAAGTGTTTGAATATACTGTACAACCAAATGATAATCTTTCTACCATACTCCAAAAACTTTCCTTAAAACCTATCTATGGAAAGAATGGTTCTTTAGCAGAAGTTTTAAAATTAAATCCTGAGAAGCAAGAAAGTGAAGGAAATTGTATTTATGCTGGTGAAGTCATACTTTTACCAAAAAGTATGCTGACAAAAGAGAAGCTAAATCTTGAATTAAAAAAAGAAATTGGGAAACAAACTGAAATTAAAAAAACAAATGAAAACAATAATGTAAAGGCGACTTTACAACCTAAAGAACCAAAAGTTCCCGTTCAAAAAAATGAAACTGTAGTAATCCAGCAACATAAAGAACCAAAAGTTCCCGTGCAAAAAAGTGAAACTGTAGTAACCCAGCAACCTAAAGAACCAAAAGTTCCCGTGCAAAAAAATGAAACTGTAGTAATCCAGCAACCTAAAGAACCAAAAGTTCCCGTGCAAAAAAGTGAAACTGCAGTAATCCAACAACCTAAAGAACCAAAAGTTCCCGTGCAAAAAAATGAAACAATTTATACTCAACAAGCTAAGTCTGCCACAGATATAAAACCAGCTTCTTTTGAAAACAAAAATGCAGAAAAAGAGCAATCCCTACAAAATAAGTTTTCAAAGCCGAATGCTATAATTACAAACATTCTGCCAAATGATAAAGAAAATAAACCTAACTTCAATAAGCTAAATGAAATCTTGATTTCAAATTCGAAAGATCGTTCTAGTAATCAAGTAACTAAACAAAGCTTAGAATTTGCTAATTCATCCAAAATAGAAAACCATCTGTTTTCTTCTCAAAAAACAATTTTACTAGCTATGCCTCTAAAAAAACAAGAAATAAGCAGAGAAGATAATTTAAGCAGTTCTTCTACAAAAAGCTCTCCTGTTTCAAATTCTTATTTCCGTAAGGAAGTTTTTCTTTCAGATGAAAATAGTTGCGATATATTTCCAAGCTGTAAATTTTGGTTATGGGACTTAAATAATAAATGCTGCAATCCCAAAAAACCTTTTTTTATGTTAACAAATGATAGTTCTTTAAAGTAATTTTATAAATTTTTAGTTTAATCGTTGTAATAAAAAGAATATCCAACCTTTTAATTGTTGCCACATAGTCAAAGAATTTTCTTTCGATGTAATGTGCAATCCTAAAAAAATGGCTAGAAAAATAAGACACCAGAATAAAATAAAATGTAAATTACTTCGAAAAAATTGAAAAATAATTTTTTTTCTAAGATTTTTAAATTCAGAATAAAAAAGTTTCTGCGGTGAGTCCCACTCAGCTACATATTTTTCAAATAAATTTTTTTCAAGCTGAGAAAAATAGTGTTGAGTATTTTTTGCATCAATAGCTGCTAATTCATATGGATCACACTTTTCTAATAGCCAACTAACTCTAAGTTGTTTAATTTCTTCAGCAACAGCAACTATAAATCTTTCCTTAAATTTTGAGAAAAATAGAATAGAAAAAAGCCCATGAAAAGGCTTTTTATTTGATATTATAGAATACTTTTTTAGCAATCTTTGGAAAAAATCACTAATTTCTACTGAATCAGATTTAACATACGAAAACATTGCGACTTTAATCAGTGCATTGGTTTCTGTATCACAAAAGTCCACTTCATAACCTATTAAATCGATAGGATTCGATTTCCTTTGAATATGATACTTTTTGCTTATTGTACTTGAACTTAAATTCACAAGAGATCTATCTCACTAAAATTGCTTAAACCACTCACCTCGGGCAAATACTCTATATCGTTCTTAGGAACAAGTACTTGTCGCTCAGCACCTCTAACATGAGTCACATATCGGGAACACTCTTTATGTGAATTATCTTTAAAAGGGGCGTGCGGGCATACAGACCCACATGCAGACTTCACTCCACAGACATCACTTAAAATTAATTTTCCCTCAGAATCAACTAATCCTTGCTTAACATGATAGGGGCAACGACTTTCTTTCATAATTCACCCTACAAAAGGAAGTTAAAAAAAAAGATTTGCATGCAAAAATAAATTTTGCACAGACAAAAATGACACTTATTTAAGCTTTATTTGCTTTAAACTGAGTAAAGCATAATGAATTTACCTAGTCAAATTTTTTCCAATGCAAAATAATAATATTATCTTAACTTTATGCGTCATTTTTTTGTTTTCATTAAAATATGGACAAAGACAAAAAAATTGTGATCAAAATTAAAAACTATATCAAACAAATAAAAAATAATTTATTTCAAATCGGCATATTACTTTTTTTTTCTTTCAATTTTCTTAAGAAAGTATTTTAATAATGATTTTTAATAATGAGTGCTCAACTTTAACTAGTGAAGAGTTATGGTTTTTGCAAACAAATTTAAGTATTAAAGAATTAAATAGGGTTCAAAATTTTCTCTCAAACCATTTTAATTACAATTCAAGCTCATATAGTTTAGAAAAAATAACTAAAAAATGCAATTTAAATATCAATTTCGAATGTATTGATAAAAAAGAATCTAATAAAAAAATTATTCCCTATTATCATCTAGAAAAAATAATTCATAGAAAATGGGAGCATCCTTGTTTACTTGCATATCAATATTGCGGAAATTTACAAATTTTAGAAAAACCAAAAATCGGTATCATTGGATCTAGAAAACCAACATTTTATGGCAGAAAAATAGCTGCGGATTTTTCTAAAGAACTTACAATTGCAGGAAATACTATTATTTCAGGGGGCGCCATAGGAATCGATTCTATTGCAAATTCTGTTGCATTTGAATATGGAAGTTCTTGTGCAATTGTAGGGTCTGGATTAAATCAATTATATCCAGCCTCAAATATCAATTTATTTAATAAAATGATGAATTCAGAGAATGCTTTAATTATGAGTGAATTTCATCAATATAGTGGAGCAAAAAAATGGAATTTTCCACGAAGGAATATATCAATTGCTGCAATATGTGATTTTTTATTGGTAGTTGAAGCTGGTAAAACAAGTGGAAGTTTAATTACAGCGCATGCCGCTTTAGATTTAGGTTGTCACGTGGGAGCTATTCCAGGTGATATAACTAGCTCAAATAGTGATGGTTGCAATCAACTTATAAAAAACGGGGCTTATTGTATACAATCACCAAAAGATGTCTTAGATATAATAAATTCTCTTAGCTATCTATATTCTTAGAGAAGAATTTGCTTCTTTCTTTGTAAGGAAATTACATGAAAAAAGAATTTTTTGAGCATTCTATGTTTCTATGTAATTATAAAATTATAACAGAATTCATTCAGCATTATTCTGAATATTCTTGTGCAAAAGATATCCATTGGTCGATCGTTTGTGAAAGAAAAGAAGATTTAATTACATTTCGTAATCAAATCTTCCATGAATTAAAAAAATTAAACCGAAATAATAATAAATCTGTATATGGCATTTCTATGTATACATTGGATAATTTAGCCAGAAATTTTTGTGCATCAATCTCAACTAGCGATAAAAATATTCTAAATCATATTCCAAATTTTATTTTACAACCATATTTAGATGTAATTAATCAAGAGAAATATATTGAATACTCTTTAAAAATGTTTAATTATTTTAATAATGATTCTCTGCCAATTGCAAAACAAATTCTATCTTTGATAGATATAAATTGGCCTGAAAGCACATCGCTAGCTAGTTTACTTTTTGACACACAAAGTAAAGATCAAATTAAAAGTGTTCAAGAAATAAATGAAATTTCATTAAAACAAATTTTAGCTACATATCAGTATTGTAAAGAGGGAATAAGTAATTTTAGTAGACTACAATCCTTAGTAAAAAATTATTTAAATATTGATTTTATTGAACATCTTTATAAATTTGAGACAAAATTAATTTTACCTAATAACTTTCTAAAAAGTAATATCATTTGGATTTGTGCTCCTGAATTTGCTACAAACCACAACAATCAATTAAATATTGAAGAAAATAATTATGACTTAATTAATACTATTAGACCAGGTAATTTTCAAAGCTATGTTGTTGATGACTTAAGAAGCTCTATTATAAAAACAAAGGAAATTTTAAATTATAAGAATACATTTTTTTGGACAAATAGAACTATTATTAAAGATTCATTCAATGATATAAAGCTAAATAGCGACAATATTTTTTTCAAAATTGCTAATAATAATCATTGTTTTATAAAAAAAGTAGATGAAGTGTTAGAATCCGAAAATTCTTTTAAAATACTTGCTGACTATGATCCAGGAAATTTAAAATTATATACACCATGCGCTTCTGGTAAGTATCCAATCAATGAAAGCATGATAGAAAACTGGGATTCCAACAATCAAAATTATTTTAAATTTCAAGAAATTTATCCGCAACTAGATAAATATTATAATGAATTTATTGAATATATTTCATTAGTAGAGAATATTGAAAAAATAGAAAAAATTGCTGATATTTATTCAATAAAAACAAAAATTAATAATAATTTTATTCTATCACTACTTAAAAATTTTCTATCACAACAAACTGTGCAAATTGGTGAACCACATTCCGTAAATAGTCTTCCTAAAGCTCTATCATTTTTTAATTCAGACACTTTTCCAAATAATATTTTTTGCATAGGAAGAGCTCATGCGGCAACAAACTCAAGTTTTAATGTAAAAGTTTTAAACAATGCCATAACTTTATTAAGAAAAAATGGTGTGCCAATTGATCTTCCTGCAAGTGAAATTATGTACAAAGGCTTTTGGAAAAATATATGCAACTCTTCAATACCAATATCATTTCTATTAAATTCTGTTGATGAAATGGAAAAATTTCCTCCCTATATTGTTTTAAATAAAAATGTTGAATTTTTTGGTGAAAAGTTAAATTTTACTTCTATAAATAGCTTAAAGAAAAAACTAAATGAAAATTTGCAAAATAAAAACTGGGAAGAATTTTTATTAAAGAATAAAAATAGAATATCTATTACTAGCTTTGAAAAATATATTAATTGTCCATTAAATTTTTATTTACAAGAAGTTCTTAAATTAAAAAAAGAAAAAGATATTTATTTAAAATCTGATCCTTTGGTAATTGGAAGTAAAATGCATTTAGTTTGTGAACAACTTATTTCACGCTTAGTAACAATACTTGGAAATTCAAATTACAATAAATTAATGCCTAAAATTTATGAAGAAATTATAATGCATCTAAAAAATGAAAAACTTTTTATTTCGCAATCAATCCAAGAATGGAAATTATGCTTCAAAGATATTTTGATAAAATATGGATATATATTTTTTGATCAAATATTTTCTGCCTTTGAAGAAGCGATTGAATTAATCTGGAATACAAATGAAAATTCTTTTCAAGCAATACAAGATAGAGAAATATTGAAAAGAACTTTTTATCGCTTTATTTTTATAGAAAAAGAACTCGCTTTAGAGAATTCTAACTCTCTAGTCGGAATTGAAAGAGAAAGACCTATTCAAATAGATATTGCTGGAATATCTTTTGTTGGAAAAATTGATAGAATTGACTGCACTTCAGAAGGTATTAAAATTATTGATTATAAAACAGCTAATATTCCTAAAACTGAAAAAAAACTTGCACTTCTTCCTTCTGAGTTAAAAAAACCAAATAGTAAATCTGCTAAACTTAGTGTTCAAGGAGCTCTATACTGCCTAGCCTGGGCTGACAAACATTTATTTGAAGATGATGGGGAAAACTTAAATAGAAACCAAATAACTTCTTTTGCATTATTTCACTTGAAAAATCTGGATACATCCCAAAATCCCATCTTAAATTATGAATTTCTTAATCCTTTAAAAAAAGATAATAAAATTTTTTATGAAATGTTAAATGAATATTCAGAATATGTAGAAAAATTAAAGCAGGGATATTTCCAACCTTCTCCTCTAAAAGAAACATATTGCAATTTTTGCGACTACAAAAATATTTGTCCTGCAAAAGTTAATAATATAAATTCTGATGAATCTTCTGTCGAGCAAATTAATTAGCAGAGGTTTTTATGCGTAGTTTTACTGAAGAACAAAATAAATGCATTCATTTTTTTCCGAATTATACAGCAAGCAAAAAACATCTCTTAATTGAAGCTGGTGCAGGCGCAGGAAAAACAGCCGTTCTTCTAGAAAGAGTAAAATGGCTGCTTTTGACTAAAAAAATTGACCCAGCTCGTTTATTCATTGTAACTTTTTCAAATGATGCTGCACAGCAAATCAAGGCACGAATTGAGAATGATTTTTCGAAAGAATATTTCTTAAATGATGCTTTAAGTTTAATACATATATCTACAATTGATAGTTTTTTTTCAGATCTTGTAAATTGTATTTATCCTACTTGGTGGGAAAAAAATCAGTCTAATAATAAGTTTAAAATGCCACCTAAATTACAACTCATTGAAGAAGAAGTAATCCAAGATGATCTTAAAAAATCAATCAAAAAATATTTTTTAAATAGCAATCTAAATCAAAAAGAGTTAGTAATAGCTATAGACTTTTTGCTGTCAGGAGCATTAAATACTGGTTTCTTACAGACTTCTAGTACTTTTAGTTTTATTCTAAAAGCTCTTTGCAATGATACTTTTCTCGCCACATCTCATGAAAATATTAGAATAGCTGCAAGAAATATGCATCCGGCAACTCAAGTTTTGCTTAAAGATTTTCATACCCTTGCACGCAAGGAGTATTTAAAGCGTATACAAAGGGGAGAATTTAGCTATGCTGATAGAACTTTATTTCTAAAAGAAGAACTACAGTCAAATATTCCAATAAAAATTCAAGAATTAATTGTTGATGAATACCAAGATACCAACCATATTCAGCATGACATTTTATATCACTTAGTGCAAATGAATAATGCTAGAATGATTGTTGTGGGAGATCCTAAACAAAGTATTTATGGATTTAGAAATGCTTCTGTTGATGTTTTTCAAGGTTTAAAAAAACATATCAACTGGGAACATTTAGAGCTGAAAAAAAACTTTCGCTCAGATCCCTCATTGCTAAATAAAATAAACTCTTTATCAAAAATTACGTTTGATTGGAATAACCCAAGGTTCCCAGTAGAATTCAAAGAATCTTATTTTTATAAAGAAGCATTAAAAAAATATATTTCTGAAAATGCTCTAGATGCAGGAAAAACAATTGAAGAAAATATAATTCATGTTGAAAAATTAAATATTGTTACATGTTCATTAAATACTTCAAGATTAAATAACTCTGATGAAGAATTAAATAAAAAAATTAATTCTATAAATTTAGAAAATTATTCATTGCAGTGTTATGTCGAATTTATAAAGCACTGGAAAAAAACTGTCGCCTGTGACTGGAATGAAATGGTTATTTTATGTGAAGAAAATGCAGATATTTTAAAAATTTATAATTTTCTAAAGCTACATAGTATTCCAGTAAATATTTCTGTGGAAAAAAATAATACGTTAGATACTATTTTAGAATATAGTGTTTCTTTATCATTAGTAAAATTTCTAGTTGACGAAAACGATGATTATGATCTATTTATGATATTGATTAGTCCAATTTGCAAAATAAACTTTGAAGAAATAGAAAGTTTCTTTCTCGACAAAAAATTTAAATCAAAAAAAATTAGTGATATATTAGCAGTTATTGAAAAGTATAAATTAATTGCAAAAGATAATTTTTTATATGCATGGCAAGAATTAAGATGGGAATTATTTTATTTATTTAATCATAAATGCGACGACATACATTCTATGTATTTTATTATTAACATGGATAATTTTGCAGAAGCTTTGGTAAAAAAACTTTCATATCATGAATTTTCGTTTGAATTAGAGAAAAAAATTAAAAATAATTTAATAGAAAATACTCAATTAAAAGAAAAAAAGAAGAAAGAACAAATCATACCTCATGAATTAGAACAGTGGGGCATAAGAAATTTAAATAATAAATTACTTGAACTAGAAAATTCTTTAGAGCTAAAAACAGTACACAAAGCAAAAGGCCTTGAATGGAAACATGTATTCTTTTACCCTAAAAATGGTCGAGTAAAGCCAAGTGGCAAATTTGTTACTGCAATTTCTGAACGATTTATTGATATTACTTGGTTACAAGACGATATTGAAAATATGTCAATATTGCAAAGAGTAAAAAATGAGAAATTTAATGCAGAAGATTATTTTGAGGAATACAACTCAAAAGGCAATTTAAAAGAAAAGTATTTTTATCCAGAATTAAGGAAACAAGCTGAATTAGATTTTGAACGTCAAAGGGTGTTTTATACTGCATTTACTAGGGCAATATCATCACTAACTATCTTTCAAGCAAAAAGACATTCCCAAAAAAGATTTGGTCTACGTGACGATTTATCAGATTATACTAGTAGTGATATTATTCCTTCTCAGAAATATCTTGAAGAAGAAATATTAATAAAATTTTTAAGAAGTAATTTTAATCTTACATCAGAAAAAATAAAACAAGGAAGGAAACAAATTACTCTAGAGCAAAAGCCTCCTTGGTTTCAAACAAATGAAAACTTTCCCATTCCTATTAAAAGCAATGAAAATTCCTTTTCATATTATGACTTCGGCCCTCAATTTATACATTTTTGTAACTTTGATAGTAACGAAAGAAATACTGATGAAAAACCTCTAATTTCCTCAAATTTTATTAATAAATTTCATTTCCAAGCTACTAGCGTTTATAGAAAAACTTCTAATTTAGATATACTAAACAACATATCAGAAGAAAAAACTGAGAAATTTAAGACTAATAATATATATGAATTGATTCAGAAAAAAATGAAAGAAAGAAAATCTATTTCACGGGGCATATTATATCATGCGGCTATAGAAAATAAACCTGCAAAAATTAATTCGCTCCAATATTCTATTAAATTACATGCCAAAAAAATCTACCATGAACTTGAAGTTTGGAAAGAAACAGAACCTGTGAATTTTTTTACAATGACTCAAAGGAATATCCTTGATTTTGTAGCTATTATTCCAATTGATAAATTGTCTTTTCTCCCATTCATTCCTACATTTAAAACAATAGATAATCAACTTTTTAGTTTAGAGGAATTACAACTAAGCTCACAGAACAAAAATTTAGTATGGCTTATTGACTATAAAACGGGTTTACCTGATGAATCACATATTGAGCAAATAATAAATTATATGGAAATAATTAGTCAACTCAATTTGCAAGAGCTAAATTACCCTTATGATATCATTGCCTCGATCTGTTACCCTAAGAAATTAATTCCAGATTTATTTACTTTGGGTTCAAGTTCTGTAAGTTTAAATTTTTTTGATTTCTCAAACAAAGAAAGTATCTGCTTTCTATTGAGAAAAAATTCCTACTAGATTTCCGACATTTCTTTTTGACCCAAAGAGAAAAAAAAGTAAGAATTTTATTAAATCAATATTATAAGGACAATAATGTCTGCAGTTTGCTTTTACATAACAGAAAATTTAAGCAAAATTCTTAACCAGAATCAACTGGATGCCATTGAGCTTGCCTGTAAAAACACCTCGCATGTGATACAAAAAAATATCCCTAACACCGAGATCGTTTCAAAATTTGATAAATCTGGCAATGAATATATTTTATGTGATGGCGTTGATTTTTTATTTTTTGTCAATAAAGCAAAAGATTTTATCACAGAAAATCTAATTTTGATGCCAAACGAAAAAGAACTTTCTATTTTTGAAAAATACAAAGAAGAAATGAAAAAAATAAGATTTTTAATAGGTTTAATCCATCAAGAACTATTAAAAACTGTTATTATCCAAATCCTATCTTTCAAAAAAAATAAAGCAAAAAATATTATCCAAAATTTATCATTGAAATCACCTGAAACTTATGAACAATCTATTGAACATTCTTCTGAAAGAGTCATCATTCAAAGTAAAGTTGCTGATTTCTTTTCTCAACTCATTCAGCAGAAAAAAGATAAGCTGGTAGCAGGATCTGCATCTTATGCAAAAATTTTAAGTGATATTGTTGATGAGTTTCTAATGAATGCCATCTGGGATGCTTGCCCCGCTCGCAGCAATATTGATAGAACCCAAGCTGTTGCATTAGAAGAAAATGAGAAAATTGAATTAAAATGCTTATTTTCTGATACAACACTTGTATTAAGTGTAGAAGATAAATTTGGTACATTTAAAGGTGAAGGAATTGCTAAATATATTAGATTTGGTGTTGGGTATAAAGAAACAGAGCCCATTCAAGAAGGTTACCCTGGTGCAGGATTAGGAATTTTCATGATCCTCCAAAAAATTGGAATTCTCATCTTTGAAGTTGAGAAAGGAAAACTTACCAGAGCCACAGTGGTAGCTAGAGGGGATCAATCCATCCGCGATGTTCAACGCAAACCAAAAACGGTTTTATTTTTTGAAAAATAATTAATGTTTGCAACCTTGAGCACAAACATGCCGCATAGCCAAACGCGCTGCACGAGCAGAGGGGGAATCGTTTTTTGAATTTAAAGCTTGGAAAGGGTCAGATGTTTTTTCCTGACTTGATTTAGACGTGGATAAACTAAAATTAGTCACACTACGATGAACCGCATGCCCACATGTTGGACAACTCTTCAATGGTTCATCTTTAAAAGATTGTATAGATTCAAAATAACAGCAATCACTAACAGGTTCATCTAAAGACCAAATAGTGGGTTCATAAACATATATAGGCAATTTCTTAACCTTTCTATTCCTAGAGCTATTCTTGGAAGGAATTAAAACAGCATACTAGTTTTTTTTAAATTAAATGCTACATTTTTGCAAACAAAAGAATCTGATTGATTCTTTTCCTTCTTTTAATTAAAGGCAGTTGAAAGTGAATTCACAAATATTAAATCTTGAAGACAACTTAAAAATTTTTGAAAAATATGCAGCAGACTACAGTAATGGAATTCCCCATTCACTAACCATAGATTTTAAAAAGCATAAAGGTCATATTATTTTTTCTGGTTTAGTGCATGGGAACGAAACAGGTTCATTGCCAGCTATTATTAAAATCATTGAAGATCTTCTCTCTCACAAAATAACATATGGTGGGAAAATATCATTTTTCTTGGGAAACATTCCTGCTGCGCGCCAAAATGTTCGTTTTATCGAAATGGATTTAAACAGAAGTTTTGGTACAAAAAATTCTTTTTCTAATACTATAGAAGCAAAAAGAGCTGCAGAGCTCACACCTTTACTGCAACAAGCTGATATTTATTATGATTTTCATCAAACTATTATGCCATGTTTAAGACCATTTTATATTTTTGAGATGGATCTTCAAAGTTACTATTGGGCAAGATCAACTGGTATATCGAATACATATGTAACGAGAAAAAAAGGAGCGGCTTTTTCAAATTTAGGGATGTGTACAGATGAATATGTTCGCTCATTGCAAAAGGTAGGAATTACTATTGAACTTGGAGAAAAAGGGTTCCATACTAGTGCTGCTCTTTTTGCATATTGGATAATGAAAAGAGCTATTAAAAACATGGATTTAGTATTCCTGCACCATTGCTCCATTAAAAAATTAGCTCACAAAAATGATGATTTTGAATTCATGCAAATTAAATACAAGGAAAAATTTGATCATCCAACAAAACGACTTCATCAAGGACTTAGTAACTTTAAATATATAGAAAAAAATGAAAATATTGGCTTTGATAACTTAAATAAACCTTTATTAGCACCTTTAAGTGGAAATATTTTATTTCCAAAATACCCTACTCGCGATGAAAATCACCAAGCAAAACAGCCCTTACCTGGAGAACTATTTGTGATAGCACAAAAAATGAATTTTCATCCATTAAAATGGACTTATTCTTATAAATCAAGAGCAAATCCTAATCGCAAACCAAATTCTAAGTAATTTAAATTAATTGGTGAAGTTTTTAGATAAAAAGAATTATAATATAAACTTGTATTGAAAGACCATTCTGTTTTTTTGAAAATAAATTCGGGACCAAATTCATAGCCAAAACCATTTACACTTCCATAATTAGGTACTTGAACAGGTATGATGGCATTACAAACTCCATATACATTAAATTCGACATGATCTGTATAAAAAATATGAAATCCAAATGTTGCATTTAACTTAGGTAATAAAATTGTTTCTATCACTGTTGTCTTAGAATTCAGGGCTCTAAATGCAATTAAACCACCATATTGAAATTCAGGTTTTAAATATATTTTCTCTATTACATCATATTTTAATCCAAAAATTGCATTTACAATTCTATTTAAGGAATTATATACATTTATTCCAGCTGTTGATGATGAAACTTGCAAAACGGAATAATTCATTTTTTGAAAGGTTTTTAAATTTGGGCTCCAATTTTCAGTTAATCCAAATTCCTGTAAAGTAACAGCTTTAAAAAGAATTGTCTGAGAAATATTATAATTTTTATCTGTCCCAGAAATTTGATAGTAATGAATATTTCCATTTAATTCATAAGAAAAAAAATTGTCACTACTTACTTTATTCGTTCTATTATCAAAAGATAAAATTGATTTTTGAGCCATTTCATTTTCCATTTCATTCTTTAAATCATTTTTTTCTTCAGGATTTAATGTCATTTCATTCTCTGGTGTTTTCAACTCTGGATTGGCTACATTATTCTCTGGTGTTTTCAACTCTGGATTGGCTATATTATTCTCTGGTTTAACAATTTCTATATCCTTAAACTCTTTTAAATGATTTTGATCTTTAGAATTTATTATTGAACCTGAATTATCTATTGCATTTATTTCATTTTGCGCATAACAAGGTTGCAAAATTAAAAAAACAAGGAATATTATATTTAATTTAGAGAAAATAAATTGTATTATTAAAAGTATACAATTCATTAATTCTCTCCTATAGGAAATGTTATTTCAGCAATTAAGCCAAAATTCGATTCATTAGATGTCACATCAGAAGTTATTATATTTTTATTTAAGTAATAAATTTTTGTAGTAAAATCAAAATTTTCAAATCCTTTCAACAGAGAAAAATTAATTTCATAGCCATTTCCAAATCCATTTGTATTTGTTAAACTTAAAGATGCTATATAGCCTATTTCAGTAAATATATCAAGCAATTTTGTTTTATAAAAGTGAATTCCCAAGTACAATGAGTTATTAAAAGTATAAATACTTTGTAAGTTAGAATTATTACTATAAGGTTTATAAATAACATCTTTTCCAATATTAATTTTTTCATGTATATGCAAGTATTTCATTAATTGATAATTTAATCCTAAATTTAATCCATAGAGTAAAACAGGATTTCCGGATATATTATAATAACTACTATTTAAAAAATCTAAATATGATAATTCTAAAGAAGAATAAGTAGCAAAATTTTCATTCCAATTTTTTAAATAACTTAAACCTAAAGTTGGACTTAATGAAGTATAAAGAACATTATCAGTATTATTAGTTGTATTATATTCATGGTATGTATAATATGCTGTTGCTATATTTAATTTTAAATTATTTTCATGATAAGCTAAAAGAAATGATGGAATTTCTACTATATTTGACATTCCTAATTCTTTATCCGCATTGATAGCTTTAACCTGGTATTGATATATTTTATTTCCAGTAATATTCAAATCAGAAAATGTATTCTCAAAAGTATTTATTAAAATAGGCTTAAATTCATCTTCATTTTTAAATTTACGAAGTAAGATATATTTAATATTGCTATTATCTTCTAGTCCTTCCCATTCTAAATGTATTTTTTTATCGTTTAACATCCCTTTTAAACTAGTATAAAATAATGGTTTATAAACTATTTTAAATTCATTTGAGTTTAAAATAAAACCATTTCCATCTTTAACGGTAACTATATATTTATATTCCTTTTCTAAAAACAAATCTTTATCTTTAAATTCTTTAATAGTTAAATTTTCTTCTATAATTTTAAATTCATTCTCTTCAACAAAAGCTCTTTTTACATCATATTTATATTCACTACTTTCAGGAGAAATATCCCATTTTAAAATAATAGCGTTTTTTTCTAAAATGCCACTAAGAATCAAAATGGGTTGTTTTTTTTGAACTTCCTTTTCTTCTTGAGTATTGTCAATAGCAATTATATTTTTGCCTTTTCGGGTTTTAAAAGCTGGTATTTTTATTTTTTCTCTTGGAAAAATTAAATTTCCTTTTGATTTCTTTTTTTTTGGATTTAAATCTAATGTTCTTTTTAATGATCCATTTTTCCCAAAAATAGGATTTAATTTATATCTTTTTAAGATTTTAAATAATGTGTCATTCTTTTTTACAGTATATATAATATAATTTTGCTTTTTTGCATATGCTTCATTCTTCAAAGAAAAGTGAAAGATAGTCAGTATTATTAAAATTTTAAGAAATAAATTTTTTATCTTGAGCAATTCTCAATCCTTTTTCAGACAACATTGCTCATATAATTCGGAAGTTAAAGAAATGATTAAATTTTTAAGCTTAATTTTTGACAGTTTACGACTTACTTAATAAGGGTAGATAAATCTGTAAGTACAGTAATTGAATCACCTATTTTAACATGTTTTAACAATTCCCATGTCACTAGCCTGTCATTAAGTAAGGCTGAAGAATTTAGTTGCTTGTCTTTTAGCTCATGCGATTCAATTACTAGAGATGGTTTTAAAAGGAGAACATCTCCATTCCCCACCTCAATGAAAGAGGTATTGAAATCACAAATTTGCATTAAACTTAAGAAGTTTCTTATGACTCCACCATGTGTTGACCAAATGTAAATATCCTGTACAGAATTCTCATGCATTAAATCAATTTGAGGATTATCAGCTAGTTGAGAAATAAAAGCTTGATTTAAATCTACCAAAAAAGGTAGAATTCTTGTTGAAACCATATTCCATGACTCAGAATTTTCTCCAGGATATTTAGCATTTAAAGGATCTTCTTTATAATCAGAAAAATATTTTTCTAATTTGCCAGGATTTTTTTTAAGATATTCATCAATTGTATAATTTTCTAACTCTCCTGCATGATATTCGCGTAATTTAGGTTCATTCATAAAATTAATATTTTTTCCTAAGCGCTTTGATATTACTTTACTAACAACTTGTGCAGATAAAACAGATCTTTGGAGATCTGAAGTACGACATTCAGCAATTTTAGAATTAGGAAATTTGTTAAAAATATCTTCAAGTAAATCACTAATAACTTCACCAGTTTTTTGTACTTGTTCCAAACCATTCATATTTAAAGGACAGTTTTGCTGTCCTTGAAAGCGTTTTTCCGCATTATAATCTGTTTGACCATGTCTAAATAGAATAACGATAGGATTTATTTTTTTCATAATTACTGCTTTAATCTAAATTTAATTCAGGGTGATTTTGATAATATGCTAAAACTTCAGGATTTGCCATTGCTTCCTTATTTTTAACTTCCAATCCATTTATCACACTTTTGACAGCGGTCTCAACTATTTTTCCAGATCTTGTCCGTGGAATATCTGGAACAGAAATTATTTTTGCTGGGACATGTCTTGGAGAACAATTTACTTTTAATTTACCTTTAATTTCATCTATAAGTGTAGGCGTTAAATTTTTATCAACTTTTAGTTTGACAAACAAAATAATTCTAGTGTCATTTTGCCATTTTTGTTCAACAGCAATACTTTCTAAAATATCCTCAAATTGTTCAACTTGGCGATATATGTCCGCAGTTCCAATTCTTACCCCACCTGGATTTAAAGTTGCATCTGATCTTCCATAAATAACGATACCACCTGAAGATTTTATTTCAGCCCAATCTCCATGGTGCCATACGTTGACAAATTTTTTAAAGTAACTATTAAAAAATTTAGAATGATCATGATCATTCCAAAAATAAATTGGCTGCGAAGGAAATGGTAAAGTACAAACCAATTCACCTTGTTCGTTGATAATACTTTTTCCAAATTCATTAAAAACTTCAACTTTCATACCAAGACCTGGAGTTTGAATTTCTCCTTTAAAAACTTTGCCAGTAGGATTTCCTAACACAAAACAAGAAATAATATCGGTTCCACCAGACAAAGATGATAGACACACATCTTTTTTAATATTTTGATAGACAAATTCAAAGCTTTCATCATGCAACGGTGAACCAGTAGAACCTATAAAATCTAAATTTTTTAAAGGATATTTATTTTTTGGTATAAAAGAAGTTTTTTTAATTGCATCGATATATTTAGCTGAAGTTCCAAAAAAACGAACTTTTTCTGAGTCTATATAGTTAAATAACATTTCTGGCGAAGGAAAAAAAGGTGAGCCGTCATAAAGAATTATTGTACAGTTAGATGCTAGTGCAGATACCAGCCATTGATACATCATCCAACCACAAGTTGTATAGTAGAAGACTTTATCGCCATCTTTAAAATCACAGTGTAGTTTATGTTCTTTTACATGCTGAATTAAAGTTCCCCCAGCTCCATGCACAATACACTTTGGGACGCCTGTTGTTCCAGAAGAATACATTATGAACAAAGGATGATTAAATGGGAATTTTGGATATTGTATTTCTTTATATTCAAATTTTTTAAGAACGGATAAATAATTACTATATTTTATATCAGGAGAAATTAATATTTTATCAATATTTTCAATTTCATTACTAAAATAATTAACTTCCACAATATTTTTTAACGACTTTAAATTTCTTATTATTTCAGTTATTTTTTTAAAATCTTGAATCACTTTACCATTATAAACACTTGAATCAGAAAAAACAAAAAGTTTAGGTTCAATTTGCCCAAATCTATCTAAAACTCCTTGAATCCCAAAATCTGGAGAACAAAATGAACAGATAGCTCCCAAACTAGCTGCCGCTAAAAACAAAGTAATTGTTTCAGGAATATTTGGCATATAAAATGCAATACAATCATTTTTTTCAATCCCAATTGAAAGAAGAAATTGCTGCATTTTAGAAACCTGCATGTTTAATTCTGTCCAACTTAATTTTTTTTCTTGAAAATTTTCACCTCTAAAAACAATAGCTAATTCAGAATCATTTTTCCTTAGTAAATTTTGCGTGTAATTTAAATTAACAGAAGGGAACCATTCCACTTTTTTAAAATCATCAATATTAATTACACTATATTCATCTTCATTATCATGAATTATTTGAAAATATTCTAAAATATTTTGCCAAAATAGTAATACAGAATGATGATTTTTTTTTCCCGCATATTCACCAATTGACCATAAATATAGTTCATGAAAATTTTTTAAATTAAGATTATATTTCTGATTAATATAATTTCTAAATAATGTAAGATTTGCAGATTTTATTTTTTCTTCTGAAGGTTCCCAAAGGCATTCACTCGCAGCTGAATTAAACATTTGAACACAATGGGATTTAAACATAAGTCAACTTTCCTCTAGCACAAAATTATGATGTGTTGATCTTCCAAATTTATCTATTTTTACAAACACGAGGTCACAGTTTAAAATAGTACGGAGTCTATCCTCAGTGTCAATCTGTTTTGCACGACAAACACATTCAACAGTTATCGAGGATTTCCCAATTGCTTTTACGCAACAAAGAAATTCTAATACATCACCAAGTTTTGCTGGTTCATTGAACAACACTTCAGATATTTTTTTAGTCACAACATGATGAGTTTTCAAAATTTCCATTACAAAAATACCTGCACACTCATCTGCCCATTGAACTAGCAATCCACCAAATAAATTATTCCCTGCATTTAAGTGTGCACTTAGCACCAAATGGGATGTTACTCGGATATATGTTCTATTATTTATGGTGACTTCACTTGGGTTAGCAACCCTAATTTGATTTATACTTGACATAATTGAGCCTCAGGAGCGTTAGGTTAACCCAGTTTAAAAATGTTAAAATAAAGGGATGAATATAAAAAATCAAATCATTAAGGAAAAAGTACATGACTCCAAGTCAAAAAGCGGCTGCAATTCTTGCCTTAGCAGGAGAAGAAAACGCTGCAAAACTTATCCAAAACATTCCAGAATATGAAACTAAAAAAATTTTAAAAGCTTTTTCACGCTTACCTATTTTGACTGAAAAAGATATAGAAATATTAGCTAAAGAATTTGTTGACCTTGTTAAAAAAGTTGATTCTTATCAAGGTGCTTTTTCGATAAATAAAGCAAAGCAAATTTTATCGAAAGCAAATTTAACTTTAAAAGATCCAACTTGGATTGAACAGCTATCAGACTCCTATCTTATTGATGAAATAAGAAATATTCTTGAAACAATCTATGAAAAAGTTCTAATTCAATGGTTAAAACTTGAACATCCTCAAACAATAACTCTCATTCTAGCAATCGCCCCCCCCGATAAATGCTCAGCAATATTTAAACATCTCAACGAAAGTGTTAGAACAGAAATACTCTTAAGAATTAGTGTCTTAAATCATGTTGATACACCAGAACTTGAAAATGTTCATGAAGAACTAGAAAAGTTACAAAAAAATATGAATTCTAGAAATACAACTCCAAATGGAGTGGAAAAGATAAGCCAAATGCTTCAAGCGGCAAATAGTGATTTTAGAACGCAATTACTTGCAGGATTAAGCTCGAAAAATCCTGAACTGGCTAACAAAATTGCACAAGATATGTTGACTTTGTCGCGTATATCTGAATTAAATTCCAATCATCTTAGCTTATTATGTTCAAATTTAAGCGACCAAGTACTATCTTTAGGACTGCGCCTAGAAGATGACTCTGTAAAAGAAAAATTTCTTTCCTGTGTAGCAAAAAAAAGGAGACATTTGATAGAAAATGACTGGGAACATGGAAAGGTACAAAAAAAAATAGTTGAAAACGCCATTTCAACTATTATAAAAAAGGCCTTAGAGCTAAAGGAAAAGGGGAAAATAGCATTTCCTTGGGAAGAAACTTTGGTATAAGAAGAAAATTGAAATTTGGGTACATGTTTCCCTTTACTTATGGAGTCTTCAATGGCACAGCAACAAAAAGAATATCCTGTTACGGTAGTTACTGGATTTCTAGGATCTGGAAAAACTACTCTGTTAAATAGAATGCTACAAGAAAATCATGGAAAAAAAATAGCGGTAATTCTGAATGAAATTGGTGATGTTAATTTAGACTCTGAACTGGTTGTTCAAAGCATTGGTGAAGAATTAAAAATTATGAATAATGGCTGTGTTTGCTGCACAGTTCGTGGAGATCTCACTAAAATTTGTCTTGATTTAATTAAAAAGAAAATTAATTTTGACCATGTTGTAATTGAAACTACTGGTATGGCAGATCCAAGCCCTGTTGCACAAACATTTTTTATGGATGAAAATCTTCGTAAATATTTTTATCTGGATGCTGTTGTAACAGTTGTAGATGCGAAACATATAGATCAAAATTTGTCTGAAATTAAAGAAACACAGGATCAAATAGGCTTTGCTGATGTTATTTTATTAAATAAAATTGATACAATTGATGAGAAAAGAATTCTAGAAGTAGAAAATAAAATAAAAACAATTAATCCAATAGCAAAACTTTTCAAAACTGTAAATTCAAATGTACAAATAGGGGAAGTTCTTGCCATAAATGCATTTGATCTTCAGGCTAGAATAGAAATCAATCCTGAAATAACAAAGGAATATCATGAACATTCTCATGACGATGCCATTCAAAGTATTTATCTTGAAGAAACAAGACCGCTAGATATTGAAAAAATAAATCGCTTTATGCAACTTGTATTAAATGAATTAGGTAATCAAGTCTTAAGATATAAAGGAATATTATATATAAAGAATGAATCTAAAAGAATTGTTTTTCAAGGCGTGCATACCACCATGGGAAGTAATGAAGATAGAGAATGGCTTCCATCTGAAGAAAAGAAAACAAGAATTGTCTTTATTGGTCGCCATTTACCTAAAGATGTTTTGGAAGAAGGAATTTCTCTTTGCGTAGCTAAGTAACATTTGTTTCTTTAATGTTTTTAAGGAATGCTTTTTTTGCTATATCACCTATAGCATTTGTGGTAATTCCATCAAAAGCACCGCCTATAACACCACCTAATAACGGAACAGCTTTCCCAAAATTTATAACACTTTTTCCCCCAAATCTAGATAACAAACTTAAACCAATAGCTTTATTCAAGCGCATTATTGTTTCTTTACTAATATTTTGAATCACATTATGTAAAACTTTTGTTCCTAAATTAACACCCGCTTTTTTTAATATTTCTGCGCCAGCAGAACCACACAAACATGCAAGAACCATGGTTTTCACACGATCATCATGCACATCATAGCCATTCATAATTGCAATTGCAGCTATCATTCTGATTTGCAAAAAAGATACTCCAGCAATATTAGAAGGTAGGGTTACTGGAATAACTACAATACCACCTAGTCCAGTTAAAAAACCCCATGAAGCTGCTTTTGTATTCTGCCAGCGGATTAAACTATCAATTTTTTCTTCTAAGGAACCTTCTTGTTTTAAATATTCCTCTGCCAAAATAAAAGCACTATCCAGTCCAGGTAAATTTTGTGTGAGGGCTTTCTCGTATGCCCAATCTAATGTTTTTAAAATTAATGATTCATTCAATTTTTCAGCCATTTACATGCCCTTGAAGAGTTAAGAAGAAATAAAATTTCTAGAAAATTTTCATAAACTAGGAAATTTTAACCTTATCTAGCAAATTTTTGAAATAATAAAAACAAAATTTTAAAAAACCTCAAAATGTAACGAAATTATGTATGAATTTTATTTATGAAAGCAAGCAATTGAAATTGATAATCTATAAATTAAAAACAAAAAAATTAATTATTACTGTAAGTATCATCTTATTTAAATTTCAACTTTCTTATTCAAAAGAAATCATAAATAATTCAGATAATAAAACAAATAATTTAAATAACATAGATCATGAATCTCATGAAGCTAATATTGATGAATTAAAAAAAAGCAAAGTTATAAAATTAAAAGAAAATAAAAATACAGCTTGCGAACTATATGAAATAAAAGAAGGTGAAACAATAACTAGTATTTTAAGAAAAAAAAAATATTTTCCTATTTATGGAGAAAATGGATTTCTAAAAAAAACACTTAAAATTAATCCAAACATTTCAAGCTATAATATAACCCTATCTGAAGGAGAATCTATTTGTTTACTTAAAAATGAATTAATAAATGAAGATAAATTGAATAATATAGATTCAAATTTTCATTCTTATTACTTAGAAAGCGGAATAAAATATTTACGTTTGATAGAAATAGATTCAACATCTGGCACTGAAGCAAAACTTTTATCAAGAGCTATTCCTTTTATTGAAACTGGTTTTATCCAAAATTGGACAAAAGACTTTAAAAGCTATTTAGGAATTAATTATTCAATTTCTCAAATTATGCAATCAGATTCAAGTGTAGTAATAGGTGATAGTATAATAAGAATTACAAATTATTTTCTAGGTCTTAATTATAAATTTAACTCATTATTATATTCAGAACTTTTAATTTCTTATGGTGATACTCTTGTTGTAAGAGCTGTAGGTGATAATACTTTAAAAATCGAAAAAATGTCTAATACAAAATTTAAATTTTTAGGGGGAATTAATTTTTTGAATTTCGAAAATATTTTTTTTAATAGCGAATTAGGTTTTTTACTGAATACAAAATTTAATAATGAGATTTACAATTCTGATTATGGTAAAGGTTATGAAGGTGCTCTATTAGTAATTATAGCTAATAATGGATGGAATTTAAGAGGACGTGTATACTATAGCCATTACTCTACTTATGTTCAGCCAGTTACTTTTGATTATACCGAAGTTGGAATTTCAATACGCCTTACTGTTGATTTAGAGTAATATCAATTTATCTCATTTTTTATTCTATCGTCTAATTCATTCAAAGAAAAATTTAATTCTCTTTTATTTAAATATATAGTCGGATTCCCTTGAAAACCATTTGTAGAATACAATTTATTTTGAATTAAAATCAGTTTGTCATTAACTTTTTTGGAATCTAAGCAGGTATTAAAATTATTTATATCAAGTTTTGCATTATTAGCAATACTTAATACTTTATTTTTAATTTCATCATTTTTCAAATTTTCATTTTCATTATTTTTAGAAGTAAAAGTAAGAACTTTCCTAGAATAACTCCAGTATTTATCATTACCTTGTTCTTGAGCACAAAAAGCTCCTTTGGCAAAAAAACCGCTTAAAGAATTTATACTTGATGTGTAAGGAATGTTTATAAAATTAACTTTTTTGCCATATTTTTTATAAATATCTTCTACTTTATTTTCTAACTCAATACTTTTAGGGTTTGTATAGTCAAGAATACTAATTAGTGATATATTAGTATTACTATTACCTCTATTTGGAAAAACACTTATATCAAAAAGCAAAGGATTACCTAAAGGTTTACTAACATATGATATATATTTTCCATTGTTATATAGTTCAGATATTTTTTTATCTGATATTAAATTCATTTTTTCATAATTTAATTGAAATTGAATTTGCGTCTTAATTTTCTCAAATCCTTGTCCAGAAAATACATTGACTCCATGTTCTTTAACCATTTTATTATAATATATAAGAGCATCATCTTCACTAGCTTGATTAAACTTTATAAGATCAAATAAAGTTGGAATATAATTTTTATCTACTCTTTTATTTTGTTCTTTTGCAAGTATAATTCTTAAAGCTAAATGATCTGCAAACCTTTTTTCAGCATTATAAATATTATTTTCAATATTTGCATATTCTAAAATTAAATCATTTGGTAAATCTGCACTTGTCCATACACTATCACCAATCTTTACTATTTTTTTTACTATCCTATTTTGATTGGAAGAATATTTATTTTGAATAAATTGATAAGTTAAAAAAAGAGCAAAGCCACTGAAAATTCCTAAAAGATATATAGAAATATAAAATAATTTGTTCTGTTTCAACATTAAAGCAACCTCCTAAATTTATAATCTAGGAATTATATTAGCATACTTTAATAGATACTAATTCCATATCCTTTCCCAAAACCTGAACCACTGGCACAACTACCAGCAGAAGGAATTGATCCATTCGCAGCTATTGGACAGGAATACACTACACCGTTAGAATTTACGATATAAACATCGCTACTATTTGGTGTACTTGTAATTGCCCATATTGTTCCAAATCCATTTGCAGTATTTGTACAACTTGAACTTGAAGGAAATACCCCACTATTAAAAGGACAGACATAAACATTCCCATTCGAATAACCACCAACATAAGCATAACTGCCATTGTAACCCATACCCCAAGCTCCAGTAAATGTACTCGATTGAGAACAACCAGAAAAATTAGGTACGACTCCGCTATTTAATGGACATGATGTTACTTTATTTACAGAAGAATAATTTGCAAGATAAAAGTAATTATTTTTTACAAAACCAGCATAAATTTTACTAAATCCAGTACCAACAGAACAACCACTAGAATTAGGAATGGAACCATTACTTTGCACCGGACATGAATAGATTGTTCCAGCACTATACATCACAACATACACATAATTATTTGCATAATAAATTGTAGGATATGCTGGAAAAGAATCACTAAATCCAGTACTTTTTAAACAACTTGCTGCAGTAGATGGAATGGAATTATTTGTAATAGGACATGCATATACAAATCCAGAACTATTTACAACATACAAAAATGAGCTTGAAGCTGATACGCTATATAAACTTCCAAATCCAGTTGAAGCTGTGCAGCTAGACGCATTAGGTACAGCACCACCAGATAAAGTGCAAGTATAGACAGAACCATTATTATCACCAATATATGTTACTGTAGCAGGAACAGGAAAATTAACAGTGTATGCACTGCGTACAATTTCCATACTATTAAAATTTAAAGCACTATTTGTCCAAGCTGCAGCAAAAGCTAAATATCCATTTAATGTAAAATTCTGTTGACTTCCAATGCGTGGGAAATTACCTAATATAAAATTACCACCTCCTAAAGCTGTTGCATTTGTTGAAGGTAACGTTTGAGTTCCATTCGTATCTAAAATATTTGTTGTACCACTTAATGATCTGCCAACAAAATTATATCCTACATTACTATTTGTAATAGTTTGATTCGCTAAATCATCACGAAAGTTATTTCCACTACCACTATTAAATCCAAACCCATTTGTTGAATTAGCAGATGAATTCGTTGAATAACCAAAAATACCATTAAAATTAGTTGAACTTGGATTTTGTGCATATGCTACAATTGTAGATGGTTGTGTCGAATTAAAAATTGCTGAATTAGATGTAGCAATACCATAATTTGGAGCTGATGCTAAAGCAGAACTGCCCAGTACTCCATTTTGATCCCAAGCAAACGAGGATGAAGTTAGTGTAGAGTTATGCTGATCGCAATATAAGTCAAACAAAGTTCTATTACTTACACTTCCATAGCCAGCATTTTGTTGCTTTTGCATTGCATATAATACATCTGGTATAGAAACATTGTTAGCAATTAAATTATCTAGAAAGTTTTTAATTTGTCCTTGTCCAGCTGCAGTTAACGAAAACCCAGAAATAGTACTGACTCTATTTGAATAATCTGTTAATATTCCGCTCGTATTAATTCCATTTGTTGTAGAATTTCCGTTAATACAAACTTTATTACTCCCTAAAAAATTTGAACAAGTTACACATGCTGTCAAAACTTTACATAAGTCAGAAGATTGAGTTGTATAAGTTGAAGACGTAACACCATTTATAATGCTGTTATTAGCATACCAACTATAAGAACAGTTTGATGTATCACTCCATGTCCCTAAAGTAGTAGAAAGTATATTTCCTGTTGAAGTAATAATATTTGATGTAGAACTAATACCTGATCCACTTAGTACTGGTGTCACAGTATTTTGAGGAGAACTATAAGTAACAGATGCGATATTTGAATTAGCAGTTGTATTAAATGCATTTGTAGCTGTTACTACATAATAATATGTTGTTCCGTTAACTGGATTACTTAAATCTGAGCATGAAGTATTTGTTAAATTTGAATTAGCACAAGTACCTGCTGTTAAAGGAAGATACCCACTGCCAGATGTAGTAGATCGTTTTACAGTATATGTTATTGCTGAATTACCTGGACTTGCTGTCCAATTTACAGCAATGGAGCCTACTCCAGAAATAGTTGCTGTTACTCCTGTTGGTGGTGTCGTTTGCGTAACAGCACTAACAGAACTTGATTGAATTGTGGTTCCTGCTGAATTCACCGCCTGTACTGCATAGTAATAAATATTTCCTGGAGAACCTCCTGTATCAGAACAATTTAATCCACTAATTCCTGCAGGAGTACATGTACCTGTTGAAAATGTTGAAAAGCTTCCTGCTAAATTTGTTAACGATCGTAATACAATATAACTTATACTTGAATTTCCAGGGCTCGCACTCCAACTGATATTAATTGTAGTAGTATTTGTTGCTGTTGCAGAAATTGTTGTAGGCGTATTTGTAGGTAAAGTAACAGAAGTATTACTTGTAACTGAGGTTGTTCCACCAGCATTTGTTGCTGAAATATTATAGTAATAAATATTTCCTGCAGTTGCTGATGAGTCTAAACAACTTGCCAAAGAAGATGTAATTGTAACATTACATACAATTTGAGAAAAACCTGAACCACTATTTAAAGATCTAAATACATTATAAGTTATGCTAGCAGATCCTGGACTCACTGTCCAAGAGAGATTTACTGAAGATGAAGAAACTGCTGTCGCACTTAATCCGGTTGGTGTAGATGTTAATGTTGTTGCAGTTGCTTGAACTGAATTTGCCGTTGTTCCTGCAATATTAGTCGAAGTAACTACATAGTAATATTTTGTCCCGATTGCTAATCCAGAATCAGTACAGGTAATACCAGATAAATTGCCAAAACATCCGCTTCCACTAGGAACTGCTGTAAAAGTTGTTCCATTTATGGATCGCAAAACACTATACGTAATAGAGGCTGTACCAGGGCTTGCGGTCCAATTTAAAGTAACAGAATTTGTGCTTGCTGTAGTAGCAATAAGTGTTGTAGGTGCTGTTGTCGGTAAGGTAACAGATACTTCACTTGAATTACCTGAAGTGCTTCCACCTGTTGATGCCGTTAGCACATAATAGTATGTTACACCTGGAAGAACACTTGCATCGTTACATGTTACTAATGGAGAATTAACAGCACTACTGCAAGTCCCAGATGTTGGAGAAATGTAAGGTCCACCTGCTGTTGTTGATCTTTTAATATTGTAAACTACACTACTTCCTGGACTTGCCGTCCAACTAATATTAACTAATACTGAACTTACCGCTGTTGCCGTGATAGAAGTTGGAGCAGTTGTAGGCGTAGTTACGTTAATTTCAAAAGAATTTGCTGAAGCGCCAGCCGCTGTATTAGCTTTAATAATATAAAAGTATTTTATACCTGCTGAAACTGAAGTATCTTGACAAGATAAAACAGTAATATTCCCTGAACAAGTTCCACTTGTTAATGCTGTATATGGCCCACCAGAAACTAGTGAACGAAATATTGTATAAGATATATTAGCTGTACCAGGACTTACCGACCAAGATAAATTTACTTGAGAAGAACTAGTTGCCAGAGCAGTAAATGTATTGGGTGGAGACGTAAAACTAGTTGCTGATATTTCACTTGAATTTACCGAAGTACCACCTGCATTGGTTGCAGTTAAAATATAATAATAAGTTGTACCAGGAGCAACTGTACTATCAATACATGTTACAGCGCTAATATTTTTACAACCAGTAACAGGAGAATAAGCACCTCCAGAAGTAGAAGACCTACTTAAAGTATATGTTGTACCAGAAGCATTCCCAGTCACTGCTGACCAATTCATTTGAATTTGAGTTGTATTTATAGGACTAGCACTTAAAGAAGTTGGAGGATTAGGAGGTGAAGTCACAGAAATTTCATTTGAAAATGTGGTAGTTCCAGCGCTATTTGTTGCAGAAATAACGTAAAAATAAGTTGATCCAGATGCAATACTTGAATCTGTACAACTATTTGTTGTTACAATACTACCACATGAGCCAATAGAACCACTTAACGACACATAACCACTTCCACTAACATTTGAACGATAAATATTATAATTAATTGCTGAGTTACCGGGACTAACTACCCAATATAAATTTGCACTAGTTGTTGTTAACGATGCTAAACTTAAACCACTTGGTGGATTTGTAGGTAATATTAATTGTTTTTCTGAGGTAGATAAAATACTTCCTGACGAATTTTGTCCTTTAATTCTCATAAAGTATATATTTCCTGGAGATAAATTACTTAATGCTAAAGATGATGTTGTTACAGGACCTTGGCTACCAGTATAAGTTCCAGAAACAGCTCCATATTGAATAATATAATTTTGTGCACCACTTGCTGCAGACCAATTGATATTAGCAGAAGTTGAATTCACTGGAGCTAAACTTATAAAATCAAATGTTCCAATCGACATTCCAGAAATTTCAGTACTTTGAAATGTTCCTCCTGTTGATAAATTTGCTATTAATGCAAAATAATATGTTACTCCATTAGATAAACCTGAAGCGGTGCAATTCGTAACAACTAAATTTGCACATCCTGAAACAATTTGTCCGCCACTAACAGCATTTCCTGGAGAAGTTGAATAATAAATATTATATGTTGTAGCATTAACTACACTCCCCCAATTTAAAGAAATTTGTGTCGATGCTATCCCTGATATTGCAAGAGTGTTACCTAATGGAGTGCCACTAACTTCAGAAGTTGAATTTGTTGCAGTAGAATTTATTCCAGTGTTGTTTGCATATACTGTAAAATAGTAAGTAGTACCATTTGTTAAACCAGTTACCGTACAAGTCAATGTAATAATAGATACACAGCCTGTTACATTGGTTCCAGTAGATGATCCTCCTAAAGTTGTAGATGATTTTACAGTATAATTTGTTGCACCTGAAGCTGCATTCCAATTTAAAATAATTTGCCCTGAAGAAGATGAAATATTTGTTATTGAAAAAGATCCAATAGGTGTTACTGTAACTTGATTTGAATTTGCAGATACTCCACCTAACGTATTTGCATTCACTACATAGTAATACGTTGTACCAAGAAAAATAGAATTATCAGAAACAGATGTTGAACTAATACCAGATTGTACTACAGAATATGAAGCTCCAGAAGTTTGTGATCGACTTAGTGAATAAGTAATTAATGCAGCAGTGCCCGAACTCGCTGTCCAAGAAAAATTAATAAAAGATCCACCAGCAACTGCAGATAGTGTTGAAGGAGCTGTTGTTGGTGTTACTGTATTAATTTCATTTGAATTCCCTGTTGTTCCATTAGAATTTGTTGCTCTGACAATATAAAAATAAGCATTTCCTGGTGTAACAGAACTATCAGAGCAATTTAATGAACTAATTGCCACGCAACCAACAACATTTGTATATGATCCGCCTGTGGTTGATGAACGTAAAACAGTATAAGTATTTGCAAGTAGACCTGGACTTGGTGCCCAAGTCATCACAATATTTGTTGAGGAAACAGATGTAAATGAAAAACCTGTTGGAGGACTTGTAGGCATATTTACAGAAACTTCATTAGAAGCAATAGATGCTCCGCCTGAATTAATTGCTGTTACGATATAGTAATATTTATAGCCTGGCTGAGCAGTAGAGTCAGTACAAGTTAATACTGTTATGTTACTACAACTTCCTGAGGTCAATGGAGAATAATTAGCTCCACTCGTTACAGATCTACTCACCTGATAAGTAACATTTGCAGTGCCTATACTTGCACCCCACGATAAATTTACGCTTGTACTACTTGTTGCTGTAGCTGTTAAAGTCGATGGTGCATTAGTTATTGTTGTGGCAGAAACTTCGCTTGATAATGCAGAGTTCCCTCCCCCATTAACTGCAGTAATTGTATAATAATAAGTTATTCCAGGTGATAAACCTGTATCTGAACAAGAATTTGTGGAAGTACTTAAATTCCCAGAACACCCACCAGTGGCTATATTAATATAGCCACTACCAGAAGTTGTTGATCTTCCAATTATATAACTAATAGCAGAATTCCCTGGACTTAAATTCCATGAAAGATTGATTGCTGTTGATGATGCAGTTACTGCAACAACATTTGAAGGAGCAGTTGTTGGTACTGTTACAGCTACTTGATTTGAAAAACTCGTTGTTCCTGCAAAATTTGTTGCATTTACTACGTAGTAATAAATATTACCAGGTGTTACTGACGTGTCACTACAATTTGTTGAAGCTAATGCTGAATTTGAACAAGTTCCTGATGTAATATTTAAATATGTTGAACCAGAGATAACAGACCTTTTAATTAAATATGTTACAGAAGCCCCACTGCTTGGACTTGCATTCCAAGATAAATTTACAGCTGTAGTAGAACTTGCAGAGCCAATTAAATTTGTTGGAGCAGTTGTTGGCATTGTTACGGAAGCTTCAGATGAGTTTGCTGAGCTTCCTCCAGCAGTATTTGCAATAACAACATAGTAATAAATTGTTCCAGGAGATAAATTTTGATCCGTACAAGTTGTGCTTGCAACAAGAGCCGAACAGGTTCCAGAAATTACGGAAGAATAGACTCCTCCGCTTACTGTAGATCTTTTTACAGTATAAGTTACATTGCTAGTTGATCCCGCACTCGCAGTCCAAGATAAGGTAACAGAAGTTGCTCCAGTAGCTGTTGCTACCAAATTTGTTGGAACATTTGCGGCTGTTGTCGCTGTAACTTCTGCAGAATATGGTGAATTTCCTCCCGCTGTTGATGCTATAAGAACATAAAAATATTGAGAACCTGGACTCACAGTTGTATCTGAACAAGTAAGTGAAGTAACTGAAGTACAACTAGATACTACTGTATAAGGTCCTCCGCTAACACTTGAACGGAGCAAAGAATAATTTATATTTGCCGTTCCAGGACTTGCTGTCCAAGAAAAATTTATCGCAGAACTACTTCCAACATTAGCAACTACATTTGTTGGAGAAAGAGTTGGAGTAGTTGCACTTACTGCTATTGAATTAGCACTTGTTCCTGCTGCTGTAATTGAGTTAATAACATAATAATAAGTTGTCCCTGGCTGTACATTTTGATCTAGACAATTTGTTGTATTTACAGCAGTTTGACAACTTCCAGCTAATATGGCTGTATAGGTTGAACCATTTAATGAATGCTTAGCTAAATAGCTAACAGGATTAGTCCCAGTTGTACCCGTCCAGCTAAGAGAGATAGAAGTTGTATTCAATGCAGTAGCTGTTACATTAATTGGGACACTTGCATATGTTGTAACTGAAGTTTCATTAGAATTTCCAGATGTACCACCTGAAGTTACAGATTGAGCAACATAATAATATTTTGATGCAGCTTGTGCTGTTGTATCTTGACAACTTAAAGTTGGATAATTGATATTACCAGCACATCCACCAGATGTTATGGCCGAGTAAGGCCCTCCACTTTGTGTTGCGCGCAATATTATAAAACTTAACGATGCACCACCAGAGCTACTAGACCAAGATAAATTAACTGAATTAGCACTTACAGCTGTAGCTAATAAATTTGTTGGCGCAGACGCTTGTGAAGTTAAGGATAACTCTGTTGAATTTCCAGTAAAACCTGCTGCATTACTTGCAGAAACAACGTAGTAATAATTGCTTCCAGAATTTATTGAAGTATCCGTACAACTTGCAGAAGAGATACTTGTACATCCTATTACATTTGTATAAGGTCCTCCACTTGTATTGGCTCTTTTTAAAGTATAACTGATAGGGTCAGAACCTATACTTGGATTCCAAAATACAAATACAGCTGTACTACTTGCCGCATTTCCTGTTAATCCAGTAGGAATTGTTGTTGGAGTTACAGCATTTATTTCCGATGAATTAGATGAATTTCCTCCTGTATTGCTAGCTTTAATAACATAGTAATATCTATTTCCAGCAGAAACACTGGTATCAGTACAACTAGCTGAAGAGCCACTAACAGTAACAGGACAAGAAATTGTTGTATAAGGCCCACCTGGCGTAGAAGAGCTTTGGATAATATAATTAATACTTGAATTCCCAGGACTGATATTCCAAACTAAATTCATTGTTGAACTACTTGTTGCTGAAGCGGTTATATTAGTAGGTGGTGTAGTAACTAATGTTGTTGAGAATTCAGAATTTGAACTAACGTTACCTTGTCCATTAATTGCTACTATTTTAAAATAATAAATTGTACCAGCATTTAAATTAGATATAGTTGCAGGAGATGATGTAAATGGCCCGCTAGAAAAAGTATACGAACCAGAAACTGTTCCATAAATAATATTGTATGAACTTGCACCAAGAGCAGAATTCCAACTTATTTGCACACTATTTGCAGATAAACCATTGACAGCAATAAAGTCAAAAGATCCAATAGGAGTTGCAAAGACTTCACCACTATTAAAAGTTCCACCAGTGGATAAATTTGCAACCATTGCAAAATAATATTTTGTCCCATTAGTTAAACCTGTAGCCGTGCATGAATTTGTAGTAATTGAACTACAGCCCGTTGCTATAACACCTCCAGAAATAGCATTTCCTGATATCTGCGAAACATAAATATTATAATTATTTGCATTTGGGATTGAATTCCAATTAATTACTACTTGACCAGTTCCTGCTGTTATAGTTGTAAATGGCGTATTAAAAGGAGTGCTAGTAGCCTCACTTGAAAAATTACTAGCAGTAGATCCTACTCCAACATTATTTGCAAATACCGTATAATAATAAGTTGTACCATTAGTAAGACCTGTATTAATTACACATGTTGTAGACACTATGGCTGAACAATTTGATATAATTGAACCAGAACTTGAGCCTCCCATTGTTGTAGATTGCTTCACGGTATAGTTTGTTGCCCCTAATGCAGTATTCCAAGTTAACGTAACTTGATTTGGTGCCGTCACATTTCCAATTATATTTAAACTACTAATTGGGGTTACAGTTATTTGATTTGAATTTCCAGAATTTCCACCACTTGTCATTGCTTGAACAACATAGTAATAGGTTGTTCCGTTTGTAACACTAAAATCACTATAGCTTGTTGTTGTAATATTTGTATCAATAACATTATATGGACCACCAGAAGATAATGATCTTTTTATAATGTAACTGATAGAACCACTTGTACCACTGCTTGCTGTCCAAGCTAAATTAACAACTCCACCTCCATTTGCAGTAGCTACTAATCCAGTTGGAGGATTTGCAATTGTTGTAGCTAATACTTCATTTGAATAAACAGATACACCACCTGCTGTAGTTGCAGTAATTACATAATAATAAGTTGTTCCCGCAACTACGTTTGTATCTGTGCACGAAGTTAAAACAAGAGATCCACTACATCCGCCAGATAGAATAGTTGTATAAGGCCCTCCACTTGTATTAGCTCGCGCCACATTATAAGAAATACTTGCCGTTCCAGGACTAGTTGTCCACGATAAAGAAACTGATGAAGAACTTGCGGTACTAATATTATTTAAAATAGGAGGAGTTGTATAAGTAGTAGCTTGTGCTTGAGTTGAATAAACTGATTCACCACCTGAGGTTACAGATGTAACAACATAATAATAAGTAGTACCTGCAATAAGATTTGTATCAGAACATGAATTAATTGAGATATTATTACAAGAACTAACAATATTATAAGGTCCAGTTGCAGATGTTGATCGATATAAATTATATAAGATTGTTGATGTTCCTGGGCTTGCTGTCCAACTCAGATTTATGGAAGTAGTATCTTGAGCGATTGCAGTTAAGTTAGTGGGTGCTGTTGAAGGCATAACCACATTGACTTCAGCTGAGTTTGTAGAAACACCTCCAGCTGTTGTTGCTTTTACAATATAGTAATAAGAATTTCCAGGAGATGCGCTAGTATCTGTGCAATTAAATGCATTTACTAAACCACTTTGACAAGTACCAGATGTAATTGCAGCATAATTAATTCCGCCACCTGTGGAACTACGTAAAATAGTATACGTGATTGGCACATTTCCTGAACTTGCAGACCAAGTTACGTTTACTGTATTAGAACCAATCGGAGACGCTGTTACGTTAGCTGGTGGATTTGTTGTCGTAGTCGCATTTGCTTCGCTAGAGTAAACAGATACTCCACCAGCAGTCGCTGCTGTAATTACATAATAATACTTTGTACCTGGTAAAACATCATTATCAAGACACGTAACTAAAGGAGACAGAATACTGGTTCCACAAGAACCATTTACAATTTGAGAATATCCCGAGCCACTCGTCGTAGAGCGAAATAATGTGTAACTTATTTGTGCACTACCCGAGCTAGCTGTCCAAGATAGATTGATAGAATTTGTTCCCGTTGTTGTGGCTGTTAAAGTTGTTGGTGCATTTGTTGGAGTTGTTGCAGAAGCAAATCCTGAATTTCCAGAAGCACCTCCAGCTGTCGTTGCAGTAATAATATAGTAGTAAGTTGTCCCAAGATTGACAGAATTATCGATACATGAGGTAACAGATAAACTTCCTGTACATCCACCCGTTGCAATGGCTACATATCCGCTCGAACTATTCGTTGAACGAAGTACTGTATAGGTTATGGGAGTCGTTCCAGGGCTAGCAGACCAACTCATACTAATGCTTGTACTAGATATTGTGGTTGCAATAAGATCAGCCGGAGGGGTTGTCGTTGTTGTGGCATTTGCTTCAGCTGAATAACTTGATATTCCACCATCTGTCGTAGCTGTTACAACATAAAAATATTTTTTCCCTGAATCTACAGCCGAATCAATACAATTAGTAACTCCAATAGATAAGACAGAGCAACTTGCCGATGAAACTAAATTATAACCAAAACCTGATGTTTCAGAACGATATACTTGATATGTTATTAAAGAAGAATTTCCAGGACTCGCATTCCAAGATAAATTAACAGAAGAATTTCCTATAGCCGTAGCAGATAATCCAGTTGGTGCTGCTGTAGGAGTTACTGCGTTTGTTTCAATGGAATTGCTCGTGCTTCCTCCAGCTGTTGTAGCCAAAACAACATAATAATAACGAAGTCCAGGTGAAGCACTTAAATCAGTACAAGAAGTCACAGTAAGAGTTGAATTACTGCATGATCCCGAAGCAATTACAAAATATGGACCGCCGCTATTTGTAGCCCTCTTTACTTGATATGTAATTGGCACACTGCCAGGACTAGTTTGCCAATTTAAAGTAACAGAATTTGCTGAATTTGCATTTGCAATAAGATCACTTGGAGGTGTTGTTAGCGTTGTAGCTGTAGCCTCACTCGAGTTTGGAGAAGATCCTCCTGATGTCGTTGCTATTACTACATAATAATAATTTGTACCTGCAGAAAGTCCATTATCAGTGCAATTATTTCCGTTAATTCCTATACAATTTGGAACAGGAGAATAATTACTACCTGACGTTGTTGATTTAAATACAGAATAAGTAATTTGCCCTGCAGTCCCAGAACTTGGAGTCCAAGAGAGTTGGAGTGAATTTGCTGTAATTGCAGAAAATACTAAAGCCGAAGGTGAATTTGGTTGTGTTGTTAATGCCAATTCAGAGCTATTCGAAGTAGTCCCTGCTGAATTAGTTGCACTTGCAACATAATAATATTGCGTTCCTGCTGCTACTGAACTATCTGAACAATTTACTACACTAATATTAATACAACCTGTTACATTAGAGTATGGTCCTCCAGAAACTAAAGATCTTTTTAGTGTATAAGTAATTGGTACATTTCCAGGACTTTGTAGCCATTGTATGATTGCAGAATTTGTTGATACAAAAGGACTATATAAGTTGGTAGGTGGAGTTGTAGGTGTTACTACGGAAGCTTGAAAGGAATTCGGAGAACTCCCTGCTGAATTACTCGCAGAAACAACATAATAATATTGCATTCCTGGTAAAACAGTATAATCTGCAAAAGTTAAAGTAGCAGAGTTTAAATTACTTACAAGAAGACTATACGGTCCACCAGAAACAATTGAACGACTTACTTGATAAGTTATTGTTCCCAAACCAACGGATGCATTCCAAGATACATTCGTTAAATTAGAGTTAGCTGCTAAGGCAGTAACAGAAGTCGGAGCAAAAGGTGGTGCAAGTGGGGTTGCAGTACTTATATTACTTGCTACACTTCCAGCATTATTACTTGCAGTAACTTGAAATTGATAAGTTGTACCATTATTTAGATTAGGAATAATTGCGTAATTGGTTTGCAAATTGGTTATGGAATCTGTAAATGGTCCAGGATAAACGCCGTAACTTACAGAATATGTCTTAGCAATATCAACCGCATTCCAAATTAAATAAACAGTTTTGTCACCAGATATTGCATTAACAGATTGAAATGGGCCAACAGTAGCAGCTATTTCTGTTTTAGAGTCCGTATTTCCATAGGCATTTTGTGCAGAAACTTTAAAATAATATTTTGTCCCATTTTGCAAAGAAGAAACAATACAAACAATTTGGGCATTACATGAAGTCAAAGAATTTGAATAATTTTTTGGAGAAGTACCATACCAAACAGTATAATGATTTGCTTTTTGCGCTTGTCCCCAAAGTAACGCAACCTGACTATCACTTGCAAGAGCATCAGTAATTTCAAAAACTTTAGGAGTTGATAAAAAAGGGCTATTACCATCGTCAACATGTGAATTCGCCCCCCCTAAAGGATTAAAATTACAACCATAAGCAACGATCAAAATAAGAAACAAAATTAAAATTGTTTTATGAAATAATCGAAACAACTCCCTATCCTAATTTTTAAATTTAATTTATTATACATAATAAAGGAATATATTTCTATTTAGTTATCCATAATTATCTTCAATATTAACAATGCAATATTTTCACTGCCAGAAATATTTTCCTAAAATAATCTTACTTACCTTGCAATATAACAAGCCGAAAAATTTATATAAAGTTAGAAAAATTTTTACAGGTAAAAGGAATTTGAAGCTAATAAAATTTAAAAAAAATTTAATCAAAAATATTTTAATACTATTCATAATTTTATTTTGCCAAAAAAATCAAAATATTTATTCAATTGAGTTAAAGTATATGCAATACAAAGTACAAAAAAAAGACACTCTTTTAGGAATTTTAAAAAAGTATTCACTAAAGCCAATTTATGGTAAAAAAGGATATCTTTCTGAAATATTAAAGTTAAACCCGCATAAAATTAATACAAAAGGAAATCTTATCTACCCTGGAGAAATTCTAACCATACCTCTTAAGAAAGAGGTAGAAAATAATTCGTTAAATAATAATTTAGTTGAAAATTTAGAAAATAAAAAAATACCTCGATATAAGAAATATAACGGAAATTTAGAAAATATTCAAAAACTACCAAGTTCACATGTTTATATTATTTATAAGGTAAGAAAAAACGATATGATAAGTGTTTTACTTCAAAAATATAAGTCATTTCCAATTTATGGAAAAAAAGGAACTCTTAATGAAACATTAGATTTAAATCCTAAAAAGAAACCAACAAAAGGAGATCTTATTTTTCCAAATGAATTAATTACACTTCCAATCTCTATATGGGTATTAAATCAACTAAGTGAGAATGAAAAAAAATATTTAAAAATAATATATTTTAATGAAAAACAACAAAGCCATGAAGAAATTTCATACTCTGAGTTTTTAGAAACTAATAAAGTAGAAATACCTCCACTTACCTTACCAGAAACTTTGAAAGAGAATTTAAAAGATGAAAAAATAAACAACAAAAACAATTTTACAAATAAAATAAAGTTATTTGCTGAAACAAAAGATAAAAAAATATTTTTAAAATGGATAAGAAAAGAAAATGTTGTTTTACGTTATGAAGTTAAGAAATCTATAAATAAAGACAATGATTTTATAACTTTTGAAAATAACTTTTTTGGCAATAGACTAACTGATTATGAGGTTTATTTAGGGAAAATATACTACTATCAAGTCATTGGGATTGATAGATTTGGTAAAAAACATGAATCAAATATTGTAAAAATACAACTTCCACCAAGCTATATTAAAAATATTTCAATTAATATAACAGACACATCAGCTGAAATAACATGGGATAAGTGTGAAAGCCAATCTGAATTAACATATGAAATTTATCGTTCAAATTTTGAACGGAATGGATATTTACTTCTAAAAGATAATTTAAAAGATCCAAATTTTTCGGACAAAACTATAAAAGGCGATTCTGTTTACTTTTATAAAGTAAAAGCTATTGACAAGAACAAAAATATTACTGAATCGTCACCAATAAAATTTTATTCATTTCCTAATGAAGTAAAATTATCCGCCTATTTAAAAAATAATTATGTTTATCTGGAATGGAATAAAAATTTTAATAATAATTTAAGTAATTATAATTTATTAAGATCAAAAGATAACGAGAATAATTATGAATTAATACAAGCAAATATTAAAGATTACTTCACTAGAGATTATAGTATTGAAAAAAATCAAACTTATTTCTATAAATTAGTAGCAAAAAATCTTAGCAGCGTGACAAAAAAATCTAATACAGTTAAAGTTGTTACTTCATTTGATGACTTGTTTCTTCAAATCATTGAAGAAGAAAATAGTATTAAACTTTACTGGAATAAATATCATGGTTCAACAAATATATTTTATAATATTTATAGAACCGAGGTTGAAAATACTGATTTTACTTTAGTAGAAGAAAAATTCCAAAAAAACGTTTTTGTAGATCCAAAAGTAGAAAAAGGAAATAGATATTTTTATAAAGTTATAGCTATTTATAAAAATAATACAATTGAGTCAAATATTGTTAGTATAGATTTAAAACCTAAAACAATTTCAGATGTAAAACTATCAATAATAAATAAAAAATCTGTCAAAATTGAATGGAAAAACACTCAATCTAATATTACTACAAAAACAACCATTCTAAAATCTTATGATTTAAATAAAAACTTTATCTTATTAAAAGATAATGCTGAAGGAAATACTTTCATTGATGACAATATAAGACAAGGGAATATAATTTACTATAAATTTATCACAGAAAATAATCAAAAAAATATTTCTGAATCAAATGTATTTAAAATAATTGTTCCTTCTCAACCTCCAAAATGGAAAAAAGCTGAAGTAATTAATAAAGAAATTTATTTAGAATGGGAAAAATTAGAAAGTAATTTAACCATTACATACGAAATATATCGTGGCTTTAAAAATACTGATAATATGTCATTTTTTACTGAAATTACAGGAAAAGAGAATTATCTTGATTCACACATAACTGCAGATACAGAATATTTTTATGCAATAAAAACTAAAATTGATAATTTTAAATCGGATTTTTCAGATATTGTTTCTGTGTCAAGTGATTTAAGTAACAATATTCCATCTTCGGTTCAAATTGGTTTTGGAATTAGCTATTTTAAATTACTTGAGTATAATAAAGCATCAGATTCTTACGCTTCTTTGAATTCAGCTGCAAGTACAAATCAAAATGTTTTATTAGTTCAAAACTGGAGTGAAGAATTTAAAACTCACTTTGGATTAGGTTTAATTTATTTTGACTTACTAGATTCACCTGTTTATGCAATAAATCAAAGACAAGCATTATTGCCTTATTTGCAATTTGGATTGTCCTGGTATCTAAAATCATCATTCTTACTCGAATATAAGAATATTCTTCAACAGGATATTTACTATCAATCGCAAATAAATGCTGTACCGAAAACAATGCAAGACAATTACATTATTGTCGACAATCATATTTTTTATTTAGGATATGATTTTTTAGAAAAAATTAATTTGCATTTATACGGCAAAGTTGGTTACATTTTAACTATTCCTAATTTCTTTAATTATTCGCAATTTGGTAATGGTTATCAAGCAGAAATTGAATTATTTCAACAATTGCCCAATTATTCAATAGGTTTGAAATTATTTTACTCAAGTAGAACGACTTATACTAATAATGTAATTTCAACTGTTACTGAAAATGGGGTAATTTTAAACTTTAATTTAGATTTAGGATTATTATAAAAATGTTTTCCATAAATAAGCGCCAATTACCCCTCCTAATACAGGACCAACTACAGGTACCCAAGAATACTTCCAATCAGATTTTCCCTTTCCAGCAATTGGTAGCAAAAAATGCGCAATTCTGGGGCCTAGATCTCTTGCTGGATTAATAGCGTATCCAGTAGCTCCTCCCAAAGATAAACCTATTGCCCAAACTAAAATTCCGACAAGATAAGGTCCTAATGCTGGAGATATCGCACCGTTATTTGTTGCTTTTCCAAAAATAGCACCTATACCAAAAACAAGAATAGTTGTGCCGATAACTTCTGCCATTAAATTTGCAGCAGAATGTCTAATTGCAGGCCCTGTAGAAAATACAGCTAGCTTTAAAGAAGGATCTTTTGTTTCTTTCCAATGAGGAAAATAAGTTAGCCAGACTAAAATAGCCCCTACAAAGCAACCTGCAAATTGTGAAATAAAAATTGGAAATATTTCTTGCAAAGAATAAATTCCTCCTAATAAATATTTCGCTAAAGTAACAGCGGGATTTAAATCTGCTTGATCTGATCCAACTGACTTTGCAACAAAAACTCCCCCCATAACTGCAAAGCCCCACCCTGCTGAGATTGCAAACCATCCAGCATTTATTCCTTTTGATTTAGTTAACAAAGTATTTGCAACAACGCCTCCACCAAAGATTATTAAAAAAACACAACCAATAAATTCACCTAAAATGATCGCATTCATGAAAACCTCTTAAAAAAATAAATTATTACAATACTTACAAACATATGAACGAACACGATTTTTGATCTTTTGTCTAGTTTAATTTTTAAATTTGACAATTTAGAGTTGCCCTTTTAAGGAGGAAGTGATTATGGTTAAATTTGAAATATGCAATAATGCAGTTTTCATTAAGAAAAATGAGTCACTCATAAATACAAGGGTAGTAACAATGATTGGATATCTAAAAGGAATAATCATTGAAAAAAATCCAGAATCTATTTTATTAAATGTAAATAGTGTTGGATATGAAATTGAAGTTCCTGCAACAACGTTGTATCAACTCCCAGCCGTTTTCCTCGAAGCACAATTGTATATTTATACTCATGTTCGCGAAGATGCTATTAGATTATTTGGTTTTGCTAATTCTTTTGACAAAAAAGTTTTTCTAGATCTTATCAGTGTTACAGGAGTGGGGCCTAAAGCAGCTTTAGGACTTTTAGGTTCTGTTACCGGCTTAGAACTTTGTGAAATTATTTCTGCTGGAAAAAATAGCAAATTAACTGCAATTCCGGGTATTGGATTAAAAACTGCAGAACGCTTAATTTTAGAGCTTAAAGATAAGTTAAGTAAAAAATTGTCACTTTATCTTGAAGAAAATGAATATACAAAAATTAAAGATTTTGACAGTAAAATAGAAAATCAAAGCAACGAACAAAATTCAAAAAACTTACAGAAAAATACTAAACAAAAATATATGCAACGCCAATTGCTGGAAGATCTAAAAAGCGCATTATCTAATTTAGGATATAAAGACAAGCAATATTTAGATATCCTATCAAAATTTGAAAAAAGAATGGAAACAGGCGAAAACATAACAATTGAAATAGCATTAAAAGAAAGTTTAGCTAAATTATCTGAAAAAATGTTACAAAAACACTAAGGCAAGGTATGAATAAAAATATTCACACAAAATTTGAAAACCAAGTCATTCTTCCTGAACTTGCAACTGATCCTATAGAACCTCATTTAAATTTGAGACCAAAATGTTTTGATGACTATCCTGGACAAGAACGAGTCTGTGATAATTTAAAGATCTATACAAAAGCAGCACAACTTCGTGGAAAAATGTTAGATCATTGTTTATTTCATGGTCCTCCTGGCCTTGGTAAAACTACATTAGCAGGTATTATTGCTGAAACAATGCAATATCAATTTAAAGTAACAGCAGGCCCTGTCATTGAAAGGCCCGCAGACTTAATGGGAATTTTAGCTAGCCTAGAGCCTAAAACAATTTTATTTATTGATGAAATTCATCGACTGCCAGCAAATGTTGAAGAAATTTTATATTCTGCAATGGAAGATATGCGGCTAGATATTTTAATAGGTCAAGGACCTACAGCTCGGACAGTAAAATTTGATCTTCCGCCATTTTGTATTATCGGTGCAACAACACGTGCAGGAGCTATTTCAGCTCCATTAAGAGATCGTTTTGGTATTCAGGAGCATTTAGATTTTTACTCACCTGAAGCCTTAAGTAAAATTCTTTTACGCAGTGCAAAAATTATGAATTATTCAGTTACCACAAATGCTGCATTTGAATTAGCAAAAAGATGTAGAGGTACTCCAAGAATTGCAAATCAATTATTAAAAAGAGTTCTTGATTTTGCAATTGTTTTACAAAAAAATATCATTGATGAAGAGGTCATTAATAATTCATTAAAACGTCTTGGTGTTGACGAAGAAGGTCTCTGTAATATGGATAGAGATTTTCTGCAAGTAATGTACGAAAGATATGCAGGAGGACCAGTTGGTCTAGATGCTATTGCTGCAGCATTAAATGAAGAAAAATCCACTTTAGAAGATGTATACGAACCTTATTTAGTATATCGGGGTTTCGTCTTACGTTCAGCAAGAGGTAGAATTTTATCTGAATCAGGCAAGTCTCATATTGAAAAAATAAAACAATTTGATATTTAATTTAACGATTTAATTTTTCATATTTCTCTAACAAATCTGTATATTCTTGTGAACTTAAAAATTCTTGAAGATAATGATCAAATAAAATAGATTTTTCTTTATCCTTATTTGAAAAAGCAATAAAGCGAGGGATCTTTTTTATTGAAGTTGGCAGAAATTTAACTTTTTCATAGTAATTATTTTTTTTAATAATATATTTCATTACATTAAAATCGCCAATGATAAAATCAACTTTGTTACTTATTAAAGCTTCAAGTTGTGACTGGACATTTGGAAATTCTTTCTTTTTAAAATTATTTGCAGTATCGAATTCATGATGATATTTGTAGCCTTTAATCACCCCTGCCTTTAATCCTGAAAAATCATTTAATGAAGTCCAATTAGAAACATTTGAACTTTTTCTGACTAAAATAACGTCTAATCCATAACGAATTGGACCCACCAAAAAAAATAATTTTTTCCTTTCTTCAGATCCAATAAACTGCCATGCCAAGTCAACTTTACTTTCTAGTAAATTTTTATAAACATTAGACCAATTAGCTGTTCTAATAGTTATTTTCTTTCCTATTTTATTCATAACATGTTGAACAATTTCAGTATCTAATCCTGTAGGAAATCCATTTTCCATGTAGTTATAAGGAGGATAATTTTCTTCACAAGCTCCAATCCATTCTTCGGCATATATTTTATTTTGGAATAAAATAAGTAACAGCAATAGCATAAATATTTTTATTTTTAATGAGAACTTAACTTTAATTACTTTCATTGATTTCTCTTATTAAATTAATGCAAATGACTTCACCCAAATTATACCATTTCCTAAAATTTTCATCCTCTGTTAATTTAACTTCTTCACTTGGAATGCCTATATATTTTTGATTGCTTATAATTCTAGCAATTGCTCTAAATTCATTTCCAGAACATGCTGGTAGAAGAGAATCCAAATCATCTGAATGAATTAATTCCAAAAATGGCAAGTAAATCTTTGTTCTCCGCAAGGTGAGTTTACTCATCTCACTAAAGTTATTTGTAAAAGGCTGATGGATGTCAGGATTGTCTAGTACTATAATTTCTAACGGGAATGATTGAAAAAACCAAATAGAAGAAATGGAATCCATTGATGTATTATCAATATATTCAATATGTTGTGTTATAATTCGCCATTTTCTTTTGTCAAAATATGAGATTTGAATATCTTTTAATGGAATATAGACGTATTCAGTTGAAGTCATCAACGGTGGCGACGGAATCTCATCCTTATCTTCCTCTGTTGATTGGCAAGAAACAAAAAAACAAGGTAGCATTAACCCAATAAGCTTTGCTATTATTGAATATTGCCACCGTAAGCGCATAAGAGTCCTTGCGAAAAGTAAACATTTGAGTATGTATGTTTCCTTGGGCTGTATCATCGGCAGAAATTATATTTTTTTTTAATATTACTAAGGCAGAAAAGAATGAGTAAAACAACTAACGCAGAACCAGAACTCATCAGAAATTTTTGTATCATTGCCCACATTGATCACGGTAAATCAACCTTAGCGGATCGTTTACTTGAAATGACTGGTGCTGTAGCCGACAGAGAAAAACAAGCTCAAATTTTAGACAGTATGGATCTTGAGCGAGAACGTGGAATAACCATCAAAGCGCAAACAGCCACCGTCGATTATACAGCTAAAGATGGAAAAACTTATACTTTAAATTTGATTGATACCCCTGGCCATGTTGATTTTACCTATGAAGTCAGCCGCAGTTTAACTGCTTGTGAAGGAGCTTTGCTAGTTGTTGATGCTACCCAAGGAGTTGAAGCTCAAACCGTCGCCAATGTTTACTTAGCTGCAGATAACAACGTAGACATAATACCAGTCATAAATAAAGCTGATTTACCAAGTGCTGATTATGAACGTGTTTGTTTTCAAATTGAAGAAGAACTTGCTATTGATACATCTAATGCAATAAAATGTAGCGCAAAAACAGGAATGGGTGTTCCCGATATCTTAGAAGCTATAATTCATTATATACCGTCCCCTCCTGACAACAGAGACAAAGATCTTAGAGCTCTCATTTTTGATAGTTGGTTTGATGCCTATCAAGGAGTGATAGTTCTTGTGCGTATTTTTGATGGAACTGTCAAAATCGGTGATCAAATAAAGATGATGCATTCTGGCAAAGTTTTTGAAGTGCAAAAAGTTGGAATCATGTGCGTGAAAGCTTATCCAAGAGAAAGTTTGAGTGCTGGTGAAGTAGGTTATATCATTGCAAATGTGAAAGACGTGAAAGATTCAAGAGTTGGTGACACTATTTGCATGGCCTCTGCACAGGTAGAACCTTTACCTGGATTTAAAAAAGCAAAACAAATGGTATTTGCAGGTATCTTTCCTGTGGAAACAAATCAATTTGAATCCCTTAAAGATGCTCTAGCAAAATTAACTTTAAATGACAGTTCTCTTAGTTATGAACCAGAAACTTCAGTGGCACTAGGATTTGGATTCCGTTGTGGATTTCTTGGACTTCTGCACATGGAAATTATTCAAGAACGCCTTGAACGTGAATATAATATGAACGTCATCTTCACTGCTCCTACCTGTGTTTATATTGTTGAAACTACAAAAGGTGAAGAGTTACGAGTTGATAATCCAGCAAATCTACCATCAGCTACAACTATTGCAAAGTTTTCTGAACCTGTTGTAAAAGCCACTTTTCATATGCCACAAGAACACTTGGGCGGAGTAATGGCCTTGCTAGCTGAAAGGCGGGGGGTTCAGACTAAAATGGAATATCTTTCTCAAAGCCGTGTGATGTTGCAATACGAACTTCCTTTAAATGAAATGGTATTTGATTTTTTTGATCGTATTAAAAGTATTTCCCGCGGTTACGCAAGTATGGATTACGAATTTTTAGATTACAAAGAAAGCGATCTTGTTCGGCTAGATATATTAGTAAATGGAGAACCCCTTGATGCTCTTTCTTGTATTGTCCACAGAAGCAATTCGTATGAACGTGGTCGTTTGCTAGTCAAAAAATTAAGGGAAGTTATTCCAAGACAACAATATGAAGTTCCTTTGCAAGCTGCCATAGGTTCTAAAGTAATTGCACGCGAAACGTTAAGTGCGCTTAGAAAAGATGTTACCGCCAAATGCTATGGTGGTGATATTTCTCGAAAAAGAAAATTATTAGATAAACAAAAGGAAGGTAAAAAACGTATGAAGCAAGTTGGAAGTGTTGAAATTCCACAAGAAGCATTTATGGCGATATTGAACCTTTCCGATGTAGAATAATGAAAAAATCACACCTTTTATTTTTAATTTTCTTAGTTTCTTTCGAATTCTCTGTTTATTTGTCAAATGATATGATTCTTCCTGCTCTTGTTGATGTTGTTAATGACTTCCAAGAGCCTGAAGATCTCATTCCGTTATCCCTTTCCATCTTCCTCCTAGGATCACTTTCAATTCAACTCATAGTTGGACCAATATCTGATCGCTATGGAAGAAGAAAAACTCTATTTGCTGGTGGATTGATTGTTCTAATAGGCAATCTTTTGGGTATCATTGCTGCAAACATGGATATGTTTTTTGTTGCTAGAATCCTTCAAGGAATGGGACCTTGCTTCATTGGTGTAGCTGGATATGCATGCGTACATGAACTTTTTGCAGAAAAAGAAGCTATTCACGTTATTTCTTGGATGGCTTCCATAGCTCTTTTTGCTCCAATGATAGGTCCATTATTAGGTAGCTTTGTGTTACTTTTTGCAAGCTGGCGATACATTTTTTTAACTACATTTTTCTTAGCATTCATTACCTTAATTGGTTTGTGGTTTGTAATGCCTGAAACATTACCAAAAAATAAAATTGTTCCCATTAAATTAAAAACCACATTAGCAAATTATTTAGAGCTATTTAAAAATCAAAAATATTTTTTCGGTACCTTAAGTTTTAGTTTTGCTTTTGGATCAGTCATTGTATGGATAGCTAGTTCACCTATGGTTTTAATTAGTTTATTTAAATTAAATAAAAGTCAATTTAGTATTGTTCAAATCCCTATATTTATGGCTTTTGTACTAGGAACTTTTGCACTACGATATTTAAGTCAGTTAAAATCTTCTACCCAATGTTTAAAAATTGGTTTTGTTATTACAACTATCTCAATGCTAGTATTATGCTTTACCACATTTTTTTTCCCTAAAAATTTATATCTTTTAATTTCCGTATTTGCTTGTTTTAATTTTGGTTACGGATTATTTTCGGCTCCTTTTACAAGAATCATTTTAGATTCAACAAATTTATCAAAAGGAATTTCATCTGCATTACTATATTTTTTCTTTTTTGTAGTAGGTACAATTTTTTCTGGTATTTTTCCAAGTTTTTATAATCAAACAATATTTTCATTTGTTTTATATATTTCAATTATTTACCTTATATCTTTGATGTTTTATTTTTTTATGGAGAAAGAAAAAAATACGTCAGATAAATTGGGATTATAAATCAATTATCTGTTTAACTATTTTATATTCATAAAAATATTATTTATATTTATGAAAGCATAAAAATAGAACTAAATCTTCCATTTTTAATATAAAATACGTTAAAGTTATATTAAAGAAATTGACGCATATCGAATAAATTTTGACGTCAATAAACTTTATCTATTTTTTCTTAAAATAAAAAATAACGATATGGTGGAATTCTTTCACCAGACTTTTTATAAGATAACTAGGAAATTATGAGGTCTTTCATGTCCGCTAAGTATTGCCAAGAAATAATCCGCAATTTATCAGAATACTCTTTAAAAGATGAATTTAAACATGAGCGACAAATAGCCAAAGAGTTGTTTTCTATATCAACCGGTAAAGTCAACGATGATGATCCTTTTTTTGAACAACGAATGCATTCTTTTCAGGAATTTTTTATTTTTGAATATCGCTTATCCGAAGGGTTTTCCGGTTCAACTGTATTTGAAACGTTTCTATACAATGGACAAGCCTGTTACTCTCTCAATGAAATTGCTAAATACGAACAATTTAGAAACTTTAGACATTCCTTATTCCAAGTAGAATTTCATAAAGATGAATCCCTAGTAGTAAGAGATTTAATTTCCGATCGTATTGATATTGTATATCCTTTACCTGAATATTCATTTGCTGGTTTTGATTTAAAACAAATATTTGATGGGCGATTAATAAGATTTGATGGGAAAAATTACTTTACTAAAACATTTATTTTGCATTCAAAACTTGTAAAACATATCATTGAAAAAGCAGTATCTGAGTTTTTAAAAGGAAATATTTATTGCCAAGCACAGAAAACGATAGATTGGCGAGAAGAATTAAGAAGGCGTAATGATCTTCTATCCTCAGTTACAAATCAAAAACTAGAGATACAAAATGCTGGCAAGAAAAAATCTATAGATTTATTGAATATAACAAAAAAATTAGCAGAAATGCCAAGGACAATTAGTTCTAAAAATTTAATTATGTCATTAGGAATGAAACAAGAAGCATCGGCCTTTGTACCTGAAACTCCTTTTTATGATGCCCTTCCATTACTGCATGGTTTAGCTTATTGCGAAATAAGAAGTTTTCGATACAAACATATTGATCCTATAAAAATTTATGAAATGGGAACAGATAAAAATTTAGATATTCCAGGTATTCCAAAAGTAACAAAAAATGTTCATGAAAATGAATTACCAAATTATGGAGCGAAACCTGCTTAATTTAAATTTTTATTGTGCAAAATGACTTTTTGAAAATACATTAATAATTCAATCTAAAGACTCAAGAGATTCGTTTTCAATAGGTTCAATTAACATACCAGATTTCAATTTGCCTGAAAAATAAACATAACCAGCAGCAACAAGAGTGGGAGGGTTTATCTAGAAAAAAATAAAATTAAACTTGTTTTATTTTAAGAAATGTAATTTCAGAATCCGAGCCTAAACGCGCTGGTGGCCCCCAGTATCCCGTTCCTCTACTCACATAAACATACATATTTTGAAAAGCTGTTAATCCTGGCCTAAAATATTGAATAAAATGAATAAGCCATGTCATTGGCCAAATTTGTCCTCCATGGGTATGTCCTGAAATTTGTAAATCAAAGTAATTCAGTTTAACTGCTTCAAAAGCAGTATTGGGTTGATGTGCCAATAGTATCTTTAAATGAGGAAACTGCGGTGCATTATTTTTACTTTTTTCTAAATCCATCTTATGTGATTCTATAAATTTTTCGGCGGAAAGATCATTCACTCCACAAATAATTACTTTTGATTTGCCAATATTTAAAAGATGATTTGAATTTCCTAGATAGTGTATTCCTAGAGATTGAATATATTTTACCCAACCTTCAGCATCCCAATAATACTCATGATTTCCGGTAACGTAATAAATTCCATATTTAGCTTTTAAATTGCTTAATGGCTTGACCCAATCTTGAATTTGTTCAACAAAACCATCAATCAAATCACCTGTTATTACAACTATATCTGCATTTAAGAGATTTACCTTTTCAACAACTGCTTCAACATATTCTTTTCCAATAGTTTGTCCAATATGAAGATCAGTAAGCTGGACAATAGAAAAATCTTTCAATTCATCATGCAAATTTTTAATTGGAACAAATACTTCTTTAACCTGAGGAATTCTTCTTGCATTTACATATGCAACTCCAGTAAAACAAGCAGCAATTCCTAATGAAATAAAATGCAATATTCTTCTTCTTTCTTTATTTAAATTTTCAGATTTTTTTGTTTTCTTAAAACTAATAATTTTATGAATGAAATATATTATTATGGAAAATATATCTGCAATAAAAAAACAACTTAGCATAAAAAACATAAAACCTAATAATATAAAGCTCACCCAATAAATATATTCAAATTGATAGGGTATACTCCCCTGCCCTCTAAAATACCGAGATCCCCAAAAGCCTAAATTTGTTAAAAACATAAATAATGCTAGAGTTATGTAAATAAATGATTTTCTTTTTAAACCAAATATAATGTGAATACTTCGGCATAAATAAAAATATGAAAAAATCAAAAAAAGTATCACAATGAGAATTCGAAAAAAATCCATTTTATCTCCTATCTCAATTATTTTTTGTATAAATCATTTAAAATATTTTCTATTCTTCTTGGTATAGGGTTTTCATCATCATAAGCCACCCAATTTTTTGTAGCTGATCCCTCATAATTTATCACATTATAGCTAATGTAATTATCATTAACAATCAAGTGATCTCTTTTAGAATTTAAAAATTTAATAAAATTCTGTGCTAAGGTTTCTTGGACAGTGTCTGACACCACAGCAATTCCAATTCTATCAAAATATGTTACTTTATTTGGTACGACAAACTTTAAATCAGGTACAACTTTTTTTAATCGCATATATTCTGATCTAAACACAACTGCTGCTTCAATTTTATTTCCTAAAAATGCTAATTCTAATGGATAATCAACATTTACACTTTGAAGCTTTAAATTTTGTAACCATTTTATAGTAGGTTCAGGAATGAACCATGATGAAGATGTAATTTCTTTCCCTGTAGCTAATAAGGCAATAAGAAGTTGATGTTTAGGAAAATTAGAAACAAATACTCTTTGTCGCCAAAAAGGAAATTCCTCTGGGCTTATAAGCCAGTTCCATGAAGGCAAAGCCTGTTTTACGTTAAAATTTCTTTTATTGAAAACAATTCCCATCGGGTCAGCCATTAAAGTAACATAAGATCTTCCATCTAAGTTTAAACGCGAACGAACTTGCAGAGGATATTTTGTTACTTGATTGAGCGAAAAATTTACATCATCATTAAGAGAACGTAACTGCCTTTGTAAATACAGTCTTTGCAATATTCTTTCATCTGCAAGAAGGGCATCGTAGTTCCTCAAACCTGCACGTAAGCGAGATTCATACTCATAGCGACTTCCGACAAATTCTATTCTTACATTACAGTGATACTCATCTTCAAATTGCGAGATCATTTTTGGAGATAACACACCTTGGGGAGCAAGCAAATTTAACACAGGTTTAAAAGCAGCTCCATAAACAAAAAATTGCAGCCATATTGATAAAAATGAAATGGATATGCGATACAAGCGATCTCTCCTTTTAACAATTGATCTTATAAGCACATTATGGCACAAAACTTCTTTAATGCTTAGCACCTTTGTTTAAGCAATCAATAAGGACACTTTGGCAATGGCAAAATTTAGATATATTGATAAAGAAGAAAATTCCCGTGATCCATTTGCTTCAGAAGCAGAAGAAATGAATGAATTTGAACAATTATTACAAACTGACAAACATACACCAACGTCAAGACGCTACCGGATGGGTGAAACTGTAGAAGGCACAGTTGTTTCGGTAAATAGTGATTTTGTGTTTATCGACCTAGGCGGTAAAAGCGCAGCAACAATACCCACTGAAGAATTTACAAGTCTATCCCTGACTCCTCCAAAAGCAGGAGAAAGCATTTCTGCTTATGTAAAATCCGACAATGGTTCTGAAATTATTTTGACAAAGACTGTACGAAGAAAAGAAATGGATGATTCCATCTTACGCAATGCTTTTTCTGCTAAAATTCCAGTTGAAGCTAAAGTAGAAAAAACAATAAAAGGAGGATTTGAAGCTACTCTTGGCGGAAAACGTTGTTTTGTTCCGTTAGGACAAATGGATCTCGCTCATTTTAGCGATCCTGAAGTTTTTGTAGGTAACATCTATAAATTTCATATTACTGAATTAAAAGGAAAAAATATTGTCCTTTCTAGAAAATCAATTCTAAAAGAAGAGTTTGATTCTAAAATTTCAGAAATTTTAAATAAACTAGAAGTGGGGCAAAATCACATTGCAACAGTCACTAAATTAGTTGATTTTGGTGCGTTTGCTTCAATAGAAGGAGTAGAAGCACTTATCCCGCTTAGCGAAATGGCTTGGAAAAGACTTAAAAAACCTGATGAAGTGGTTCGTATTGGTGAACAAGTTAATGTTAAAATCTTAAAAATTGAACGCTCTCCTAAATTAAAAATTGCTTTGACAATGAAAGAAGCAGGTGAAGATCCTTGGATATCAAATGCCACAAGACTTCATCCAGGATCAGTTTTGGAAGGTACTGTAGTTCGCATGATTGATAATGGCGCTTTTGTCAATGTAGCTGATGGAGTAGATGGCCTAGTTCCTATCAATCAAATTACTTGGGAAAAACGTATCAACCATCCCAAGGATATCTTAAAAGTAGGACAGTCAGTTAAAGTACATGTTTTGGCGTCAGATCTCTCTGCACATAGACTAAGTTTATCCATAAAAGGTCCTATGCCTGAAGAAATGTTAAATAAAATTAAGTTTAAAAAACGCGGTGATACGGTCAGTGAAGAAGACCGAGCTCTCATGCAACAATGGGAAGATTACAAAGCAAATGATGCTAAAGTATTAACCAATTCAAATAGAGAGGACTCCAATATCTTTGCTTCTGCCTTTAAAAAAGCACAAAAGAAGAAATAATTAAAACTATACATTAAAAAACAAATATGCTACGTTCAAGCCGAATTTGGTGCAAATTAGCCCAGACCGCTTTAACGTAGCTATATTATTAGCATTTTCCCATAAAACAACTTACCTGATACTGTTTTATGGCACATTAGAAAGGTATCCCGCACATATGGCAAGTCTCCACTCCGATGTTTCTAAGAAAAAAGTAAATTATAACGCTCTTGAATGGCTTGATGAAGACGTAGACTTCTTATCACAAGAAGAGTCACAAGACGGTTTTGCTGCATTATTTAAAGCGCAAGAAGAATCTCAAAGCGTAATCAAAGAAGGCCAAGTTGTAAAAGGGCGCGTAATCGAAATAAAAGATGACAGCGTCGTTGTTGATATTGGACATAAGTCTGCGGGCGAAATCCCAAAAAGTGAATTTACTACTGAAAATGGTACTTTTTCATTAAAAGTTAATGATATTATTGATGTTTTTGTTGATGTTTTTGAAGATGATGAAGGCGAATTAGTACTTTCTAAAGATAAAGCAGACATGCTCAAAGCTTGGGATCGTATTTCTGAAGCCTTTGAAAAAGACGAACTTGTTGAAGGTAAAATTGTTGGTCGTGTAAAAGGCGGTCTTTCTGTTGATATCGGCGTAAAAGCATTTTTACCTGGTTCACAAGTTGATTTACGCCCAGTTCGTAATTTAGAAAAACTTCTTGGCCAAGTTTTACAATTCAAAATTATTAAATTTAATAAAAAACGTGGAAACATTGTTCTTTCCCGTCGTGTATTATTAGAGCAAGATCGCGAGCGCATGCGCAGTGAAACATTAAAGGGTCTTCAAGTTGGCTCTTCAATGATTGGTATTGTTAAAAATATCACTGACTACGGTGCATTTATTGATCTTGGTGGAATTGATGGACTTCTACATATCACTGACATGTCATGGGGCCGTCTAAATAGTCCATCAGAAGTTTTAAATGTTGGTGACGAAATCAATGTTAAAGTTCTAAGTTTTGATCCTTCTAGCAACCGTGTTTCTTTAGGCTTAAAACAATTACAAAATGATCCTTGGATTTCTGTTGCAGAAAAATATGCTTCTGCTCAAAGATTGCGCGGAAAAGTTGTTAGCTTAACTGACTACGGCGCTTTTGTTGAACTTGAGCCAGGAGTTGAAGGGCTTATTCATGTTACTGAAATGACATGGAACCGTCGCATTAAACATCCAAGCAAAATAGTTAACATCGGTGACGAAGTTGATGTTGTTGTATTAGCTGTAGATCTTGAAAACCACCGCATTTCTTTGGGAATGAAACAAACAGAACCAAATCCTTGGGAAATTGTGACTCAAAAATATCAAGTTAACGATGTTATCCGTGGAAAAATCCGCAACATCACAGATTTTGGTATCTTTGTTGGAATTGAAGAAGGTGTTGATGGATTAATTCACGTTTCTGATATCAGCTATACAGAGCGTATTAAACACCCTCAAGATCTTTACAAAAAAGGTGATGAAGTAGAAGCAAAAGTTCTTCAAATAGATGTAGAAAATATGCGTTTCTCTCTTGGCATCAAACAATTAGGTGAAGATCCTTATGAAGTTGCTGCAAAGAAAATGCTCCCAGGCACTAAAGCAAAAGGTAAAGTAACTCGCTTAGCTGAGTTTGGTGCTTTTGTTGACATTGCTCCTGGTGTAGAAGGACTCATTCACACTAGTGAATTGGAAAATCCAAATATTGCGGTTGATGCCGAAGTTGAATTTGTAATTTTAAGTGCAGATTTTGCTGAACGTCGTTTTGAGCTTTCACAAAAAGCTGCTACTCGCGGCCTTGATGATTCTCACAATAAGACAATACAGTCTGCATTAAGCAGTGATGCTTCTTCCCAAAACAGTTTTGCTGAAGCATTTGCACGTGCAAAGGCAACTAAAGACAACACTTAAGATATACACTCTATCTTAAAATTGTTCTTAAATTGATAGGCTCTTGAACTATGTGGTATCTTAACCCAGTTCAAGAGTTTTTTTTATCAAAAAAATCTAATGGAAGGACTATATGAATATTCAACATGAAAATCTTCCTGAAAAGTCAGGAAAAGTTAATTACCTTAAAGGAAAATTAAAAACATTTTTTGCAACAATCGGAGTCTTATCAGTAACATTATTTATTTTATTTTTTGTAGGATTATTCTTTTTAATTAGCTCTGTATCAACAAGTATTAAATCTTTTTCTACATCACTAAATCCAGCCGCTTCTTTTGGAAAGACAAATGGTATTGGCGGATTCACTAAACCACATTTAAATTCACAATATATTGCTGGTGTAACTTTAAATGGTGAAATTTCTGCAGATTCTTCAGCTGTTGTAGTTGAAAAATTAGAAGCAGCAAAAAATGATAAAAATGTTGTAGGGATATTATTTGATGTGAATAGCCCAGGTGGTTCGGTTGTACCAAGCCAGGAAATTTATGATACTATTAAAAAAATAAAACAAGTAAAACCAGTCGTCACATATGTGCGAGATATTGCAGCAAGTGGTGCTTATTATTCTAGTTCTTCTTCTTCAAAAATTATTGCAAATAGAGGAAGTATTATAGGTAGTATCGGTGTCATTATGAACAGTTTTGAAGTAGACAAACTGCTACAATTTTTAAAAATAAATCCAGTTGTTTTAAAAACTGGGGCATTAAAAGATTCTCTATCTCCATTTAGACCATTTAATGAAAAAGATAAACAATATTTGCAAGAATTACTTGAAGAAACTCGATTACAATTTGTAGAAGACGTTAAAGCTGAAAGAAAAACATCTGACTCTACAATGAAATACATGGCTGATGGAAGAATAGTTCTAGGGCCTCAAGCTTTAAATTTAAAATTAATTGATGCACTAGGAACAAAAGATTTTGCTCTTTCCGAGATTGCAAATTTAGCAAAATTAAAAAATACTCCTCCTTTGTATTACTACGAAGATATTCAATCCTTTTCAGATTTATTTACACAAAAATTAGCTTCTCAAACTGCTGTATTAATGCAACAATCGATTACTAATTTATTTTCACAAAGTGCAGAAAAATCAAACTCAATCAAAGCAAAATAAATCATTATAAAATTTAATTTATTTATCAATAATATAAAATTATAAAATATTATATCAAAATTAATTTATACATAAAATCCTAAGTGATTAGCAATTGTTTGAATAATTATCATTAAACAGCCAATAATTAAAATTAAAACTATGGGAGACATATCAAAATATCCGTGTTGACTTCTCACTAATAATCTTGGAAATTTACGTGTTAAAAAACGACATGGTGGAGATGTTAACGCATTTAGAAATCCAACAATAGGGTTTGATGGATTTGCGCCTACAAGACTTAAAATACCAGTAATAATTAGGCATAACATGTAGAAATAAAGTAAATAATAACTAATTTTAAATAATATCTCAATAAGTAACATTCTCGCCCCTCAATTTTTATAACTTAAAATTATCACTCCAAATAATTTTAATGTTTGATAAAATGACAATTTAAATTCATTTCGTCAATATAACTTTTATTCAGATTTTATCTTATTTTCCGAAAATATCCACAGGGGGTTTTTCCTTTTCAACTAACGGGTAAAATTTGTGAAAAATGCAAGCATTGTGCTGCCGCCAAAAACAATCGTAGTGCAAGAAGGGGATGAAACAAAAGGTATTTACGTCATTCAAGAAGGAAAAGTAGAACTTTTCAAAACTATTGAAGGACAAGAAATTCCTCTTGGAGAAATTGCTCGTGGTCAAATTATTGGCCTTGCAACAATTCTATCACGTGAAAGACATACTGTTACAGCCAGAACTATAGTTCAAACCGTAACTTTATTTTATCCGTTTGAAGCAATAAAACTTTATTTTAATGAATTAAATCCTATCTTAAGTGTTTTTATAAAATCTGCTACAGAAAGAATTGGTTTACTTATTTCGCAGTTGGTTGAAGCTAAGCTTAATGAAAAAAAATTGATTAAAGCAACAGGTTCTCAACATCAACATGCATCACAATTAGCTTATTTATTAGCAGCATTTGTCCGTCAAGGAACAATTGAGCATGATGAAAATAAAATATACCCATTAAAATCCTTTCTGGTAAATGGTGAACTTATCCTCCATAAAAAATTTGATTATCTTGAAAAAATTTTTAATCTATTTTCTTCAGGAGGATTGATTAAAGTAATTTTTGACAAAAAATATGGTAACATCGTTCTTTCCCCAAATGTCCAATTAATAGAAGATTTTGCAGTATTTTCCATAAATGTTGCAAAAAAAGGACTCGTTGGTTTTATCCCCGTCAAGGCGCATAAATGGGTTAGTGGACTTATACGAATCCATAAACGCTATAAAGAAAACAGTGGTTCTTTTTTAAAAATTGATTTTGCAAATTTAATAAATAGAGAATTAGGAAGAGAGGATGGTGAAGATATCATGCATCAATTACTTTCCTTGAAACTCATTAGTGAAAAAGGAGCTGATAGAGCTTCCATGCGAATTATCTTAAATGCCCCAATGCTGCAAAAAAGAGTCATCTTTGAAAGTATTTCCCGGGGAGTAAATGACATAGATAAAGTAAAACCTGATGAAAAAAAGACAGTTGCATAAATCCTTACCTCTAGCCCATTTAATTTTTACCGATAGAATAATGAATTATAACCACCTATCAGGGAGAACACGTGGTTAATATCGGAAGACCCATGTTTCAAGTGGGTAGCAATATATTTGAACTAATCGAATTTACTGCAACAAAAGCAAGTGCAGTACCTACTTCTGATAGAAAAACACCAATTTTATATGGAGTAAATGTTGCTAAGGTACGTGAAGTGATTCGCTTACCAACTATAGTCCCCTGTTTAACGAATGCTCCAGAAGTATTAGGGGTTTTTAATTTAAGAGGAGCTCCTATTCCTGCAATCCACCTGGCAAAAGCTTTAGGATATAATGATGAAGTAGTTACTCCAGCAAGTCAGGTCATAGTAACAGAGTTTTCTAGTAGAAAAGCAGGATTTGTTGTTGCTGGTACACGAAGAATTCGGAGAGTCAGTTGGGATAAAGTTTTACCACCATCCAGTGATGCATTTAATACAATCACAGGAATGATGTTAATTGAAAATCAAGACTTTATTTTTATTTTGGATTTTGAAAGAATTTTACTAGATATTGAAAGCAGAAGTGGCGGCCAAGGAACATCATCAATGGCTATAGAATATAATCAGCCTTTACCAACCGGAGGAGGCGGGGCGCAACCTAGTGGTGGAGCACAAGGAGCTGGATCCTCAACCCGCCCATTAATATTAGTTGTTGATGATTCACCAACTGCTCGTCGTGCAATATGTGAACTATTGAGGAGCATGCAACTAGATATTATTGAATATACAAATGCTGAACAAGCTTGGAATGATCTCAATACTGCTGAGGCAGGTTCTGATTTAAGCAAAGTGCAACTCATCGTGAGTGATGTAGAAATGCCAAAATTAGATGGTTATTCTTTTGTAAAACGCATTAGAAACAGTGAAAAGTTAAAGAAAATGCCTATCATTTTGCACTCTAGTTTAACCGGCGACGTAAATAAGGATAGAGCTAAACAAGCTGGAGCAGATGCCTATGTGGGTAAATTAAATAGAAAAGAAATAATAGAAGCATTAAAAGCAGCTCTTCCACCAAGTTGGAAAGGTGCTTCATGAAACCTGAAACACTCACTTTTGCACCAAAACAAATTATTTTTAATGAAGGTGATGCTACAAACGGCATATATCATGTACAAGAAGGTGAAATAGAAATTTATCGCATCAGAGAAAATACTGAAGTTACTCTTGGTACTTTAAAAGCTGGAGATGTTTTAGGAACGATCACTTTATTTTCCAGAGAACCTAGAACAGCTACTGCAAGAGCAATTACTCAAACCGTAGCAGTATTTTACCAAAATGAAGGATTAAGTGAAGCATTTAAGACCTTGCCTGTTTGGAGCCAAGCAGTCATGAAAGATGCTATAAGTAGACTAAAACACGTAAATGAACTTTTAATTTCAACAAAACTAAATGAAAAAAATTTACTCAGAAACATTGGTACTTCACATCATCACTCAGCTCAACTAGCAAATTTACTTGCAATTTTAGCAAGAAAAGCTTGTATTAAAAATGATTTAAATATTTCTATTTTAGTTACCACAGATTTTCTTACCATAGCTGAAAATGTCTTAATGAAACGCTTTCAATATTTAGAAAGTATTTATAAGGCTTTTAATGATTGTGGTTTGATTAAAGAAGTAGAAGACAAAAAGTATGGCAGAATAATTAGTAACCCTAATCCTCAACTTCTAGAGGATTTTGCTGTATTTTCCTTAAATGTTTTTAAAAAAGGTACAAATCTTTTTGTCCCTAAGAAATATCATCCATGGATGTCGGCATTAGCAAGAATTAGTAGGAAAAATAATAATCAAAATAAATTTAAAAGACCTGAAATTGCCATACTTTTACAAACTGATTTAGGCAGACAAGATGGAGAAGTAATGATAGCAGATATGATCCAAAATGATATCATTCATGAAGAAAATGAAATGGTGACGTTCACTCCTTTAAAATTACAAAAAACAGTTGTTTTTGAAAGTCTTTGTAGAATTATAAAAGAAATTAAACCTTAAATTTTATTATACTTGTGAAGAGATTCAATTATTGAAATATACTCTTCCGATAGTTTTTTTAATTGATTTATTTTTTCTATACCAAAATTTTCTGCTAATAAATTAAAATGAGAAAATAAATCATTTATAATTGACTCTTTTAACTCAAATGATTTTGAAGTTGCTTTAATTAAATAAGCTCGCATATCATCAGGATTAATTTCTCTTTCAATCCATCCTTTTTTTTCCATACCTATAATTAATCTTGAAATAGATGGTTTATCTTTCGAAGTGATTCTAGCCAAACAATTTTGATTCACTGGTTGAATATTTTCCCAAACAGCAGTTAAAATTTGCCATTTTTCAGGAGTTAATTGATACTTTTTTAGGGCAGTCAAAAATTCTCTTCTAAGCAACATAGATAATTTATAAATATAAAAATGCGGCGATTCAAATAAAATATGTGGTAACTTTTCCATATTATTTCTTACTTTAATTTAAAATTTGTTTAAAATATTTTACAATAAAAAAGGGTAGTAAAAAAGATAATAATACTCTTAAATAATGCCAATAAATCCATTTGTTAATCAGATAATGAACCTCATTTTTTGAGACAGTTAAATTAAAAAACTGATCATTGATTGGAAAATGAATGGTAAAAGTAATTAGTAAAATTGCGAAAAGTAAAATTAATGGACAGTACACAAAGATTTTTTTTCTATTTTGCCATGTTAAAAAAAGGCAAAGGATGGACATAAGAACTAATAAAGGCGCCATTAAAAAACCCATATTTTTTAAGAGTATTGAAAAATATTGAATTTTTAACGACACGTCACTTAATGCTTGAATAAATTTTAAATCAATAACAGCAATGCTCAAACAGGCTCCTGCATATATTCCAGACAGAATATGAAATGAAAGATAAATTTTATTTGTCAAGGATACAATTCCTTCCGGAGGAAAAACTAGAAAGTTCTAGATAGTTGCACAAACAACTATTCATATAACATTCATTTTTATTTTTTTCAATATTATTAAAAAAAAATAAATTAATCTTTTAACAATAAGAAAATAAAAAATAAAATAAATATATTTTTTTAGTATCTAATTTAAAAATAAAATTTATAAATATATTTTTAATTTCAATAATTGAAATAAAATTAAAACATTAATTTATAAACTCTATAAAATAACATCAAGAAAAATCTAAGTCTATTTATGCAATTATTTTTTTTAATGAAAAATAAAATTTATATATATTAATAATTCATAAAATGTAAATATAATTTAATAATTATATATTTTTAAAATATACTAATAAAAATTACTTATAATTATATTAATTTTATTATATTAGTATTTAGCCTGTTACTTTCGTAGCAATTAATCTAATTTATAAAGGATTTTATAATGACTATTCAAAAAAAATATATTTTTTTATTTGCTATTTTTGTAAATTTATCTTTTTCTTGCAAAAATAAAGAAAAATTAAAAGATTCAAATAAAAATAAATGCAGTATAGAGCTTCTAAATAACAATCAACAAAAAAATAAAATTGTTGATGGATGTTCTTTTAGCAATGATGTTAAAACTGCTTTTCCAGAGGCTAGTGGTGTTGTTTCACTTTCCACTGCATCTGGATTTTGTACAGGAACATTTATTAGCGAACATTTTATTTTAACAGCTGCACACTGTTTTGATTTAAAAAAAATGGGAAGTAGTTATGCTGACTTCATAGATGAAGTGGAAAATACTTATGCTATAACAAGTACAAATCATAATATCTTTAATAGCTTTGATATTCTTAATACAAGCTATAAAACAAAAGCTAAAAATATTATCATTCATCCTTATTACTTACAAAATTGTGCTGATGATAGTAAAGAACATCAGTCTCTTAATAAATGTAATTTTGCTGATTTAGCCTTAGTCTATACTGAAAAAAGTTCACATGAATTAAATGTACTTCCTGTAGGTATTAGCCATAAAAAAGATGATAACGAAGGAATCATCTTTGTAGGCTATGGGAAAACATCGGACAGTGACAACAATATAGTTAGGACAAAAAGATGGGGTTTGGCGCATTTACATAATTTAGATTTTTTATCCTTTATACTTTATGAAATGGAAAATACCGCATTAGGAAGCTATTTCAAAAGCAACATTGTTCCATTTATAACAGAAAACTTTCATGACGATCCTAGATCAATATTTTTATTTGCAGAGGGAAGTGAAAGTGGAATTTGCCAAGGCGATTCTGGTGGACCAATATTTATTAAAGATAAAGATGCTTTTTATACAATTGGAGTAGTGCATGCAAATGAAGGCGAGAAAAATGAGATTTGTAAAAACAAGAAAAGCATAAATACTTACATTGAACCTTATTTAGAATGGATTTTAGAGGAAGCAATGCAAGTAAACGAACAAGTTAATTTCAAAGCAAGAGAAAGTTAGAATATCCTTTTCTCTGAATCAATAAAACAAATTTTAACTGATAAATTTTTTAACCAAATTTACCATGCACATAATCTAAAGATTGTTTGTCCTTTGGATTTGAGAAAAAAGTTTTAGTATCAGAAGCTTCAACAATTTCACCATTTGTCATAAAAACTGTATCATCACTAGCACGCATCGCCTGCTGCATATTGTGGGTTACCATGACAATTGTAAAATCTTTCTTTAGTTCCATAAGCAATTGTTCGATTTTTTGAGTTGAAATAGGATCTAAAGCTGAACAAGGCTCATCAAGTAATAAAATGTCTGGTTTTACAGCAATAGTACGGGCGATACACAGTCTTTGTTGTTGTCCACCTGAAAGACCTAAACCAGATGAATGTAAATGATCCTTAACTTCATCCCATAAAGCAGCTGAGCGTAGTGCCCATTCAACTCTTGCATGTAAATCTTTTTTACTAAGTTTTTCATGCATTTTTATGGCAAAAGAAATATTTTCAAATATTGACATTGGAAATGGAGTTGGTTTTTGGAACACCATTCCAACTTTTGTACGCAATTCATTTAAGTCAATATTTGATTCTAAGATATTTTTCCCGTTTATCATAATATTGCCATAAGCTTTTTGCTCTGGATAAAGACTATAAATTCTATTTATAGTTCTTAATAAAGTTGATTTTCCTGAGCCTGAAGGACCAATTAAAGATGTAATTTTATTTTTCCTAAAGGAAATATTAATATTTTTTAATCTATGCTTATTTCCGTAGTAAAAATTTAGATCTTGAATAACTATTTGAGAACTATCTCTTAATACAACCAAATTATCTAACTCCCCAGTTGTAGCCTGACCGGAAAATGCTGCGCGTTTAAATAAATTAGAAAAAATACTCATGAGCGTTTTCCCCCAGACTTTGTAAAGTAACGAGTTAAAATATTTAAAAATAAAACAAATACTGTTATTAGAAGCGCACCGCCCCATGCTAATTCTTGCCAATTATGATAAGGACTCATTGCAAATTGATAAATTGTCACAGGTAAATTAGCGATTGGTTGAGATAAACTGGTGCTCCAAAATTGATTATTTAATGATGTAAATAATAATGGTGCAGTTTCACCTGATATACGAGCAATAGAAAGAAGAATACCTGTGAGGATACCTTGTTTTGAAGCACGCCAAGCAATATGAATAATAACTCGCCATTTTGGCAACCCAAGTGCAATAGCAGCTTCTCTTAGTTCATTTGGAACTAAATTTAACATATCTTCTGCACTACGAGTAATAATAGGACAAGCAATCATTGCTAACGATATAGCACCTGCAAATGCAGAATAATTACCCATCGGATGCACAACAACAGTATAAACAAATAACCCAACAATAATAGAAGGAGCACTTAACCAAACATCATTAACGAAACGAATAACCGAAGCTATTTTCTTTCCACGTGCATATTCTGAAAGAAAAGTTGCTGCAAGAATTCCTACAGGGGTAGCAACTGCTACAGCTGCTAAAGTAATAATTAAACTTCCTACAATAGCATTTCTCAAACCGCCTCCGATAGATTCGGGGGCAGGTGTATCAATTGTAAAGAAATTTAGACTTAAAGCAGGAAGTCCATGATGAATTAGAGCATAAAAAATAGAACTTAAAACAGCAATTCCAAAAATAACTGATAAGTAACAGAGGTAATGAAAAATATTATTAGATATTCTTCTTGTAAGTTGTGTCTTTCTCATATTTATGCTCCAGCCTTTTTTCTATTAATACGCAACAAAAATAAGCGAGCAAATGCAAGAATAATGAAAGATAATACAAAAAGAATAACACCCAGTTCCAACAAAGATGCTGGATACAAATGGCCAGTTGCTTCATTAAATTCATTAGCAATTGAAGCAGAGATAGTTGTACCAGGCATAAATAGTGAACTTGTTAGTTGTTTAGAATTTCCAATAACAAAAGTAACAGCCATAGTTTCGCCTAGAGCGCGACCTAGACCTAACATAATACTTCCAATCATCCCTTTTCTCACATAGGGAATGACAACTTTCCAAACCACTTCAAAGCGTGTAGCCCCCACCCCGTAAGCTGCCTCTTTTAATACTGCAGGAACAGAGCGAAACATATCAATTAAAGTAGAAGAAATATAAGGTATTATCATGATTGCTAAAATAAGACCAGCTGTAAAAATACCGATTCCAAGAGGTGGTCCTCCAAACAATTCATTTAAAATAGGTATATTTTGACAAATGTCAGTTATAAAAGGTTGGATATAATTAGCTAAAAATGGAGCAAGAACCAGCAATCCCCACATTCCGTAGATTATACTTGGAATTCCTGCCATCAAATCAATTAATGTTCGAACAGTTTTTGCTATTTTCCCTTGGGATATTTCTGAAATAAAAACAGCTATTCCTAAGCTCAAAGGAACACCCAAAAGCATTGCAATTATCGAGGTCATTAAAGTACCACAAATTGCACTTAATGCGCCAAAATGCCCCTGTACTGGATCCCACACATCACTCACTAGGAAATGAAATCCAAATTGATGGAGGGCTGGTGCGCTTGCAAAACACAAAGAAACTAAAACACACATCAATAACAAAAAGGCAAACCATGCAAACCCTTTAGTTATGTTTGAAAATAAAATGTCACCCAAAATACATTTCTCCAACTAAACAAAAAACAACTCAATTGATTATGAAAAATTATTTCCAAATAGCTACTTTGTCGTTACCTGACTTGATTTCATGCGTCCATTTTTTCTCTATAAAACGGTAAGTATTTTCAGGTATTGGGATATAATCTAAAGCTTGTGCGGACTCCGATCCCCTTTTAAAAGCAAAATCAAAAAACTTCAAGACTTCTGTCCCAATTTTCGAATTCTTTTGTTCTTTTTTAATTAGAATAAATGTAGAGGCAGTCAAAGGCCAAGTCTCAGCACCTTTCTGATTTGCAAGGATTACATTCATCCCTGGTGCTGTTTCCCAATTTGCGTTAATTGCAGCGGATTGCAATGCTTTTCGAAAAGCTTCACTGACTTTTTTCTCATCTGAAAAATCTTTTACAGTTAAGGAAGGCACTACTTTTCCATCAGCATTGATCATTCTGGCCCAAGATAATTTATTTTGCATTGCGTAAGCGTATTCAACATAACCAATGGATCCAGGTGCTCGTTTTACCATTGTTGTGATGCCTTCATTTCCTTTACCACCAACTCCCATAACTCCTGAGGGCCAAGAAACTGCTGTCCCTACCCCAACTTTCCAAGCACCCATACCCGCTTTATCTAAAAAGTAAGTGAAATTGAATGTTGTGCCTGAAGCATCTGAGCGATAGACGACCAGAATATTTTTCTTTGGTAAAGTTAAGTTTGGATTTAAAGCTAAAATTTTAGGATCATTCCAAAATTTTATAGTTCCATTATAAATCTCAGCAATTACTTTGGCATCAAGAATAAGTTGGCCTTGACCCACCCCTGGGATATTCGTGACCATTACAATCCCACCAATAATAGCTGGGAATTGAAACAGTCCTTTTGCTTCTAATTCTGTAGGTTTTAAAGGCATATCTGACGCACCAAAATCAACAACATTGCCTTCAATTTGTTTAATTCCGGCACCTGAGCCCGTTGATTGATAATTAATCTTTGTGCCAAATTCAGTGTTATAATTAGCAGACCATTTGTAGAGAACAGGAGCTATAAAACTTGAACCCGCCCCAGTTACAAGGTCACTTGCGAAAGCCATTGGAAAGCTAGCTAGTGTGGTGAATAGGGCAGATATTTTTGCAATTTTATTTAGTACTGTCTGCATAAAGATAAACCTCTAATAATACAAATAAAAAAAGGGAGCCACTTTTTCCCTCTTCATTTATCTATCTGAGGGTTATTCTATTTTTATCTAATTTTGTACTTCAATGTTGTTAAAAGAATTTGGCTATAATGTGGCGTTAAACGGATCAAAAGAGACTTTTGACACAGAATCGTCACAAAATTTTAATAATCTAGATTTCTCTAGGCCAATTGCTCCAAATTCAAAATTAAGTATATTTAACAAGTTGGAAATCTTTTCTGAACTAAACTATTGAATGCTTTTAAAGGAAATTACATTGAAAAAAAGAAATTACTTTTGCCTTTGGAGTGGCGGTCACGACTCTGCATTAACTCTTTATCATGCTACGAAAAAAACTGATATTCTATGCCTTATCACTGCAATGCAGGATTATAGCAATCAAACAAAACCTAACTTCTTTTCTCCTGCCGTACTTAGAGCGCAGTCAGACCAGTTGAATATCCCACTATTAATCTATAATTCCGATACAGAAAACCACCTGGAGAGTTTTGCTAAAACTTTAGGCAGAATAAAGAAACATGATCTCATAGGGGGTTTTTTTCCTTTCATAAACCAGCCAGAGCAAAAAAACGTTCTCTCGGAATTATGTCAATTGGAAAAAATAGATGCGTATTTTCCATTAGAAAATAGAGAAAAAGAAGCTCTGCTTTCTGAATTTATAGAACTTGGGTTTAAAGCAAAAATCATTGCTGTAAATGAGCGCTATTTAACAAGAGACTTATTAAATAGAGATCTTGATAAAGAAACTCTAAATGAAATTCGATCCAGAAAAGTTGATTTGTTTGGTGAAAATTCTGAGTTTCAAACAATTCTTTATGAAGCACCATATTTTAAACAATCCTTACAAATAAAAGAAGGTGATATCAATTTAAAAAATGGATACTGGGTTGTTGATGTTTCCATAACATCAAAATAAGTATACTATCAATTGCTAAACTTTAAATTAGTTCGCCACGGCCAATTAATTTATAAAGTCGTTAGATAGATACTCATTTGGAAAAGGAATATTTTTTATTAAATCTACTTTTTTCATCCATTTTGAATAAACTTCAAATTTTTTGAAATCTAAATATCCCCAATTGATATTCTTCCCTTTATATAAAGGAGCTAAATATTTCACAGATTCTTTAACTAATTTTGTATCTAGTTCTGGAAGAAGATTAAGCATTTCATTTGCAGCATCTATAGGATTATTTATAGAGTATTCAAAACCTTTTTTTGTAGCTTGCATAAATAAATGAACTAATTTTGGATTATCTTTTATTAATTTATCACTAGTTATAATAAGGGGTGATGGTTTATTAAATTCAGCAAAATGTTCTGATGGACAATATGTTTCAACTTCTACTTTATTTAATTGAGCAGCTAATATATTCCAACCCTTATATTCCCATGTAAAATCCACATTTTTTAAAGTCGCTGGTAAAAAATCTTGAACACCAGTTGTAAGCATTTTAATCTTTGAAAAATCCGCACCATTTTTTTGCATAATAAAATTTAATGTTGCATTTTCTTCGGGACTCCCCCAACCACCATAACGTTTTCCTTCAAGTTGTTTTAATGATTTTACATTCAGAGATTTTCTCCATACAAAACAAGAAGTATCAACACTTACAATACCTGCAATTGCTTTCACAGGGATTTTTGAATTTCTAGCATAAATTAAATTATTTGCATAACTTACACCGAAATCAGCCCTATTCATACCTACTAATGCAGTTGATGTTGTTTGAGTGGGATTTAATATTTTTAATTCAATTCCATTTTCTTTATAAAATCCTTTAGATTTTGCTACATAAAATCCAATGTGATTTGTATTTGGTTTCCAATCTAAGAGCAATGATACAGTAACCATTTTAGGTATTTGATTTGTATTTTTTATCTCTGTGCTAGCTAAAGCATAGCAAAAACTTAATATTACAAAATTTACTACAATCAAACGCAAAAGAAAAAAATGCATAATAAACCTTTCAGGAAAAAATCTATCATCTTTCTAATAGCGACAAATTTAAAAGAATTCAATTGCAATTTTTTTTGGTTATTAAAAGTATTAATTAATTTTGCCATTTTTTTGACTTAATTTTAATCATTCTTTTATTCTATTATAATATTTTCATTAAGAAACAATGGAATATTCTATTCTTATAGTAACTAGGAAGTTAGAATGAAAATCAGTTTAAAATTTTTTTCTTTATTTCATTTTAATTTTATTTTATTCTTTTTTTTATTAATAAAATCACAAATATCATATGCAAAATTTTTCGAAATTTATATTGATCTCAACCCACCTTACTCTACTTCTGTTCATACTAAAAAAGGTTTATTCAGCGAAATTATAGATGAAGCATTAACCGCGGGTAACATTCCGCATCATTTCTTACTCAAGGGAGACAGAATCAAAAATTATAATATCCATAACGAAAATAGATTACTTTTATTTTATTACTTCAGAACACCGGAAAGAGAAAATAATTATAACTGGATAATCCCACTTTTTGATGACTACACGTGTCTCTTTAATCTTAGGACCTCAAAAGAAATAAGCAGTATAAATGCCCTCAAAGGACTTTCTCGAATAGGTACTATTAATGGCGGTGCTGGCGAAAGTATTTTAAAATCATTCGGACTGGAAGGGCAGATATATTACTGTCGGGATGAAGATAGCTGTATTGATAGACTAAGGAAGAATGAAGTTGATGCCTGGATAACTCAAAAAATAAAGGCAAATTACTTTCTAAAAAAGTATAAAATTCAAAGCGAACTCAATAATTATTTCCAAATTTATGACAGTCAGGGATGGTTAGCAAGCTCATTAAATTTAACTCAAACTGATATTGATCTTCTTCGAAAGACTCTTCGTAAATTTATGGCTACATCGAAATTTTTAGCAATTTTAAAAAAATATGACGCAATTATGACTTCCAACAGTGATGAATTCAAAGATATCTATCAATAGAGATGCTGCCCGATAATTTTTGAAATCTTTTGTTTCCAAATCCTTTTATTTTATGTTACCTGCAATTCCACGGTAAAAGAGAATACCCTTCTCATGGCTTCCCTCCTTTTGGAAAAAAATAGGAGTATTTATATGATGATAAGCCCAACAGGCGCATATATTTCTGTCAAAAATTTATCAAAAAAACATGGCAATTTAGAAGTTTTACGTAACGTAAACTTAGAAGTGACGCCAGGAGAACTTACTGTTTTAATTGGGCCTTCTGGATGCGGGAAGTCTACACTATTACGTTGTCTAAACGGTTTAGAAACCTTAGATTCTGGGGAAATCATCATAAACGGAGTTGTATTAGAGAAAAACTCTACATCAACTCAATCGCAAAAAGATTTTGATAAAAAAGCACGCGCCATTAGAGAAAATGTTGGTATGGTATTTCAGAGTTTTAACCTTTTTCCTCACCTAACTCTCTTAGAAAATATAACAAAGGCACCAATAGTTGTAAAAAAAATGGATAAAAAACTAGCTAAGGAAAAAGCTAAAGAACTGCTAGCTAAAGTTGGTTTATATTCGCACGCAGACCACTATCCTTGTCAGCTTTCAGGTGGTCAACAGCAAAGAGCAGCAATAGCTCGTGCACTTGCTATGTCACCTAAAGCAATATTGTATGATGAACCTACATCTGCATTAGATCCAGGTCTAGTGCATGAAGTGTTGCAAGTTATGCGCACACTAGATGATGAAGGAATGACTCAAATTGTTGTTACGCATGAAATGAGATTTGCTAAAGATGTAGCAGATCATATCGTACATATTCAAGAAGGTAAAATAGTTGAAATGGGAACTCCAGAACAAATTTTTACCTCACCAGTTGATGAAAGAACACGTCATTTTTTAAGAAACTTTAACTGAGTAGGACTGGAGAAAATTATATAATGAACGGAATTCGTTACTTTTTTGTTTCTTTAATCTGTTTAATTTTTATAACTAATTCCTTTGGAAAAGAAGATAAAAAAGTTTTACGATGGGGTAGTGATGCAAATAGTGGTGCTCCATACGTCTTTCGTGATGCAAATAATCCTAATAAAATTATTGGTGTAGATGCTGACATAATCGAAGCTATAGCTAAACAACTCGATATGAAAGCAGAATTTGTTCAAAATCAATGGGATGGACTTATCCCAGGTTTGATAGCAGGAAATTACGATGTTGTTATTGATGGATTAGAAATTATTGAGGAAAGAAAACAATCAGTAAGTTTTTCTGACCCTTATTACATTACATCAGAGCAAATAGTCGTAAATAAACAAAATTACGAAATCCATAAGTTATCTGATCTCAGAGGTAAAAGAGTCGCTACTCTCCCAGCTTCACTGGCTTATCGTATTCTTGAAGATGTTGGCGATGTACAAATCAAAATATATGACGAAGAAGTAAACGCCTATGCAGATTTAGCTGCTGGAGATCGTCTTGATGCTGTTCTCCTAGATCTACCAATTGCGCAATACTATGCTAAACATAATCCAAAACTTAAATTTGTTGGCCCGCCTGTTGGAAGAATGGAGTATGGGGTTGCCTTTCGAAAAGAAGATAAAGAATTAAGAAAAAAGGTAAATAAGGCAATAGACGAACTGATTAAAAATGGGACTTTGCAAGCAATATTAGAAAATTGGAATTTATGGAATAAAGCCACTGCAGAAGCTTGGGGCTTATCAAGTGAATACAAAGCCGAACCTATTGCCTACCAAGAATATTTGAAACATATTGGCCTAGAAAGAACATGGACAGATAAAATAAAACAATACATTAGTTTCTTACCTTTACTTGGTAAAGGTGCGATAATGACATTACAAATATCAATCCTTGCAATGTTCCTTGCAGTTACTTTAGGTCTTTTTATTGCATTGGTAAGACTATATGCTCCACCATTTTTTTCCAAATTAGCTCTAACATATGTTGAAATTATTCGCGGAACACCATTACTGATACAATTGTATATCATCTTTTATGGCCTTCCACATATTGGGATAAAATTAAGCCCTTTCTTCGCTGCCGTTTTAGGTCTAGGATTAAATTATGCTGCAAATGAAGCTGAAAATTACCGCGCAGGAATGACTTCCATTCCGCATAGCCAACAAGATGCTGCGTATGCATTAGGGATGTCTAGAATGGAATCTCTTCGCCATATTATTATACCACAAGCAGTAAGAGTTGTTATACCTCCAGTAACCAATGATTTTATCGCATTAATTAAGGATTCTTCTTTAGTCTCCGTTATTACCTTAATTGAATTAACTACAATTTATAGTCAATTAGCTTCAACTTACTTTGACTACTTAGGAGTAGGTTTACTAGCTGCTTTAGTTTACTTTTTAATTGGCCTTCCATTTGCTAGACTTTCACGTTATGCAGAAAGACATTTTGCCGTTAATTCTAAAAAGAAATTTAATAAAAACTTTGACAACCAAGCAGAAGAGACTAACTAAATTTACAATTAATGACATTTAAATTTAGTAATATTTTTCTGCATTTTTCCAAGAAAATTTTTTTTATTTTTTAAAAAAACGTTAAAATCATTTATTAATTCTGGATACTTTATACTAGATAATCTATATGAACCATTTAGAATAGGTAATTTACTATTAAAAACTATTTTGTCAGAATGTTTTAAAATATTTAATTTACACTCACCTATGCTTTTACTAATATAAATAGCATCTACTTTCTTATTAATTAACCAATCAAATAAAATTTTAACATTAATTGTTTGTTCTAATTTTATTTTACCACTGTTTATGTATTCTTCATAACCTATTGGGGAAAAACCAAGGATCATTCCTAACGTTTTAATTTTTGAAATATCCGCATTTTGATTTTCTTTTAATACAAAAGCTCCATCAGTATAATTAATAACTGGCAAACTATAGTATATTTTTAAACCTTTACTTTTTTTTAAATCAACAGCCCATTTGGGATCATCTGGATATTTTGCATCTAAAATACTTTTAGGATCAAGAAATTCTAAAAACAAGCGTTTTATTTGGACAGGATTGAATTTAATTTCGTATTTATTTTGGGATTTATTATACAAGCGAAAAATGTCTGCAGAATACCCATCATATTCTAACAGTTTATTATCATTTCCATCATAAGTACCATATATTGGAAAAAAATTAACATCTTCAACTCCAAGCTGAATTATTTGAACTGCTTTAACTTGAAAAAAATATAGGCAATAAATTAAGCATAATAATCTGAAGAAATATTTCATTTTAAGCTCTCTATAAAATTTAATTATATTTTATAGAATATTTAAATTAAAGGCAAGAGTCTAAAATTTATAAAAAACATTCTAAATACAAAATCTTCTGAATTAAAACAAGATAAAATATGTAAAATTCATATAAAGTTCATCATTTTGTAAGAATTTTTAGCTTAAAATTAAATATAAATGAAAGATCTTCTTTTGACAATGTAAGTCTTTCTTCCCAAAAAAAGGAAATTCTATGACTATCTTAATTTCAGCCATTGCTGGCCTAAACCTTGCTTCTTCTAGTGTTTCAGCAACAGGAAATGAATTTCACGTTATAACTGATGCTGAAAGACAAACTTTTCAAATTAACGATATTCAATTAAAAAATGCTGTTGCAAAATTTTTTGGAAAACAGCCTACAGATGTTTTTGTAAAAAGTAGTGATAGTTGGCCAAATAAATCTTGGTCTGATTTATACTCCCGTTACAACTGGCAACAAGTCCAAGTTAATATGCAAGTTAGAGATATAAAAATTACTGACATCCAGTCACAACCTGTTATTATTGCATCTCGTTACTTTAAAAATAGTTCTTCAAAACCTGCAACTTTTTCTGCAAATATTTCTGAAAGTGTAGCAAATACAATAGAGAGCAATTGGTCATCTTCTACTACTGCAGCTTCAAACTTTTCATTTACTAGTACAACAGAAGTTAGTGTAGAATTAGCAAAAGAATCAGTTCAATATTCTACTGGATTTAGCCTTTCTGAAACCTGGGGAAAAGGTGGTTCTTCTAGTCAAACAACAACAGTTGGTTCTAGTTCAGGGTTATCTGTAAATCTAAATCCCGGCGAAGAAGTTACTGCTGATCTGATAGCAACTAGAGGAACCATGAAGGTAAGAGTAAATTACATCGTTTATCTTTCAGGAAACACCGCTGTTAACTATCAAAAACCGTATCAAGGCCATCACTTTTGGGCTTTTCCAATTGAAACGGTTTTAAATGCATCAAATGCGCCAAGTTACAGAGTTGTTACCGAAGATATTCAAGTGGGATATTATTCTAATGCTTCAGTTATCGTACAAGATAGTAGCGGTAAGCCCAAGACTTTAATTGCTACAGCACCCTAATCTTGGAACCTGAGATAAGCTGGAATTTCAAGGTCAAGTTCTCTACAAGACTTGACCCGAATTTTAGTCTCAAAATTATCAATCCCTCTAATAAAAACATCATATTCTCCTAAATTGATTTCTTGCATAGAATGAATATGATCCTGAATTTGAAAATGAAGTGATACATAAAGTTCTGCAGCTTTTAAAGGCGTTGTAGCATATACAATTTCATCCTTATGCCACAGATCCTTCTTCAAAACGTCTTGTGTGAAAATAATAAAATGGAATCCACGCATTTTTTGTTCTTCATCATTTGTCAATATTTCAAGTATCCAATAGAAAAAATAAAGCTGTTTAATATTTCCCTAGCACAAGAAGTTTAATAAAACTTCTTGTGGGGGAGTATACGTTTCAATCTTTAATTTGCAACTCATTCAGTAATATCTATCATTGCCAAAAGAATGCAATATGAGGTAAAGCCTAGTGCATAAGGGAATTGTACCCAATAATACTAGGAGTCCTTTTCATGTCATCGATGAACAAAGAAGTCAGAGTTCGTATTGCACCCAGCCCTACTGGAGATCCGCATATCGGCACGGCATATATTGCTTTATTTAATTATGTTTTTACAAAGAAACACAATGGAAAATTTATAATCAGAATTGAAGATACTGACCAAAAAAGATATCGTTCTGACAGTGAAGCAATGATTCTTGATGCATTAAAATGGGTAGGAATCCAATGGGATGAAGGGCCTGATGTTGGAGGGCCTTATGCGCCTTATAAACAAAGTGAACGCAGAGATATTTATCGTGAATATGCTGAAAGTTTAATTCAAAAAGGACATGCTTACAGGTGTTTTTGCACAACTCAGCGCTTAGATATTTTAAGAAAAACACAACAAGCACAAAAACTTCCCCCAGGTTATGACAGATTATGTAGAGATCTCCCACAGGCCGATGTAGAAAAAAAATTAGCCGAAGGTATTCCTTTTGTCATTAGAATGAAAATGCCAACCACGGGTAAAACTGCTTTTAAAGATACTTTACGCGGTATGATAGAATTTGAAAATGATGGCGTAGACGACCAAGTTTTACTTAAAACAGATGGATTTCCTACTTATCATTTAGCCGTAGTAGTTGATGATCATCTTATGAAAATTACCCATGTTATTCGAGGAGAAGAATGGATTTCTTCTACTCCAAAACATGTTATGTTATATGAAATGTTTGGCTGGGATAAACCAGAGTTTTGTCATTTACCTTTGTTACGTAATGCAGATAAATCAAAAATTTCTAAAAGAAAAAATCCTACCTCAATTAACTACTATCGCCGAAAAGGAATTTTGCCTGAAACATTGAGAAACTTTTTAGCTCTCATGGGATGGAATTTTGGTGATAATGTTGAAAAATTTACAACTCAAGAAATGATTGAAGGATTTACATGGGATCGAATGACCTTAGGTGGACCTGTATTTGATTTAAAGAAATTATCATGGCTTAATGGGCAATATTTAAAACAAGAAAGTAACGATAAATGGTTAGCACATTTAAAGGAAATTGTATTTAATGAAGAATATTTACTAAAAATAATTCCACTAATTAAGGAAAGAGTGGAAAAATTTGAAGATTTTATTGATCACACTTCTTTCTTTTTTCAAGGAGATTTGAACTATACAAATGCACCATTACTTCCTAAAGGTAGAACACCTACTGAAGTTTCTACTTACCTTAATGATTTAGTTTTAAAACTAGATGTTTGTGAAAATTGGAATCATCAAGAAATACATAATATATTTAATCAATATTTAACAGAAAAAGAGCTTAAGCCTAAAGATGTTTTTATGCCTGTTAGAGTTGCTGTAACAGGAAGTAAAGAAACACCGCCATTATTTGAATGTATTGAAGTATTAGGCAAAGATATTGTACAAAGAAGAATTAGACTTGCAATTGAATTTTTAAAAACTATGAAAGAGTCATGAATGTACAAAAATAGTAATAATATTATCCATAAATATTTACCTAATGGAATGGAAGTTTATTTACATCCTTCGAATTTTGCGCCAATTATTTCAGTTCAAATTTTGGTGAAAGCTGGTTCCATTGATGAAGATGATATTGATACACAAGAAGGCGGACTCGCCCACGTTCTTGAACATATGCTGTTTAAAGGAACAAAGAAATTTCCAAAAACAGGTCAAATAGCTTCAACAGTTGAATTTGAAGGTGGAGATATCAATGCTTATACCACTTTTGATCACACAAATTATCATTTAACTGCACCAGCATCTTTTGCATTAAAAGGCGCTGAACTTTTACTGGATGTTGTCCAAAATAGCCTTATTGATGAAGAAGAATTAAAAAAAGAATTAGAAGTTATTTTAGAAGAAATTAAAAGAAGTCGTGATAATCCCAACGCCGTTTTATCGCATAATATGTTTTCTATTTTTTACAATGGAACAAGAATGGCAAAACCTGTAATAGGTTATCAGCCAATTGTTGAGAAGTTTTCTAGAGAACAAGTCTATTCTTTTTATAAAAAATGGTACATCCCAAATAATATGATTTTTATTGCTTCAGGAGATTTTGATAGTGATGAAATGTGGAATCATCTTCTAGAACTAACTAAAGATTTTCAACCACAATCAGTGCCAAAAAGATTTCGTCCTGAACTTCCAAAGCTCAGCAATTCACTTCAAAATCAACCAACAGCAATCATTGAACGTGGCGCATGGCAAGAAGCACGTGTACAATTAGCAACGCTTGCACCCACTTTAGAAAGTCACGACATGCCTGCATGGGATGTTTTTGCTTCTATTCTTGGAGAAGCTGACACTTCGCGCTTATCTAGAATTTTGCGTGATGAAATGCAGATTGTAACAAGTATTGATTGCTCTTGTTATACACCAAAATATCCAGTTGGAATGCTTGGAATTGGTTTTTTTGGAATGGCAAACAATACTCTCCAAGCTCTAAAAGTGATAGTTGAAGAAATCCGACGCCTTGCCGAAGTCCCACCCACACAAGAAGAATTAATTAGAGTTTTAAATACTTTAAAAGCACAAAGAATTTATTCTCGCGAAAGTATGGATGGTATTTCTCGCTGTGCGGGTTTAAGTTTACAAACAGCACAAAAAATGGAATTTGAATCTAAATATATGCATGCAGTTTCAAAAGTAACTCCAATTCAAATTCAAAAAATAGCTCAAAATGTAATGAATCAACTAGAATTAGGAAAGTTCTGTGTTTCAGCAGCTTTAGGACAAGAAATATTGCCAAATATGACATCTTCAGAACTTACTAATACAATTCTTCACGCTGCTAAAGTCATCCACTTAAACGAAGAACCACTTGAAACAAGTTTGCAAAAATCTAATAGTCCAAGTTTTAATAAGGCTAGTTGGTTAAATCATTATTTTAGAAAAACTTCAGAAATTAATCCTGATGTTAAGCAAATAATAATTCCATTACCTGGAGATAAAACATTAAAAATTAATTACAGAAATTCAAAAAGGTTACCTGTAGTTAGTGGTATGTTACTTTTAAAAGGCGGACTTATCCATGAGCCACAAGATAAAAATGGTGTAAGTGGCCTTATGGCAAGCATGTTAACTAGGGGCACTTTGCGGCAAAGTTATAGAAAATTTATTGAAGAATTAGAAGATAATGCGTCAAGTATTAGCGCTTTTTCATCTAGAGATTTATTTGGAATGCGTTTTGATTCCATTAGTGAGAATAGTTTACGCACTGCTCAAATGTTACTTGATTGCTTTTTTAGACCTGAATTTTCAGTTAACGAATGGCAAAGAACTCATAAAGAAACATTAGAAGTGATCATAGCTCAAAAAGATAGCCCCGTTGCAAGAATATCTAAATTATCTCAACCCATGTTATTTCCTGATCATCCATATGCAAAAAGTGGTATTGGCACAGAAGAATCTCTTCCAAACGTAACAAGAGAAGATGCTCAAATTTTCTGGTCACAACTTTTTCACGCTAAAGAGTTTGTTTTCTCTGTGGCTGGTGATTTTGATTTAAGATCTTTTGTAAACTTAATAGAATCAGAATTTAAATCTTTTTTTGATTCTGATTACGAAGCAAAAGAATTAATCTTACCTTCTCCACCTAAATTCCCTACTAACAAAAGTAAAAGAGTTGCTTTTGATGAAATTAAAAGGGAACAAGCACATATTACCCTTTCTTTTAGATCGTTTCCTATAAATGATCCTAGAAGAACAGCACTTGAATTAGGGGCAAATATACTTGCTGGACAAGGGGGAAGACTATTTTTGGACTTAAGAGACAATAAGTCTTTAGCTTATAGCGTCAGCGCATCGCAATCTCCAAATATCTTTGCAGGTGTGTTTACGACTTATATAGCCACAGCCTCACATAAAGCAAAAGAGGCTATTGAAGGGATGAAATATCATATTGAAATGCTAGCTAAAATCCCGCCTTCAAAGGATGAATTAAAGCGCGCCCAGAGTTCTGTTTTAGGCTCACAAAGTATTGAATCACAACATCACAACTACCAAGCCTCTCAACTTGCGATGAGCGATGTGTATGGACTAGATTTCGATAATTTTTTAAAGTTCTCTGATCGTGTCAATGCTGTTACTCCTGAAATGGTAAGCGATGTGTTATCGTTGTTGTTAAGAGAAAACCCGCCAATTATTTCAATTGTCGGTCCAAAAGGAACTTGGATACCTGAAAATGATGATTCCAATTTAACTTGGGATTTATCTTAACATTTCAAAACTAGGCTTCTTTTTTTAGATTTCTCAAAAGATTTAAATCTCCTGCTTTTTCTTAGGAAATAAAAGTATGGATTTCAAATTCTTCTTTAATCTAGCAAAAGAGGCGCTGCTTCTTGTAGATTCTGTTGGAAATATTTTAGCTGCAAATAAAGTAGCAAATAAACATTCATTAGCAACAGATAAAAATCTATTTTCTCTTTTAATAGCTTCTGAATTAGAAAAATTAAAAATTTTATTAGAAGACTTAAAAAATGGTTCTCAAAGTAATGAATCTTTCCAAATAGAGTTTTCTTGTTTTCCTGAAATGCTTTCGCGTTCACGTTGGAAAATTTTTTTCTTGCAAGAGCAAAATCTTTTTGCATTTTGCTGTGAAGAATTGTCCCAATATTCTTCCGAAGATTTTTTGTTACATACTGGTCTTATGAAAATAATTTTTGATAATGACCCTAATCTTATAGCAATAGTTAATCGTGTAGGTCTGTATTTATTTGCAAATAAAGCAATTTATGATTTTGCTGGAATAAAAGAAGGAAAAAATATAGAAACATTAAATCATTTATTACAAGAAAAAGAATTATGGTTACCAGGAACAGAAAAACTCGTGAGTAAAGATGATGAAAAAGTATCTGAGATAGAATTAACTACCGATCCTTTAGGAAATGCTGCGTGGTTTGAAAATATTAGAGTTCCAATAAAAATGCCTTATGGAGAAGATGTTCTCTTAATTATTTCAAAAGATGTTACAAATTGGAAATTATCTGAAAAAAGACTTGTTGATCATCAGCAAGCACTTTTTCATTCAAATAGACTTTCATATTTAGGTGAAATGGCTGGACAAATTGCACATGAAATAAACAACCCGTTAACAATTATATTGGGGAATTCACAAATTTTAAAGAAAAATCTGCGTCAAGATGAAAAGGAAGAAAATGAATTACTTATAAAATCAATTGAAAAAATAGAATTTATGGTTGATAGAATTTCAAAATTAATAAAAATGATGAGATCTTTAGCTAAAAATAATGCTATACTCCCTCAAACAAAATCAAAAGTCTCAGACATTATCCAATCCGTATTTAGCACCTTAACAGACAAATTTAAAGCCTATGAAATAGAAACCAACCTTCAGATAAATCAAATAAAAAATGATGAAATTTTTTGTTACCCAACTGAATTATCCCAAGTTATTTTAAATATCTTACTCAATTCAATAGATAGTATTATATTAAGCAAGAAGAATTCCTCCAGAAAAATAGAGCTCAAATTATACGAAGAAAAAGAAAACATTATCATTCAAATTTCAAATACAGGTGAACAAATTCCAGAAGAAATAAAAGATAGAATTTTTGAACCATTTTTTACAACAAAACCAGTTGGGCATGGAACTGGACTTGGCTTAAGCATTTCAAAAAGAATTGTTGAGCAGCATAAAGGAACTATAAATTTTGAAAGTAATGAAAATTTAACTACTTTTTTTATAACTCTTCCTATAGATGCTTCATAGCATATTTCAAATTAATAAATAAAAAGGGCGGACTAGAAAAAGGTCTTTAAAAAAATTTATTCATCTATAAAGTAACGGGTTTTATTTCACTCGTGCAACTACACAACTTGTAGTACCACCAAGACCCATACTTAATTTAACACAAATAAGGCCTTCTTCTTGTGCTTTGATCTCAACAACTTTATCCAATAATAAATTTCGATTTAATGAAGAAATTTTTGGATTAATTTTATTTGGATCTATTCCAGATGGTAGTAATTTATATGTTTGTTGATTTGTTTTCTTGGTTCCTAACAATTGCGCTGTAAGTTCCCAACCCCCACCTACTGACATACCATGCCCAAAAATACCTTTTCTTGCTGAAATATATGCTGTTCTTGGAGCAAATTCATCTATTAAATTTAATTCATTCCAATCACCAGGTGTTCCTGTAGCATGCATATCCCAGAGAGCCACTTGTGCCGGCTGAATTCCAGCAGCAGCAAAAGCTCTTTTTATTGCTAATTTAGGCCCTTCTTTTGAAGGAGTAATGATATGCTCAGCATCACTGCTCACACCTGCTCCAAGTATTTCTATTGGCAAAGGCTGGATATCAAATTTTTGCATTGCATCTTCAGCCGCTATAATCCAAGTGCACGATCCACCTGAAATATGGGTTCCGCGTAAATCGCAAAATGGAACTCCATGTGAATCACCTAACACAGCCAAACGACCATTATAAAAAGCGGAAATAAGCTCATTCGACGGATTTGCATCGGTGGCTCCTACTATCGCTGCATCTGTTCTGCCACTTTGGATTTCTAACAATGCTTGGTCAATCATAGAGCCAAAGGATGCACATGCCCCTGAAAAGCCAGTTGCTGTTCCATGTAAATTAAGCAACATTGAAGCCTGTGCAGCAGCAACATTTGGAACATTCCATAATAGATTTGGAGAAGTGCTTTCCCATGGAGGAATAGGACAGTTATATTTATCAAGTAGATTTTTTCTTTGTTTTGATTTTGTTCTAATTAATGCTAATTTGGCAGCATCGATATCAATTCCTACCACTGGTTGGGCTTCAATTTCTTTTAATTCAGTTAAAAATGTCTGATAATAGCTGGATTTTTGAACCCAAAAATCATTCCATTTTTTTAGAGCTTCAAAACGCTGCAGAGAATCTACAGGAAAGAGATCTGGTTGAGGAGGCGCGTCTGGATTCACTTTTATTTTATTTAAATGGTCGGAACATTCTTGATTTCTCACAGGATCTGCCCAAAATGCATTCCATTGAAAAAAACCTGCGTCTGACTCACGAGCCGACTTAAACATAACAGGCAAGTCAGCTAAACCATTAGCATATTGTATAGTTATACGCGGATCTAAAGAGTGTAAGGCTTTTTCTAATCCTGGTCTTGATTTTAAGGCATCTATTAAACTTCCAACAGCATATTTAACTAAATCACCATTTTTTTCATTTAATAAAGTAAATCTTTTGGGTCCATGCCTTTCTTCTAACCAATCTTTATAGATAGAAAAATCAAACTTAGGGATTCCTGCTAAAAAAACATTTGATAAGGATTGCTTTGGAGTTAAAGCTGATTCTCCTTTTTCAACAATTGCAAGAAATTCTTCCAAATTTGAAGCGCCTGGAGCGACTACTGATGCCGCATAAAGAAATACTTTTCTACGCTTTGGTAAAGAATTTGAAGATATAGTCATGTGCAACACTTCCTTTTTTGGTTGAATACTAACCACAAGCGATAAATTTAAGCAAAGCTTGTCTTTATGGGTAAGCAATAATTAATTTAACAAAAATTATGTACTGTTAGCAAGACTCACTAAAAATCCAGAGGCTGATTATATGCATATTATTCTGATTCACAAGCTATTATGTCTAGAAGCAAAGAAATGCTCGAATTTGTTAGAGGAATTATAAATATTAAATTTTAGTCACTTCTTTTTTTTGGAGAACTCTCACTTGTAACTGCTAATTCTGACTTTCCCTTGGGGATTGCATACCATTTTTCTGCAATAATTTTATAGATATTTCCTTCTTTTCTAAGATACAAATATTTTCTTCCAAAATCTTTTTTATCCGGAGAAGAATATCTTTGCGTAAATTCAACTAATAGCTGATTTCTAAAAGCTAAAATCTTTGGTTGACTAATTTCAACTTTAATTTCCCCAGCCCGTAATTTTGCCAGCTTTTCTTTATACTCGTACCAACCTTCTTTATTTTTTCCTAATGATTGAAATTGAGGAGAATAAAAACTTAAATATGTTTCGAAATCTGAGCTTTCCCAACTTGTCCGCCAAGATTCAATCATTTCAGAAACTCTGGCTCTTTCTTTTAAGAGATCTTCATGTGGAACTACAGACATTTTATCTACAATCACAACAGGAGTTTGATATTCAGAAATATATTGTGAAATATCAAGAACATCTTCATTTCTTAAGGCCACACAACCTTCTGTATCAAAAGGTCGCTGCATCCGGTCATCTTTATCAACCCCATGAATCCAAATGCCAGAACCGGTTTTTCTTTGTCTCTTGTCAAAGATATTAGGATAGTCAAGCACAAAAGCTTTAGGACCATATTTCCTTGCAGAAGGCCCCCATTTCTGAATTAAGTCAGCTCCATCTTTTTGTCCGACAATAAAATATATACCTTCAGGAGTTCGATTGTCTCCTCTAAATTTTTTATCGCCTTGCTCTTTTCCTGTTATTGCAAGATAAGTTTTTACTAAAGTATAATTACCATTTAACAACATTTTAAATACGCTTAATTTATGCAAATTTTTTTCAACGACAATGGCGTGAATTGGAAGATAAGCACCCAAACTAACAAATGCAGAAGGGATATGATTTAAAACTAAATTTGAAGATACTTCACTTTTAGTTTGAGATTGTTTTTGAAAAAGTTCTTTCGACTCTTTTGTAAAAAAATCTTTTGTTTCCTGAGAATAAAGAGTTTCAGAACTAAAAACTGCGATAAACAGAATTAGGGCATACACAACAGATAAAAATTTATAATCTTTAAATTTTATGCCCTGACTAAGTCTCTTCACACCACTCCCTTATTCCAGAAGTGTAGAGCTATTTATCTAATAATAGCTTCTACTTGTGCTCGGATATTAGATGAAAGACGAACCCCCATGTATGAAACCGTATCAGACGCTAAAAGAGTTGCAATTTGCCCAGATTGTTCAATGGTTAGGCCATTGCAAAGGCCATACATAAAGCCGCCTGCAAACATATCCCCCGCACCTGTTGTATCGGCAACTTCTACTTTTTTTGCAGGAATAAAAATTACATTTTCGTCATGGGCAATATATGCACCATTTTCTCCGTCTTTAACCACACATAACTGAACAGTTTTAGCTAGTTCCAAAGCTGCAGATTTAGGTTCCATTTCAAGCAGCATTTTTGCTTCTTCAGCATTTAAAAAAACAAGATGAGTTTTTTCTAGAAGAGAAAAAATAGTCTTTTTACCGTGTCTTTTTATAACAAATGGATCGGCAACATCGAATGCTACTTTGACATCATTCAAAAGAGCAAAATCAATTGCCGCATGTAGGGCATCGATTTGATTTTGGGTATCAAGCATATAGCCAGTTGTGAAAAGAATTTTAGAGTTTGCAATATCATCAAAAGGTAAATCGCTTGGCATATATTTTCTACATGCTCCAAGATAAGTATTTAATGTTCTTTCACCATCGGGTGTAACAACTACGAGACATGTACCTGTATGAGTTTGCCCCTGCACAGAAAGTCGATTATTTATACCCAATTCTGCTAACCGACTTGCAAACGCTTTACCATAAGCATCTTCACCAACACAGCTGCTATAACTTGTTTTTGCACCTAATACGGCTAAACCCCTCACAGCATTAGATGCACTACCTCCAAGCTCAACTTCAGGACGCACATTTCCCAAATTTTGCAATACTTTTTTTTGCGTCTCTTCATCAACCAACTGCATAATTCCTTTGGTCATACCAAAGTTTTTTAAATCTGAATCATTTGCACGCACCAATAAATCTATTAATGCATTTTCTATTGAGACAACATCAAGCTTATGTTTAAACTGCTCTGAAGAAAAGAAAGTATTCCGAATCATATATCCCTCTAAATTTTACTTTATTCTTCAGAAACTTCTGAAGAGATTATTGAGTTGTAAATGGACCTAGAATTTTTAAGTCTACTCCACCAAGCAAGTCTCTGACTACGACCAACCCACCGACTGTATTACCTGAACCTACACCAGGATTCCAGGTAGTTGAAGAAGATGTGTCTAAATTTATAGAACCAGTAGAGACATACCACTGCACCCTTGAACTTGGTGTGTATAAGGAATTGTTAGGATCCCTTGGAGAAGGCACTGATGGAGAATTTAAATTTATATTAATACTCACACTACTCCCTGATACACTTGAATTACTTGAAGGTGAAATACTATTGATTAATAAAGGATTATTTGTAACTGCTAGACCATTTTTAATTTGTGTCACTTTACTAGAACTAGCATTTGCCGGAAATGTTGTTGAAGTCCACCAAGAATCAGTGGGTTCTGGTAAAAAATAAAATGAATAAAATCCATTATCACTAGAAACCCCAGAATTAGCTGTATAAGAAATTTGAAATCCTGGAATATCTTTAACATTCGACATATAGGTATTTAAATTTGTTGTGTTAAGGTTTGTACAATTCACAGTATAATCAAATACAGTTAATCTAAAAGGAGTTGTCTGTACCGTTGTTGTTGTTGATGAGCTAAAAAAAGTACTCGAGGATACTAATGTGCCCGTTGTACCTGCAGAAACACCCCTTGCACCACCACCATTACTTAAATAATTATTTCCTATAGCATATGCAGTTATACTATTTATTGTTAACGTAGGAATTTCTGAAGTTGGAGAAATTGTTACTAAATAAAAATGTGTATTTGTACAAGAATTAGTTGATGATGTTAAACGCACAGGAAACTGTTGCGTGGATGTTCCTGAAAAAGAATTTCCTGATACCAATGCCGAATTTTGAAAAACTGCTGCAACAACTCTAACTTTATTTATGACATAGTAGTTATTATCTGTTGGACTGCAACTATTTGTCATGAGATAAACAAACAATAAAGTAACTGTGGCAAATATGTTTCGATAAAATAACATAGAAAATCCTTATATTAAAATTTTGCAATAACACCTATAGAAGGAAGTATGGGTAAACCAGTTACACTTACAGTATTTGAATAGTCTCGATTAAAAGTAGTGTAAGCTACGTTACTTCTATTAAATAAATTTAAAATATTTAAATAAGATGTTAATGTCCAATCAGTAAATAAAAAGTCATATTCTGTTCTGAAATCTACTTCCATAAAGTAAGGCGAACGCCCATCATTTTTATTAATAAGATAAGTATTTCCATCTGGAGCTGCAGCATATACACCAGTATTTTGATTAAATGTACCGCCTTGTACCGTAGAATAAGGATTACCTGTCATATATTGTATTCTAAATCCAGCATTCCAACGACTTGTAATTTTTTGTCCATAAACCAAATTAAAGGAATGTGTTCTATCATAATCTGAGTAACGCCATGCACCTGTTCCAGGATCTCTTACTTCTGCCATACTCCAACCATAACTAATCCAGCCAAACCAGAAGTCAGATGGTTTTTTCTTTAGAAAAAACTCTACTCCTTTTGCTCTAGATTGAATTGAGTTTTCAAATTTATTATTTGAATTATTTACTGCTGGACCTGTTAAATTATTACTTGTTTTGTACCAAAATTGAAGATCTGTTGAATAATTGTCCCAAAATTTAGATTCATGACCGACTACATACTGAATATTTCTTTCTAAATCTAAATTTGGATTACCATACCCAGAGATTAAATATTGTATAGCGGGTAATTGGCTGTAATATCCCCAAGCTGCTTTTAATGTTTGCCCTTCCATAAACTCATAGCGAACTCCAATTCTTGGATCAATTGCTAATTGATTTGCCGAAGGTCCTTTTAAAACATTTACTCCAGGATTAAATTTTAAAGGCTTAATTGGTGAATATGTAAAATCCAAAAACGTATCACCATAAAAGTAATTGTCAGTAACAGTTGTTTTATTTCTTGGCGCTAGTTCAGGATCAAAATAAATAGTTGGATCTCCACTAGGGTATTGAACAACATCAATTCCAACCTGATTTCTTGCAACTTTAGGTCTTATGCCTAGTGTATACGAAAATTGGTCATTTACTTTTTTATCTAATGCTAAACCTAACACAAATAAATGGCTTTTTGCATCGATAACATCATTAAAAATATTTTGTTGAAAAACTAAATAGCGTTGTTCACCAAAAATATTCAAACCATAGCCATTTCCTAAATTAAAATTATATTTTACGCCTGAAACTTCTGTATAATTATAAAAACTAAAACTATTTTTTCCTGAAGCCGTATTACTGTTACCTATATCAGAAGATAAAGAAACTCTATCAGCAGCTCCTAAAAGATAAGCCTGCCATGTACCGCTTGAATGATTTCCATTAAAAACAAATTGATAATCTGTTGCTTGAGGTATCGTAACAAAACTAGAATCACTCGCTAATTTTTGTATTAAAGGTTTATAGAGTTCTAAATAAGTCCGCCTGAAACCCATGCGAAATCCAACTGCATCATTATCTTTTTCATTTGTTGTATTGTTATCTACTTGAGTAGTATTAGCAGCTACTTTTTCTGATTCACTCTTTTCTTTGCCAAAAGCATTACCTTCTAAGTAAATTCCACTTTGAATCATCCCAAGTTCAAATTCACCCGATAATTTTTTTGGAATACTTCCTGGAGATCTTAATTGAATCACTCCCCCAATTGTATCAGTATATCTAGCACTAAAAGCACCTGGATAAAAATCCATAGACTCTATCATTCTGCTTGGAATAATAGTCTGAGCTCCACCGAAATGAAATATAAAAGGTAACAACAGGTCATCATAATAATATGAATTGTCACCCGGTAACCCACCACGGACAACGATATCTGCACTTCCTACACTAGCAGGTAAAACAGAAGGCAAAGTTTGTAATAATTTAACAGCATCACGCGAAGTGCCAGGAGCTTGATCTATTTCATCAGCTTGAAAAGATGTTTGAGATATTTCATCTTTCTTTTTTGCTCGAATAATTCCATATCCACCATATTCGGGAGAAGGCTCAAGTAAGAAAGGGGACTCACTTTGCAGTTTTCCATCTTCTATTTTAATTTTTAAATCTTGAAAATTTTCAGCGCGAATGACAATACCTTTTGAGTTTTTACTAACAATTATAGTAAAAAAACCATCATTATTTGATCTTGTTGTTATTTGACGATCGCTTTCATCAAATATCATAGCATCCACAATATCTGTTCTTGAACCTAAAGCACGAACTTTGCCTTGAATTTTTATTTTTCCTTCAAGACTTGCATCTTGTGTTTTTTGTTGCACAGGTGTATTTTGGGCATAGATCATCTGATTTGAAAACAATACGATGATAATGAGTGGCACGTTTTTCTTAAACATTGTTTGAACCTATTATATTTACATTATCAATAATTAAACACTCAGATAAAAATACCATAAAAAACTATTATTTTTCAAAATATGGAATTCAAAAATTTGAAAAATAAAATTGCTTAATTTTTAATCAAATTTATTTTTTTTGTTATTTTACAATTTTGCTTATTCAATATAATAAACTCATTTAAGGTTCTCTATTTATTATGTCAACTTTTATTTATAATAGAGAATGTTTCAACCGAAAGGCATTGCGTGAACTCATTTGAAAAAACAACTGTTTTTTTTCTCAAACCATTTGATTTAAAAAGAACTCATTTTTGGTTCATTTTATTTTTGTTTCTATTACTGCGGATAATTTGGGCAATTTTTTTTCCCATGGGCAATGATGAAGTATACTACTGGGAATGGTCGAGAGTGCTACAGCTTAGTTACGTTGACGCCCCCCCTTTTGTTGCTTGGCAAAGTTATCTTGGCAATTTAATTTTTGATAATTCTTTAGGTGCAAGATTTTTTCTTCCTTTATTTTATTTTATATCAACTTTATTTTTACTTTTAAGTGCAGAAAAATTCGCAAAGTTACAAAACAAAATTTTTACAAATGAAATTGCTTTTTCTGTAATTATTATGACCCAACTCGTCCCAGTTTTTTCATTAGAGGGATTTATGTTACTACCAGATAATGGGTTGTTATTTGGTATTTCAGGTTCTCTTTATTTTTTGCTATCTGCTTTAGAAGTTCAACAAAAGAAACAACTTCTGCATTTACCGCTAAAATATGCTTTTTTTGCAGGATTTTTTATTGGAATAGCTGGACTTTCAAAATATCACGCCCTTCCAATCAGTATAGGATTTTTTATTTCCATTTTGTTTTATAGAGGATTAAAAAAAAGCATCTCTGATATTCCATTTTGGTTGCTAACTGTCTTATCTAGCATTTTAGTTGTTAGCCCTGTTCTAATTTGGAATTTTGAACATCAATTTGCATCTTTTCACTTTCAAAGCCAACATGGTTTTGCTGGATTTTCATTAAATTTAAAAGCTTTTAGCAAATTTATTTTAGGTACCATTTTTTATCTTTACCCATGGTTTTTTGTGGTATTTTTTGTGTTTATTTATCAAAATTTAAAACGAAAAAAATTTTTAACCTCAATTAATAATGTAGTTATTTTTCCATTTCTGATATTATTTATAATAATTTTAACTTCCGCATTAGGAAAGCAAGCTTTACCGCATTGGACAATGCCAGGTTTTTTTCTTCTCATACCCGCTTTAGCTGTTCAATGGCATCCTTTTACTAATAAATATTTTAAACGCTGGAAAATATATTTAAAATTATCTGCAAGCATTTCAATATTAATTCCAACAGTATTATGTTTTGATCAATTCAATCAATTTGTATTACGGGCTTATGTGTTTTTCAAAGGAAATGCTGACGATCTTTTTCAAGTTCTTGCGTGGCAAAGTTTACAGAACGATTTAAAAAAACAAGTTAAGATTGATATAGAAACAAAACCTTTTAATCCTTATAAATTAAATTGTAAAGGCTCTGATTTTATCTTTGCTTCATTAAAATGGTATTGGACTGCTCAAATGGCTTTTCATTTTCAGAATCAACCTAAAATATATAACTTTGACTTTATAAATACTTCATTTTATTTATGGAGGGATAATCTTCCGCGTTTAGCAAATTGCAATATCATATTACTAGGAAGTAAAGACCATTTTGATCAAAATTTAATTGAAGAAGTCATGGATATACATGAAAAAAAAGAAATTCATATTTATCCATATTCAGGCGAAAACATAATCTACTTGAAAGGAAGAATGAAGGAAGAAGCTAAGCTAAAAGAAATATATGATAAACAAACAAAAAAAATAAAATTTTAACTTATATCAAGTGAAATTTTTAAGTTTTTCTAATATATCTTTTAAAGCACATCTTACAATTTCTATCTCCCACGTATGACCTTTTGCCGAATGTTCCAAATCTTGAATCCATTCCACTAAATTGCTTACAATTTTAACACTTGACTGAGATTCTTTGTCATCTAACTCGTCGTCTGAAAGTTGTTCCAAATAAGTCTTCCAAGAAGATAAGGGAGCATCAAGCATGTTCACTAATCTATTTAATCGTTTGGTTTGATCTTGTCCTTCCCAATCACCACTTACTTGAAAGGGGTACCAATCAAGCTCATGCCTATGTAGCCATAAATGCGCGCCGTTACTTAACGCAACACGTCTGAAGTCATCTGGGAGAGCATTTTGAAAACCGTCTGGCCTTTTCCAGATCACATGCATAATCTAACCTCACATAATTTAAAGGACACCTTGATGGTGTGCAAATTAAGTCTTGATAATACAACCGAAAGAAAAATAAACAAGCTCAAAAAAATTGAAATCCCTAAAGCTGATAGCATATTTTTATATTATGTATTAAAGTCTTTTTGGTTTTCTGTTTTCTAAAACAAAAAACCTTTTTTCAAAAGGAGTTTTATTTTGGCAAAAGTTCTCATGTATACAACTACTGTTTGTCCCTATTGCAATGCAGCAAAAAATCTTTTTAAAAGCTTAAATGTTGAATATCAAGAGATTAATTTAGACAGTGATCCTGATCTGAGAGCAAAACTTTCAGCAGAAAATAATGGTTGGAGAACTGTTCCAATGATTTTTATTGATGGTAAATTTATTGGCGGTTTTGATGATACAAATAAGCTCCATAAAGAAGGAAAACTTCTAAATTTACTTGGGAAAAACTAATTTAAAACGAAAATAAAAATATGTTTAAAATTGCTAAAATTGGAAGCGGGATTTTGTTTTGTGCATCTATTACAGGATGTGTGGTAGGATTTAGCAACAAAAAGAACCATATTTCTGAAGATTTTACAAATGTATATATACCAGCTGCCATAGATAAATCTTCTTATTCAGGAAATGCTAGCCGTTTAACACAAGCTATTCGCCAAAAACTAGCACTGAACTCTGACCTTAATATTACCTCGGCTGAAAATGCAAGATGGGCTATTGAAATTATAGTTGTTGATAGAGTTCAAGATATTGTATCTATTGATGATTGCTTTAATCCAGCAAATACAACCGTTGGAAGCGGAGCATTTAAATGCACTGCCATCCATCCTGAAATATCCAATCCAAATACTACATTGCCTAAATCATTTAACCACTCAACTAAATCACCTGCTCAAGAAAAAATATCACTTGTTGTAGACACAAAAGCTATTGATCTAAATGATGGTAAAGTTATTTGGTCAAAACGTTATTCTGCTAAAAATATCACTCCTGTTACTTTCAATGAAATCGGCGATACTGATGGCAATACCATCAAATATATGCAATGGACTCCTGATTTACATGTTCTAAGATACCAAGAAAGCATTGAAAATTCTGTAAAAACATTTTCCGATGCTGTTTCAGCAGATATTTACAATCTTATTACTACAGCTCTGCCTAAAAAAGGAACTATTGATAGAACAAAAGGAAGCTAATCTTCTTTTGTAGCTACTTGTAAAAATGACAAAGAAAATGTAGTTTTTCCTCGATTTTATATCTTTTGTTACTTCCCCAATGAGGAGAGCTATTTATGCTTTTAGATTTTGTCGCAAAACATAAAAAAGATTTGGAAAACATTGCTCTTTCTGTTCGAATTTTAGGAATGGATGCGGTTTTAAAAGCAAAATCTGGGCATGTAGGTCTGCCATTGGGGGGTGCTGAAATGGGCACCCTCCTTTATTTTGCTGTAATGCAACACAGCGCTGAAAACCCAAATTGGATTAATAGAGATCGTTTCATTCTTTCAGCGGGTCATGGAAGTATGTTGCAATATTCGCTCTTGCATATGGCTAATTATCCCATCTCCAAGGAAGAAATAATCCAATTTAGACAATTAGATAGTCTTACCCCTGGACATCCCGAAAATGGTCATACAGTTGGAATTGAATGCACAACAGGTCCTCTTGGACAAGGTATTTCGCATGCAGTTGGCATGGCAATTGCCGAGAGAATGCTAGCCGCACGATTTAACACAACAAATAATGAAATTATAGATCACAGAACGTTTGTCATAGCTGGTGACGGTTGTCTGATGGAAGGTGTCAGCTCTGAAGCCTGTAGCTTAGCTGGACACTTAAAATTAAATCGCCTAATCACGCTTTATGATGCAAATAACATTACTATCGACGGAACAATTGATATCTCATTTAGTGAAAATGTTCAGAAAAGATATGAAGCTTATGGATGGAATGTTCTTCATGCTAATGGAAATGATTTTGAATCCCTAGCAAAAGCTATGGAAAAAGCTTTAGAGTTTTCTAAAATGTCTAATGGAGAAACAGGGCCTACGATTGTAATTTGTAAAGGCATCCCTGGTAAAGGTTCTCCAAAATGGGAAGGAAAACCAAAAATTCATGGAAATCCAATGACAGCGGAAGATGTTGTCGATGCAAAACGTCATTTAGGAGTTCAAAACGTAGAACCATTTTTTGTACCACAAGAATGTTATAATTCAGCAAAAAATTTAATTGAATTCTCGGCAAAAAAATATCAAAAATGGGAAAAACAATTATCTACTACTTTACATCTTTGGGAAACAACTGAGCCGGAAAAACTTAAACTATGGCATCAGCATTTCAACAAAGAACTTGAAGTTGAATTTTCAAAACAAGTTTTAAGTAATGCAAAAGGTAATATGGCCACACGTGTTTCGAGTGGCAAAGCTCTATGTGAATTAGCAGCTTTAAATCCACAACTTGTTGGAGGATCTGCTGACCTAGCAGGCAGCAATTTAACTACTCTTCCAAATACAACATTTATAAATAGTAAAGATTTTTCTGGAAGAAATATACACTTTGGGGTCAGAGAGCACGGAATGGCCGCTATTTGTAATGGCATTTCTCTGCATGGAGGTTTCCAAGCTTTTTGTGCAACTTTTGCGGTTTTTTCAGATTACATGCGCCCTTCTATCCGTTTAGCTGCCCTAATGAAAATACCTACTGTTTTTATTTTAACTCATGATAGCTATGCAGTGGGTGAAGACGGACCAACTCATCAACCAATCGAACACGCTGCTGCTTTAAGAGCTATTCCAGATCTCCTTGTTTATCGACCAAGCGACACTCTTGAAACCTACTTAGCCTGGGAGAAAGCTGTTAATACAAAAAATAAACCTACGGCATTGCTTTTAACGCGCCAAGATTTATCAGATTTAGATAGTTTTTTAACTACACCAAGAGAATCTTATTTGGTTAAAGAAAGTTTAGATAAGGGTGCATATATAGTTAAAGACTTCTCTGAAAATAATGGAACAAAAGCAATTATAATTGCTTCCGGTAGCGAAGTTTCTCTTGCGCTGGAAACTGCCAATATTTTAGAAAAAGAAACATATCAAACTTTAAATCAAAATAAAGTAAAATTATCAATACGCGTTGTTAGTTGTATAGCACCACAACTCTTAAGCGACAATCCTGTTACTTTAAATAACTTAATACCAAAAGAAATTCCTACTATAGCTGTAGAAGCAGGCTCTACTCAAAGTTGGGGAGAAATTGTTGGAAGAGACGGCGCTATATTTGGTATGAAATCTTTTGGAGCATCTGCTCCTGCAAAAGTTTTAGCAGAACATTTTGGTTTTGAAAAAAATAAGTTTGCTAAATTTGTATTAAATTTTCTTCAATTAAGGTAACAGAATGAAGTTATTAAAATCAATTAACTTTCATTTAAAAGAAAAAGAATTAGTAAATATTAAAACTGTTAATATTTTCTACTTTACTATTCTTTTTCTTGTACTAATTATAAATGTAGTATTGAATTATAGAGAACCAGCTCACGTTTGGATAGAAATTATCGGTTCAATAATTCAAATAGCTATACCTGTTTATGTATTGGTACCAGTTTTATGGAAGAAAGATAAAATTGGCGCAATCCAAATGATCAAAATGTTAGTAGTGATTTTAGGTATAACATGGGCTTTTAAATTAGGCTTAAGTCAGGTCTTTGGGATAAGTGATTTACGTCCAAGAGGAGGTAACATGAGTTTTCCTAGCGGACACACTTCAGGGGCTTTCTCTGGAGCAGTATTTTTGTCTTTACGCTATGGCTGGAAATACGCATTTATTAGTTTACCTTTAGCATCATTTGTTGGATTTACAAGAATTTATTCATTAGCCCATTGGCCTATTGATGTAATTGCATCCATCATTCTTTGCTCAATTTCAGGATTTCTATTGGTAAAAAAATATAATTAATTTTCTTTTAAACAGGAAACAAGGATGTTACCTAGTTTATCTAACATTTTATTATCAAATTCTTTTTTAACTTTTTTATCTTTTTTTCTTGTATCTTTTATTTTTTTGGCTTTTTTATTAGGCAAAGTAAATACAAAATACAGAATAATTAACTACATAATTTTAATTATTTCTTTTTTAATTTTAGTTATTAATACTAATACAAGTTCTCAAAAAATAATATTTTTATTTTATTTACTATGCTTAAATACATTCCAATTTGCTTTTACAAAAACATATATTTTTATTACAAGACCGACAAAAAAAGTAAAATTTATCAAAAAAATTCCACAAAAAGCCAAAAAGAAAGCTAATTCGTATGGAAGTCCACAAGTTTTAACTTCATTTGGTTTAAAAGTAAGAAGTAAAAGTGAAGTTTTTATAGCTGAAAAACTGCGAGAAAAAAATATTCTTTTTTCCTACGAAAAACCATTAACAGCTGATGGAAAAACATATTATCCAGACTTTACCATATATTTAGGAAAGAGAGAATTTTATTGGGAACATTTTGGATTAATGAATGATGAAGTTTATGCAAAAAAAACGGCTGTAAAAATTAAATGGTATAATAAACATTTTCCTAAGAAATTAATATGGACGGAAGAAAACTCCTATTTAATGATTCAAATTCATGAAATAGCTGAAAAACTAGCAAAAACTAAGCAGCCCCCTCCGTCGTTTCCTCAACAGATCCATGAGATAAAGGAACGTGCATCTCAAAATCACCGTATTTAACTTGAAGTTTACCATCAACATTCTCAACTATAAAAATTTCATCTTCTATTTGCATTTCTAATATTTTACCGACCTGTATTGTTTTGAAAGGAATTCTAAAGTCAGAGCCATCAGATAAAATGACCATGAAATACTTTCCTCTTACTTGAATTGAAGTTTTATTAGTTCCTGTTGGAACATTTGCTGGTGTCACATCATCATCTAAACCAATTGGAGCTGCTTCTTCTGATATATCTGCTGCAGGGGTGCTTGATTCACCAACATTACTAACAGAATTATCTTCTCCTAAACCATGATCAATTGGCTGCGGAGCGTCTCCTCCAGAAAGATCTTCTGGCGATGCCGTTTTAATCTCTTCATCACTTGCCGCTGGAGCTTCTGCAGATGTTTCGGCAGTATCATCTACAATATCTAAATCTTTCATTTCCACAGAAGGATTTCCTTCAGCACCTTCAGCTGGAGGTGTAGAATCTTCAGCTGGAGTTGCGTTTTCTTCCACTGGAGCTGCGGACTCTTCCGTTACTTCTTTGTTTTCTTCAGGAGTTTCTTCTTTCATGGTTTCCTCCCCTACAGAAGTTTGCTCCTCATCTAATTGCACTTCTTGCACAAGAGGTTCTTCTGCAGCCGGTTCTTCCACACTAGCTGGAACAGTTTCTTCTGCACCAGCTATCTCTAATGGAGGCTCTTCCATAGCTTCCGCATTATTAGCTTCACCATCAGCAGCGACTTCAGCTGACGTGGAATCAGCTTCATTTCCTGCAACTTCTAGTGCAGGAGCTTCAGAAGAGCTATCTAAAGCTCCATCCTCCGCCTTTGGCATTGCTTCTGCAGACTCATCGACTTCTAATGCCAATTCTTCAGTATTTTCTGCATTTTCTGTTGTTGTCTCAGAAACAGTAGTTGATTCTGCTGACTCTGATGTTTCAGTTTGATTTGAAGCTGATTTTTCTTCTTCTATTTCTAGAGGAGCTTCTTCGGCTTTTTCTGTTGATGAAGCTGAGTTTGCTGGCTCATTTGATGCATCTGCAGCAAAATCAATAGTTTCTTCTGTACTAGCTTCAATAGTACTAGGTTGAGCACTTTCAGTAGTTTCTACTTGAATTTCTTCCTCTGCTGGGGCTGCACTCTCCTCTGCTGGGGCTGCACTCTCCTCTGCTGGGGCTGCACTCTCCTCTGCTGGGGCTGCACTCTCCTCTGCTGGGGCTGCACTCTCCTCTGCTGGGGCTGCACTCTCCTCTGCTGGGATTTTTTCTTCTAGGGCAGATTCGTTTAAAGGAGTAGCTGCTATATCTTCTTCATCACTCCCACTTTGTAAATGATTAGCTTCACTAGTTTCCCCAGAAACTCCTACAGACTTTAAACTTTGTTTAAATGGCGATAACCCTATTCGTGCGACAACCTCTGCTAAACCTTCATTTTCCTGTTTATTTTGTGAGAAAGTCTCTAATATAGAACAAATTGTTTCACCAATTTGTTCTCTTTTAATAGAATCAACTAAAAACTCAGCAAGCTTTGGCTCACCAGAAGATTTTCCTCCAATTAGAACTTTGTACCCAGATTCTTCACCTATAACATGAATGTCGTCTGTAGCGGACGCTACACAAGCCGTTGCACACCCATTCATTCCTATATTTAAAGCAGTAAAAGATTCTTTAAATTTTTCGTTCAAAATAGGTGAAATTTCTATGGCATCTCCCAAAGCATCTTGCTGGCATTTATTACAAAGTTCCCCCAAACAAGCTTTTGGAGATAAAATGGAATGGTTTCGATAATGTTTTAATAAAATACCTGATTTAGAGAGTTTACTATGCAAATCGAGAAGTTTGTCTTTAGGAACCATAAAGCCAATTCTTTGATCTTCTGTCACCTTCAAAAAAACAGAAACATCATCAGCAACATCACAAATCATACGCAATTGAGCACCGTTATAGACTCCGCCAGCGGCTTCAGCTAAAACAAAAAGATTGCCATTTTTTAATTCAAATTGACCACCAGACAATGAATCTCTCCCGGTACTATTTTACTGACTTGGTATCGTTTACTTGGCATAGAACTTGAGGTTACCTAGAGTATGTTGAAATATTCATTTACATTGGTTACTAAAGTTTGGCAGGTTCTTTACCGATGTTAGAACCGAATACTCATCATTCTACTGTTTTGTGAAAAGAAGGAGTCTCCCGCTATGTCCATCTCCTCTGCGTCTTCTATGCGAGAATTAATTGAATATGTTGCGAAGTCTCTTGTTGACAATGCGGATAAAGTTGAAATTAATGAAATCAATGGTGCACAAACAAATGTTATAGAATTAAAAGTTGCTAAAGAAGATGTTGGAAAAATCATCGGAAAAAGCGGAAGAACAGCAGATGCAATTAGAACGATTTTAAATTGTGGTGCTGCTAAACAAAATAAACGATATATTTTACACATCATTGACGAATAAAATATTCTAAAATCTCATTGAAATAAAATTTTTATTTTTTGTTCGTATAATTCTTTTAAAAAAATTCTTTAAATGTCAATTTTCTAACTCCATACATTACAACAAATATCCGCCAAAAATTTGCTAACAAAGAAATAATAATAAACTCCGAATAGTAAAAAATATTATTAGGAGAAAATATGCATTATAAAAGATATATAAATATCATTATAATTATTTTTCTTACTAAATTATTTACTTCATGTAGTTACTTTAAAGCACCGGGAGTAAGTTTTAACATAAACGCCCCTTCTTTAACAGGCGGTTCTCGTTCTTTATTTACCTCATTTACTACAGTCCAAATTCCAATTTCAATTACAAACTCAAGTGGATTTCAATTACAAAAAGCATTATCTGCGGGGGCAAACTCTGTCCAAATTCCTACTGGTAGTTTGCATATAAAAATAGGATATTTAGCATTTGGAAATACATCAGGAAGCTCAAGTAGTTGTAACAACAATAATGGCGGTGGTCCAAATAATGTTTTGTATAGTGAATACGAATTTGATTATACTGTAGATTCAAATACGACAAAGATTGACATAAATTTTCCTAATCCATTCTCTTTAATCCCCGTTGATCATTTTGGATTTTTGATTAAAGATAAAAATGGTAATCCTGCAGCAAATGCAACAATTTATTATTTTGATGTTATAAGTGAGCAAAATATTTTTGACCCTTGTGAAGGTAAAATTGCCTCTGATGTTACAGATTCACAAGGTAGAGTAGCGGTAGACTTACCTATTTATAGTGATTCTAAAAGATTTCGATTCATGGTTCAAACTGCTGATGGAAATACAAAAGTATTTAAACCTGTATTTGTTAGAGGTGCATCAAAAGCGCAATTTTACTATGTAAATATGGCAGATGGCAGTGTCACAGCAATGAACGAAAATACTGACAGTTTTTTACAAGATGGCTATTCCATAGCTTACACAAGAGATGTTTTACAAAAAAATCCAAGATTTCCGGATTTTTTATCATATGTTTTACAAACGCCTAATTCTAATGACTTTAATGTTTTTCTAGGCCCTCAAAGTAACAGTCAAGATCCAAATAGCTTAATTAATAGAAGAAGTTTTGATATATACTGCCAAATAAAGGACTATACAAATACAAACATATTACTCCCATTCCAACCTTGTCCGAGACAAAATTTTGTGATTACAACATTACCAATAAGTTGGACATATGGACAAACATATAATATTTATGCCTTTATAAAAGATAGAGATGGATATATTATAACTCCTTCTAACAATTTTGTGTCATTTAATTATTATTTACCCTGAAATATAAACGGATAATTATTTTGTCAATAGCCTTAAATATAAACATAATTTTATTAAGTCAATAGTAAAATTATAAACAAAAAAATATTCTTTAATTAAAAAAATTCCCCTTTACAAATTAAATAAACGGTTAAGTTTCCAGTAGTGGAGAATGAATGACTCCATGAAATTAAATTTTATAGGAGAATTAATTATGTACCGCAATCATTTTATAAAAAATTTAACAAGCCAAAATAGTTCGTTACCTTTTTTTGGATTTCATAATGAAGTGGGTAATTTAATAAATACAATTTTTTCAGACCAAATTAAAGATGATAATTCTGAAGTTTGGTTTAGACCCAACTTAGATATTATGGAAACTAAAGATCACTATTTTGTAACGCTTGAACTCTCAGGAATTTCTCAAAAAGATATTGATATTTCTTTAGAGAAAAATATTTTAACAATATCAGGAGAAAAAAAGAAAAAAGAACTTGATAAAGAAACAAATTTTTATCGCAGTGAAATTTCCTATGGAAAATTTAAACGCTCTATAGAATTTCCTGAAAAGGCAAATTCAGATGCCATTGAAGCTGAATTAAAAGACGGAATTTTATCAATTAAAATTGGCAAAATTACACAGGCAGAAGCAAAAAAAATTGAAATTAAACTAGCTCAATAGCCTTAAGGCTTGAAAGAATAACTTCTTTCAAGCCTTTTATTTATAAAATAAATTCACACAATCTACCGCCTTAAGCCATCTGTATAGGTTAGCACTTGCTATAGCTTCTGGCATTGTTGGCCTAAATTCTTTCCCATTATAATCCTTAACAGATTCAAATATATCCTGTTCTTTTAAGCCTGTAACAGCTGCCATAGCGGCTCCTAGAGAAGTTGTTTCTGTATTAGCAGGTCTGAATAACTCTGTTTGTAATAAATCTGCTTGAAACTGCATAAGGAAATCATTTCTAGAAGCTCCACCATCAACTCCCACTTTTAATATTTTTTGTTTACTTAATTTTTCCATTAATTTCAGTAACTGGACATTTTGCATTGCAATACTTTCAAGCACAGCCCTAATAATCTGCGCTTTTTGTGTTCCTCTTGTAAGCCCAAATAAAACCCCCTTTGCCTGCGGATTCCAATAAGGCGCGCCTAAACCTGCTAATGAAGGAACAAATAAAATTTCTTCATCTCTAGGATAACTCATCGCCTGTTCAGCACTTTCAGCAGAGTTTTTTACCCAACCAAAATTATCTCGAAGAAATTGAACTGCAGCTCCAGCAATAAATGCGGAACCTTCCAATGCAAATGCTCTTTTATTTTTTGTTGCAAAAGCAACCGTAGTAAGCAATCCTTCATCAGTTGTAACAATATGTTCCCCAGTATTCATTAACAGAAAAGCACCTGTACCAAAAGTTATTTTTGCTTCTCCAGAATGAATACATTTTTGTCCAAATAAAGCAGCTTGCTGATCCCCTAATACACCCATTATTGGTATACCATCTGGGAGTCCTGGTACTTTAAAAGTTTCTCCAAAATTAGCAAAACTTGGTTTAATTTCAGCTAAACTTTTTTCAGAAATATTAAATAGCTTTAATAAATCTTGATCATAATTTCCAGTATGTAAATTATACAACATTGTACGACTTGCATTTGTATGATCAGTTACAAATGATTTCCCGTTTGTTAATTTCCAAATCACAAATGAGTCTATAGTGCCTAAAGCTAATTCACCTGTTAAATCCCACTGTTTTACAGAAGAATATTGTTCTAACATCCAGCGCATTTTAGAAGCGCTAAAATAGGGATCACAAACTAGCCCCGTTTTTTGAAGTATTTCTTCTTGTAATTTTTTATTCTTTTTTAAATTCTCACAAAAATCTGCAGTTCTTCTATCTTGCCAAACAATTGCATTACCAGCTATTTCGCCTGTCTTTTTATTCCAAGCCAAACATGTTTCTCTTTGATTTGTAATACCAATAGCTGCAATTTTTGCTGCTGAAAAGTTTGAATTTTGTTGATAAGAAAGCTCTATTGCATTCTGTATTGCTTTTAAAGTAGTTTCCCAAATCTGTTGTGGATTATGTTCAACCAATCCTGGCCTTGGATAAATTTGAGGAAATTCAATTTTATTATTTCCATACATTGAAAAATCATTCATACTAAAAAAAGAGGCCTGAATTCCTGTGGTACCTTCATCTATTGATAAGATAAAATGAGTCATAACTCCCACTCCTTTGAATTTAGGGAAAAACGTAATGAGTTTATGGAGGATACTAACTTGAGTCTGAAAGAGCGACAATCAATTCCAAAAAAATTTGAAAAATATTTTTTTTCATTGCCATTTATTGAGCAAGCGGGTTTTTTCTTATGGCCATCATTAAATAGCGTTGAAATTCAAGCGGAAGAAAAAAAATTATTAAATCTAATAAAACCATCTGGGATGATATTGTTTAAAAGGAATTTTCAAAGTTTTTCACAAGCAAGAAATTTAATTCAAACAATAAAAAAAGTGCGTGGTATTAAAAAAAGCACTTATAAAATTCCAATGATAGTTTCAATCGATGAAGAAGGGGGAAGAGTCTCTCGCTTACCACCTCCTTTTAATAGAGGTAAACCAGCCCTTGAATTTGCCGAACAAAATGATTTAAATGGCTTGGAAGGTCAATTGTTGCATCAAATTTTTGTTGCAAAAAATTTAGGTATTAATAGTTTACTTAGTCCTGTTGTAGATATCCTTACAGAACCATCTAATTTAGTCATAGGGGATAGATGCTTTGGTCGTACACCAGAAAAGGTTACAAAGTTCGCCTCTTTCGTAAATAAAATACTGCTTGCTGAAAATATGTATTCCTGTGCAAAACATTTCCCTGGGCATGGAAATACAACTACAGATTCGCACAAGGAATTGAGTGTCAGCAATGTTACATTAGAAGTTCTAAGAAAAAGGGAATGGATTCCTTTCAAAAATTTAATAAACGAAAATGTCCCATTTATTATTACAGCCCATGTTTTAATTCCTGAAATTGATGAAAATAATCCAGCAACTTTAAGTAAAATAATTCTTGCAAAATATTTACGAAAAGAATTAGGTTTTAAAGGATTAATAATTAGTGATGACTTAAGAATGAACGCTATTGCTGAACATTATAAGCAAAAAAGAAAGGTTCAATCTTCTATAACTGAAAATAATAATATTTCTTTTCAAGAAGATGATAATTATTTGCAACATGCAGCTATCGATGCATTAAAAGCTGGTTGTGATATTTTGTTAAGTTGTCAAAGTATTGTTAGGGAAGCAAAAATTGCATATGCAATCGCAAACAAAATGCAGAATGATAAACTATTCCATAAATTGATGTTGGAGAAAGCGTGGAATATTTTTTCGACCTTAACAAAAAAGCGAAAGATGAAAATATAATAGTTATAACAATTTATAGCTTATTTTTTCATTTCTTTTTAGTACTTGCTATCGCTTTGCTGAAACCACACCCACCTGAGTTTATTAGTATTAAAGTTTCAACAAATACAATTCAATTAAGTACAAATAAATCGCAATCAAATAAACAAACTATTCAAAAACAACAAGACAAAAAAATTCCAAAAGAAGAAATTGTCAAATCAAATACTGCCAAACGTAGCATTCAGAAAGAAATTCCGTCTGAAAAAACAGCTCCATCAACAAACGCTAAAGATATCCCAAATCCAACTCCTGAAGGGCAATCATCAAATCCTAGTAAGGAATTTTATTCAGCTGAATCTACGGTAGATAAAACCGCTCAGTGCACATTACCTGAAATTAATTTAACAGATGATGCTACTAATGCGGGAATTAAAAGTGGGAATGTTATTATAGAGGTGCAAATTAATAGCCAAGGAAAAGTAACTAATGCAACATTGATAAAAGGTACTGGATATAAAATAGATCAAGTAGCTTTAAATGCTGCAAAAGAATTAAATTGCAAACCAGCAAGAAGAGACCAAGAAAGTGTTGGTGTGATAAAAAGAATCAACTGGGTAATTGTTCAGTAATTCTAATGAAATTAATCTTTTCTACCACCAAAAATTTGCAAAAGACTGATAAATAAATTGATGAAATTTAAGTACATGGTTAAAGCCCCATAAATCATAAATTTGCCTATTTCTTGCCTATTACCAGCTGATTGATAAGAAATTTCAAGCGCCCCCTCACGAATACGTTGTGAATCATATGCCGTTAAACCAGAAAATACTAAAATTCCTGCCCAACCTGTAAATGACCTTAAAATTGGGCTGTGCATAAATATATTCAAAATTCCTGCCCCAATAATCATAAACAATCCCATGTACAAGAATGTGCGCATAAATCCTAAATTTTTCTTTGTAACTGCTCCAAATATTGCCAAAGCAGCAAAACCCATAGCGGCTATAAAGAATATAGAGATAACATTTCCAATAGGATAAACATTCATAATGATTGCAAAAGTAAATCCAGTAACTGCAGCATAAACAAGAAATAAAGCTTTTAATGCAGAAGCGCTTAATTTATTTGCAGCAAAACTCATCACCATAACAAGAGCAACCTGCATTAGAAAGATTGCAAAGATAAATCCAGAGCCCATTTTTAGGAGATAATTCAAGGTATTTGTTTGAACAATACCAACACCAACAATAGCACTTAATAAAACTCCAAAAGACATCCAGCCATATACACCAGAAATAAGCTTGCTTGCATTTGCTTGAGCAAGTGAATTTTTTCCTGCGTTTTCCATCCAGTTTGAATTATTATTTTGAAACCGATTCATATCAAATTCCTTCCTTACACGTGAAAAATGTTGACTCAACACATTCCAATAGTAATCTAATCAATCTTTCTTATTTGACAAGACAGCGTTCATTTCTTCATCACCCACGCCTCTATCCAATTGTCTATCCATTTCAAACTTGGGATCATACCCCTCATGCATTTCATAATCACCATCACCATAACGAATATAGTGGGGAGCAATTTTCTTAGCATATTCTTTTAAAAGTACTTTTGCTTGTTCCAAATCTTCGACTTTGTTTAAAACATCTCTTAAAGCTTTGCTTTGTGGGAAACCTTTAGTATACCAAAGCAGATGTTTCCGTGCTAAAATTGCTGAAATTTTTGTTTTGCCATAGTGCTCTTCTTGGTAAGTAATATGCCTAAGCAATACGTCATACCACTCAGCAAAAGTAGGTTGATAACGCTTCCCTTCTAATATTTCTTTAAAAATCCAAGGATTTCCCAAAGCTCCGCGACTGATCATCACAGCGTCGCAACCAGTTTCTTTCTGCATTTTTTCTGCAAATTGAAAATCAAAGATATCTCCATTACCAACTTTTATAGCTTTGCTTGGATTTTTAGCAGCTGCTTGCATAGAAAGTTGAATACCATTTAAATCACATGGTGTAGAATAGGACTCCGAACGTGTACGGCCGTGGATAGTGAACATATCAACTAGTTCAGTAAGAACTCGATTAGTTGTATCTTCGACATTAATTAGCTCACGAGTGTAACCTAAACGGAATTTAGCAGATAGAGGCTTTGTTGTTGCTTCTCTGGCTAATTTCACAGTTTGTGAAATACGTTCAGGTTCTTTCAAAATAGCACTCCCACAACCTGCATTAACAACTTTTCGAACAGGGCAACCCATATTTATATCAATAGTATCAAAACCTTGTTTATCTAAAACAGAAACCGCATGCGCCACTTGAATAGCATCTGGTCCTGTTACTTGAACACCAAGAATGCCCTCAGAAGAATGGCGCGCCATCATGTCAAAAGTCTTCTTATTTTTATAAGAAATAGCTGTAGCAGATAGCATTTCTACATAAGTTAAGCCTGCCCCCATTTCTTGTGCAATTCGGCGAAAAGGTATATCAGAGACCCCTGCTAATGGAGCTAAAAACACTCTATTTTTTAATTTTAATGACCCCAATTGAATTGGTTGATTAAAAAAGTTGCTCATTTTACTTTACCTTGTCTTTAATTAACTGCCCGCATGCAGCCTGAATATCTCTCCCTTTGGAAAGACGCACAGTAGCAACCATACCTGCTTTTTTCAATTCTTGTTGAAAAGCAAAGACTCTGCCTAAATCCGGGCGTCGATAGGAAGCCCCTTCGTGCTCATTCAATGGAATAAGATTGATTTTAACAGAAATACCTTCAAGAAGAGCTATTAATTCACTTGCATGTGCAGAGGTATCGTTAATTCCGCGAAGCAATGTGTATTGAATCATAAAAGAACGACGGGAACCTTGCTGTGAATGCTTGCGCAAGACTTCAACCACATCCGTTATTGAATGCCTATTATTTACTGGCATTATTTTACTGCGTTCTGAATTATAAGGGGAGTGGAGGGATAATGCTACTGCTACTTTTGTAAAAGTTAACACTTTTTCTAATTGGGGTAAAAGACCAACAGTGCTAATTGTCACCTTATTAGGAGAAAAATTTAATCCTTTATTATCACAAAGAATATGAGTACTTTCAATAACATTATCTAAATTATCTAAGGGCTCTCCCATACCCATATAAACTACGTTCGTAATTCTTTCATATTTAGCAGTTTCATGTGCAGAATTTTCTTGTCTCCAACGCTCTGCTTCTAAAATTTGTCCAATGATTTCATCTGTATCTAAGTTTCGCGCCAACCCCATACGCCCCGTTTGACAGAAACGGCATGCTTGAGCACAACCAACTTGTGTTGAAATGCATTGGGTTAAGCGTCCTAACTCAGGAATTAAGACACTTTCTACTAATCGCCCGTCACGTTTCAAACGCATGATGAACTTTACTGATCCATCTTGCTTACTATAGTCTAAATCAATAATTTCAATAGGATATTCAAATGTATAAGATTCATTCAACCATCTTTTAACTTCTTCACTCAACCCAAAAAATGGAGTGGGTGAAGATGAAGATTTTTTATATATTTCACGATAAATTACTTCAGCTCGAAGCGAAGATTTTAAATCACCAAACTGCTGGGCAATACTTCTTGCCAAAGTAATTCGATCTTGGCTAAAAATTGATTTCATTTTAATTGATCCCACAAAGAGTCACCTAATCGGTGACTCTTTATCAAACAGAGTATAAACAGCTGGTCAAGGTATTTTTGCCAAAATTCGACAGCTTATGCTAACTTGCTGAAAGCGTCTAATTTTATAGGAGTAGATGAATGCAAATGGAAGGTGAATACAATAAGGATAAAAATGTGAATTACCCTAATACTATTTCTCCTGAATTAATAAAGAAACTTCAACTTGACCCAACCAGAATAAATATTCATCACACAAGGATTATGCAGGCTTTAAATAATGAAATTAAAACCACCATCCCTATTATGGGCGCTTGTACCACTAGCAACGGAGGCATTATCTCCTGGAAACAAATTACAAGAATATTATCATCCACCTTCCATCCTTCACGAAGAAAATTTCAAAGAAGCGCAATGGATTTTTGGCGTGAAAATCATTTAGTAACATGTATTCCTGCTGCAGGAGCCGCATCTCGTTTCTTTAGTGACTTGCAAAAATATATTATTATCTTAGATGACCTTATTCCCGAATTAAAAGATATTTTTAATAAATTCACAGTTAATAAAACAGGCTATCATTTACCTTATAATATTAGAAAAAAAATACATACCACTATTTTAAATATAAAAAATATTCCTGAAATTTCAGTTTTATTTGATTCTCTTGAAGAGCACATTGCAGAAGAAAGCAAAAAAAATTGCTATCAATTTTATTTTTTTCTCTTAGAACTTTTACAAACTGGATCAACTGAAAATCAGTATGGAGAAAAAAGTAATAAAAAAACAGCCAGAAAGAAAACCTCTTCACAACAAATAAATGAACAAATAATAAGAACACCATGGGACTATAATCAACCGTTGTTAAAACAAAAATTGGATGAAAAAAATAAGCAAGTCTTAAAGTATTCAGCACAAACTAACCATTGGATGGAGAGAATTGTCGTTCCTAATAATTCTATGAAAAAACAAACAGAAGAATTTAAAAACGAATTTATTCTTTTTAATTCGCATGAACAAAATATTTTAAAATCTTATAGTATATGCTCTACATTTGTGTATTTATATGGTGCTTTACCAAAAGCTCTTGTTCCTACAACAATTGAAGGAGACTCTTTTCTAACTTTAAAAATTGCTGAACAAATTAAATTGTTTCCTTGTTTAGGAAATGTTTTAGTTGTCCCAACAAATTTAAAAAAAGATTTTGAACAGGAAATATCAAAAAACTCAAGCTACTTACAAGAAAATATAAATGATATTTTTGCCTTAAAAGACTCACCATTTGCTCCTGTTTGGTTAAAACACAATGCAAATCAAAAAGGAGATTGGCTTGTTTTAGAACAAGGAAAATCCTTATCAACTATCAGATTTAAATTAGATGGAACTCCATATACAGACGAAGATGGGAATTATGTTCCTATTTCTGCAGGACATGGCGAATTAATACATTTATTTGATTCTATTGCGGACTCCTTTCCAAATGCTGAATGTTTACATATTCGAAACATAGATAACGTTATAGGCACATCAAAAGATAGAATAGAAGAACTCAATATTCCTGCTGAGGCATTTAAAATTATTCGTGATTGTATTGAGGTTCTTCGAGCAAAAATTGAAGATCATCTTTTTCATGACCAAAATAAGAAACAGTCTATTCAAAAGTTACATGATCAAGAAGTTCTAAAAGTTCTTAATTATTTATGTTCTTTTATTAATCAAGAATTAGCTCAAGATGGATTAAATTTATGTTTTAATAATGAAAAACAATTTATAGGCATCCCTTTCCAAACAATACATAAAATTGTTGGAAACCTGTTCCATTGGCAACCACTTTCAGAACACTTAGATCATTATTCAGCCTGGGAGAAAACACTTTCATGGTTGGAACAACCCATTTCTATATTTGGAGTTGTTCGCAAAGAAGTAGCAGATTTTGGTGGAGGACCTATTTTTGCCGAGCTTTCTGACGGCACAAAAATAAAATTATGTATTGAAATGCCGCATGTCGATGAAAAAGAAACAATGGAGTATTTTGGTCCACGTGGGAAGGCAACACATTTTAATCCAGTTCTTGCTTTTTTTGAATTACGAACAAATAAACGTTCCTTTGAAAAAGAACAATTGTTAGGAAAAAAGGTAAATTATTCTAAACTTTTTGACGACAGGTTTTGGCTTTTAACCAAAAGGGAATACAAAGGTGTTCCTGTGTGTTATCATGAAACAGTATTGCATGAATTAATTGGAAATTCTGCAACATCAAATTTGGTCTTCATAGAAGTTCCAAGAACTCTTTTTCGTCCGCATAAATCTTTTTTTGATTCTTTAGGAAATGATAGGCGAACTTATGGATTTGACGAAACTTTGGTCTCACTCGAAGCAAGAAATTTTTAGTATTGAAGAAAGTATTACTGAAAAAGGAAAAATTTTTTTTCAACAATTAGGAAAACAACTTGAAAAAGATATTCTATTTCTTAAAGCCCAAAAAGATCTAGAAAAAAATTTATTTTTTCACCAGCTAAAAGTATCATTTGGATCAATTGTATTAGATCCACAAAATAAAGAAGTAACAAAAGAATATATTTTTATTTATATCCCAGGTGATGCTGGTTTTTTAATTGAACCAAATCAAACCTATGAACAATTTTATTTATTCCGTGCTACAAAATTAATTCAACAGGTAGATTTAGGAAAATCAGATGGAAATTATTCGCCATTATTTATTTTAAAAAGTGGAGTTATTGAAGAATTTTTGCTTCTTGATGAAAACTATATTAGAGTAAATGAAAATAATAAAACATTATCATTAAAACAAACAAGTGAAATGCTTTTACTTTTAGCAGATTCAATGCAGTAATTACTTTAAATATTGCAATGAATATATTGATAACTGTTTATTTAACGCAGGATCTAAAATTATAAATTTCTCATTCTTTTTTAAATTAATAACATATGAATATAGATCATTTGCATCCTTTAAACTTGAGTTTTTTATTTTTAAATCAAGAAGATAAGATAATCCAATAGGAGTTGCAAAAGAACTGACTGCATCAGCCCCTATTGGTGGCATTGTACCGACATTAAAAGTGGAAAATTCTACGGCACCTAAAGCAAAATTAAAAGGTCTTTGTTTTTCTACAGCAATATTTATATATATATCTGTGCACTGTTCAGAATTTTCATTGCCATTTAATAAATATTTTTTAGATCTGTCACTAATAATTCCTTCTGGAGGAATATCTCTATTTAATGAATTTATATAACCTACCCTTATTCTATTCTTGAGTGGTTGGCAGTCAGAATAAAAATCAGAATTATTTTTATCAACATAACTACTTGAGGATAAATTTGCTTGAACAAGAATTACATTATTATTTTCAACTAGTTTTGTCAAAAATTGCTCAAAATATAATTTATTTACAGATCTTTTAAAACTGCTTTTTATTTTTATATTAGGACATAATTTATTAAAAATATTAAAATAGGAAGAATCTATTCCTTCAGAGAGGGATATAAAATTAATTCCATATTCAATTATTTTTTTATTTATATAATTAGATTGAAAGCTTAATAATATTTTTAATTTATCTAATTTATATTCATCTTTTAAATTATAATCACAAATAATTTCATTCCATTTTTTTTGTGAATCATAGTAAAGCAAAAACTGCGCTTGAGGATTATTATTTGCTAAAAAATTAAAAATGCTGACTGAATGCCCTCGTGAATTGGTTTGGAAAAGAATATTACTTAATTCTTGACCAAAAGAAGCTGAAAAAATTTCTTGATTTGGTTTTAAGGATTCACTTGGGATAAAAGAAAAATCAGAAGGATTTAAAATATTAGTTAATATATTATTTGCAGATGAATTAATTTCTAGAAATCTAATATCAGTTGTAATTTCACCATTTGCACCTTCCACTAAATTTTCTAATACTCGATTATAATATCTAGTATATGCAGCTAATGCCATTCCACTATCATCAATTACTAGTATTCTATAATTATTACTATTCGCATTTGGTAAAGCTTTTTTTGGATATACCAGTTCCTTTTTTGTACAAGTTTCTGTTCCTTTAGCACAAGAATATTGCCACTCTTCTATTGCATTTTTAACAAGTTGATTTATTTTTTCATAATTATTATTCAAATCAGGGGATTGAATATTGGCATATATAAGCATAAAATTTAAAAATGGAAAAATAAAAAATATGCCCTTAAATTTTACCTTTTTTACAAGTAAATAAATATACAACATTTTTACCCCTAAGTATCAGAAAAATATTTAGACATTATTGCAGTTGTTTTTTCTCTACCAAATTTTGACTTTAAAGAAAAAAACACACTTTGATCAAAAATATCTTTTAATTCTTTATTTTTTAAAGAGCCTTTAAAACCTATATTTGTTAAATAAAATCCTAAATTTTTTTCTAATTCTTCTGAATTTTGAATACTTATAAAAGAACTTACTAAATCATAAATATCCGCCTCTTCACCTTTATTTATTAATTTCTTTTCATCAAAATTTCTCGTAATTTTATTTATAGTATCAATTAATGGTTCTTGATTTCCAATTATTGCTAATTCTTTTAAAGCCTTGATGGCAAAGACCCTAGCATAAGCTTGATTATCTCCAGCTATTTTTATTGCATTTTCTTTATCTAATAAAATTTCTTGAATTATATTAACAATTTTTCTCTGATTACCAGAATAGTACATGGAGAAAAAACTATCTTTAAATTCTTTTTCAAAATTTATGTATGTATATTTATCTTTTAAATTTTTAATCATTTTTATAATTGCAATTTTTTCCTTTGAGAATTCATAACTAGAATTATTTATTTCTAATTCATTTGTATTATTTTTAATTTTACTATCTAAATTATCTCTCGAAAAAGACAATAAATTATCTCGATTTTGTATTAAATCTGTTTTATAGTTATGATTATTCTTTTTGTTTAAAGATAAATATAAAAAAATTAACAGAATAGATAAAATTATCAGAAAATATTTTTTTTTATTTTTCATTTTTAAATCCAAAAAATTAAACCAGTAATAAAAATTATTCTCTTACTGTAATTGAATTAAGCATACTCTTTAAATTATTTTGCCAAGCTAAATCACCAACTATAAGACCTTCAGCGAATAAGGTGTGTTCAATTGGTGTTTTTCCCGAAGTTAATATATTTAACACATCATCATTTGTAAATTCACGCTCAATTTTAAGAACACTAACTGGTTTACCATTGGCTTGTACCAATTTATCAGTCAATTGAACTTTTTCAGCTTCAACCATTTTACCATTGCTAAGTAAAATTGCATGTTTTTTGGTAACAGCAAGTCGTAAATTATTTTCTGTATAAATAACAATGAGTGGTTCTTTTTCTGGTCCGCTCGTGGTTTGAAATAAATCAAAAGTATTGGACTTAATTGTAGATAACTTAGTATCTTGATGAAGACTTAAAACTTTGTAGTGTTGTTTTTCTGAAATAATTTTTTCTATTTTTTCATAACCCATAAAGTTAATATCTTTTCCAACAGAAAATATTCTTGTATTTTTTTCAAAACATCCACATGAACACCATGCTCTTAGTATGTTGTTACGATCGCAAATTGGATAAGAATTATATGCGACTAAGGAATCATATTCTTCTTTATTTATGCATCCGCTTCTGAGACCATAGTCTCTTTCGCCTTGGCAAGTGGGAGCATCAGGAATATTGTCTACACAACGTCCATTTCTATCAGTAGGACCTATAATTCTATTTCCTGCATAAGATCTATTACTAATAGAAATTATTGATATTATAATACTAGTAAAAAGCAAAACACGTTTAAACAAGTTATTATACATATAAACCCCTTTTGTTTGGAAATGTAAGAGTTAATGTATATTCAAATTTTATTTTTGAAAAATTCTTAATACTTTTTTGAAAAGTTCTTAATTATGGCTTTAAATCAAAATATTGTTTCTTAATTTTAATATTGCGAAGTCAAAATAATGACATTGTGAAGACCTATACATAAATCTATCTATAACTTAATAGTGAGTAAATATTTAAATTATTTTGTATATGATTGGAAAAAGCGAAAATATAATTCTATTAGTCTCTAACTCTGTGTAATAGTACTTTAGATTGATCTGCATATCTTACACCAACATATATCGATATTAATACACAAAACATACCTAGAAATGTCGTTATGTGAAATGGTTCATTTAAAAATATTATTGCTAATATTGCCGAACTTATAGGAATAACCCCAGTCATTAATGCCGCTGTATTTGAGTCTATTTTAGCAATTCCTCTATTATAAAATGTATAAAAGAGAGCTCCACTAAACAAGCCAATAAAAAAACTTAATATCCATATTTTTGAATCTATTTGAAAGAAATTGATTTCCCTTGCAGAATAAATAGCAAAAGGTAAACAAAACAATCCATTTAATAAATTAATGAATAATCCTGAAACTATAGGACAGACTTTAATTTTAATCATTTTTGCAAATATTGTAAATAATGCTTCTGGTACCATTGCTAAAAATACTATAAAATTCCCTAAAATCATTTGCTCAGAAGTGTGCTCTAAAATTTTATCATTCGCTACTTGCCCTGGAATTCTAGTCAAATTTAATATCATAATTCCCAAAACAACTAAACAAACGCTCAAGACATGAATTCGTTTCAGAGGTTGTCGCAAAAATAGATATGAGAAAATAACAATTATTGTTGGAATAGAACTTCCAATAATACCAACTGAAGTTGCTGTTGTTTTATTCAGTCCATACATGTAAATAAAATTAAAAAACACACCACCAGAAAGTGCCATTAGTATATAAATAAACCAATCATAGCTATTAAACTTATTATCTTCTATGTAAAATTTAAATTTTTTCATAATAATTGCCATAAAAAGCAATATTAATACACCAAAAATATATCTTAATTCTAATAACAGCATTAAAGGTGCTTTTTCAATTAAAAATTTATTTAAAATGATATTTACACCAACAAAAGAATTCGCAATACCTATTTCAAAAACACCAATTAGGTAATTATTATTTTTTTTCACTCAGCATTTCCACCAATAAATTAGTATAAAAATTTACCAAATTCTTTTGCGGGATTTAATGTCTTATTTTTTTCAACAAATTCAAGAGCACTTGCAGCTTTCCAATATTCAGGTTTTTGTACTAAAAAATCTTTATATGCATTAACAGCCTTACAAGCTTCTTGTTCTTTTAAATCAGATAACATTTCTATAGCAAGATTTAATAAAGGAACTTCTAATTCAGAGTAATCATGTTTTTCAACAAATACTTTTTTAAAATCTATTTTTTTCTTTTTGAGAAACTGCCAAACTTCTTTTCTCACTTTACTAGTTTTTGCTAATGCCCAAAAAAAAGCTACTGGAGCAAAAGTGTGTTCGAATGGTTGAGCATCAATATGTCTAATTTCTAAAAAATCTCTTAGTCTTAAATGCGGAAATAAAGTTCCTAAATGGGTTTCCCAGCTATTTAAATCAGGATATTTGCCTTTGTAGCCATTTTCTAACCAGCTTTCAAAAGATAATTCATTAAACAAAGGTTGTTCTTGAATAGGCAGACCATCAATAAAAAAGACATTTGCTTTTTTAGCCCATTGCGCATAGGCACATTCAGCATTATCTGAAAACGGCATATTTTTTGGAATTCCTGAACGAGAGGGATCCATTTTCTCCCAAATTTCTTGTCTTTCAGAATAATATTGACTTTTCATCCCTTTAAAATATTGAGAATTTGCAAATAATTTTTGTGTAATAGGAACTAAAACTAAAATCAAATTAACAGCATCTTGCCAATTTTCATCACCAAAAATATCTAAATTAGCCTGAACAGTTGCACTATGTCGCATCATGTCTATGCCACGCACTTGAGGTGCGGATTCAAAATACCGAGTCATAATTTGATAACGCTCTTTAGGCAAGACCAAAGGATGATCATTCTTTGAAATTGGATTTGTTCCATGCGAAAGAAAAACAAGTTCACCTGCTGCTGCTTCTTCTATTATCTTCAAACCTTTTATAACATTTTCAATAACATCCGTTAATTTTTCAAATGGTGCGGAAGAGTATTCTATTTGCCCTCCTGGCTCTACACTAATATTGCCACCATGTTTGAGAAAAATATCTGTTATTAGAGATGAAGATTCATCATATTTTATTTTAATTGGCGTTGAAATTTCAGCAACTCTTTTTAAAAAAGACTGCACATCCAATTTTGCAGATTCTGTACCAATGGGAGCTAAAGTTTTCGCATCATATGCGTGCATTTCCATTTCTAAACCAATTTTTTCCATTCCCTCTCTCGTACCTTTAATTGGCTGAGTCCATACACGGGAACAAATATTTTTATCAACTAAAGATTTTTGAGATATCATTGTTGCAGCTCCAAAAAAACAATAAGGAGCCTCATCTTATTTTTTTTGGATTGCAGGATCAAGCTGGAGAGCAAAATCAGTAACGCCTTCAGAGCGAAGAGCATCCATAACTATAACAACAGAATTATAAACAGCTTCTTTATCAGCACTAATCATGGCAACGACTTTTGCTTTATTTTTTGTTGCATCTCTTGCAACAGTTTTTAATTCATCTACAGATGTTGATTTACCATCTAACATGAATTCACCAGACTTACCTATTGAAATATTAAAAGTCTTTTGATTTTCTAACTGCTCTGCAGTTGTTGCTTTTGGTAACTCCAGCTTCATTCCTTTATTTACAATAAAATGCGCAGTAACCATAAATATAACGAGAAGAACAAGGACAACATCAACGAAAGGTGTAATATTTATATCAACAATTGGATCTTCATCTCCTCCACCTGTTTTTCCTGCCATAATTAGTTACCTTTCTTTTTGTTACTATTGCTGTTACTTCCTGCTAAACCCAAATGTGTGATGACAATTCTAGATGTCGCATCTGTATTAGCCATTTTTTTCTTTATTGCTCTATTAAAAAAGTTGAAGGCAACAACAGCAGGTATAGCAACCAACAAACCTAATGCAGTAGCGACCAAAGCTTCTGAAATTGAAGCCATGATAACTTCTGGACCAGGATTTGCTGAAGTAGATAACGCATGAAAGGCTTCGATAATCCCGATAATTGTACCGAAAAGACCTAAAAATGGCGTATTGCTCCCTAAAGTACCAAGTACAACTAGTCCCTTTTCAAGTCTTGTTTTTGCAGCAATCATTGTTGCATTCATAGATTCTTCAGAAGCTTTTAAATTATCCAATCCTCTTTCCAAACCAACAGCAGCAACATTTGCTTCCAACATTTTTTGCCCTGAGCACCAAGCAGCAGTTTGTTCTAATGACTCATTTGAATTTAATCTTTGAGTAAGATTCTTAATAAATTCTGGAAAATCGCCACGCATTTTATGGAAAAATATTATTCTATCAATGATGATCGCAACATTAACAATACTGCATACAATCAATGTGTACATTACCCATTGAGGACCTGTTGCTAGGGAAAATTTGAGGAATTCTTGGGTAAGATTCATTTTCACACTCCATCATGCAAGAAAAAACTTGTAACTTTATTAAGTAGTAAATTCTAAATTTTCGTAAATACCATACAAAAGTTCTTTAGCTCTAGTTAATGCAGGTCGTGCGAGCGCTTCTTCCACATCTTTTACATATTCTTCTTTCCTTGCACCACATAAAACACTTGTTACCCCAGGTAGCCAAGCTAAAGTACTAATAACAAATTGTGACAAAGTGGCATCATCATAACCTGGCACATCTTCCAATTGCTCTTTTGCCAAACGTTCTAAATCAGCTGCTAACTTTGACCAGTTTTGCAAACCAATCTTCATACCTTCATCAAGCTGTTGTAACTCATCAGGTTTTACTTGTGGACGAGTTAAACGAATGAGCCCATCATTGAACATGGCATTAAATGGTCTGTTTATCATTGTACCAATATTATTTTTGAGTGCATAGGAAAGAGTTGTTTCGCCAATTTCATCTCTGTCATAAAATACGGGGGAAATTTCTAGCCAGTTAAGAGGAAACTGCACCACTTTAAAGTGATGTTGATCACTTATCGAAAGCGCAATTTCATGTACTTTTTTTAAAGAAACAGATGCATATTCTTCAGCTGGAGCACCTAAATTATTTGAACTAATACCATATGATTTTATTTTTCCTAAAGTAACTAATTTTTCCAATGCTAAAAAACTTTCGCGTAAACGGTTGAAAAATATTTCTCTTGCTTTTTCAACTTCAATTCCTTCTAACTCAAATTTTTTAAGCATATATTCTGGATTATGAAGAAGATATACATCAATCGTTGAAATATTCATTCTATTTAATGAGCGTTCAACTTGATCAAAAATAAACTCAGGATGAATGCAATGCCATATTTCATCACCAAACTTAATCATTTCTGGAAAGGGTTGAAGTTGTTGTTCTTTCGCTTTGGCTAGTTCAAGATTAGAACCTTGGACATAACCAACTTTAGAAACAATAACCATGTTTTCTCTTGTTATAATTTCTTCATTAATGAGTTTTCCTAACGTTTTTCCAATAAGAAGTTCAGCTTGCCCAAATCCATAATTTGAACTTGTATCAATTAAATTCATGCCCTTTCTGATGGCAAGTTCTAAAGCTTGGCCTGATTGCGGGAATCCTAAATGTTTTGCGTAACCAATTCTATAGCTACCAAATCCTACCGGAGAAACGCTTGGTCCGCCTGAATACAATGCTCTTCGACGCGTTTCAAATACTCTTCCCAGTGACTGATTGGAAGGTCTTGTTGTAGATGCTGTAGCAAATCCCTGAAGTACATTCATAAATAACCCTTAAAAATTAAATTAATTGCCTTGACTAATACCAAGCATAGGTGAAACTTTTGAAGCCTTCCAAGCTGGATATAAAGCACCTACGAACGATAAGATAAGAGAAGTAAAAAAGGCAAATACAATTAATGTGACATCGATGTGCACAGGTATCCGTTCTATATTATAAAACTTTTGAAAGTCACCTAGAGATAAACCTGAAAAAATCTTTAGTATCCCTAATCCAGTTACAACTCCTAATGTTGAACCTAATAGCCCTAAAATTACTCCTGACATGACAAAAGACGAAATAACTAAGGATTTTTTTGCACCTAACGCTCTTAATATTGCAATTTGTTTTGCTCTATTCATGACTGTTAAACCTAAGGTAACTACAATATTAAATCCAGCAACAAATGAAATAATTAAAACAATTAATTTTATTGCAGTACCATCTCTTTTTATTTGTTCAAAAAGACCTGCATGAATTTCTTGCCATGCTATAACATTATAAGGTAAATCAATATTTAATTTATTTGCTACAATAATTGCTTCATCAGGGTTTTTTAAATTTATTTCTATACCACTTGCCCAATTATCAACACCAAATAATTTTACTCCATCTTGATAATTCATTAAAACTTGTTTCTTATCAAATTCAGATAAACCAGAGTTCATTATTCCTGTCACAAATAATTTATTATAACGAATTCCGACTTTTTTATACTCAGATGTAAAAGACATTAAAGTTACAACACTTCCTATTTTAACTTCCAAAGAATCTGCCAGTCCTTTTCCTAAAATAACGTGCGGTAGTTGTTCTAACAGTTTACCTTCGCTTAATGTATTACGATCTTTATTTATCAATGGACTAGAAACGTTTAAAGTATTTAAAGCATTTTCAGGATATAAATATTTATTTAAATGAACTGCTGAAGCTGAATTTGTTCCTTCAATTGCTCTTATGTAAACAGTTGCTGTTTCTTTTCCACTACTTAGAATAGATTCGTGATAAACAAAACTGCTCATTTTTTCTACTTTTGCAGGAATAAATTCTTCTAATTCTTTAATCAATTTTGAAGGATTTGTTACTCCTGCTGGCGAATAAATTGTTACATTTGGATTTACTGAGGAAATAATATTTTTTAATTCATTTTGAAAACTATTCAAAACTGTAATAACTACTAAAAAAGCCGATAATCCAAAACATATTCCAACTATTGAAACTAAAGAAGTAAAACTTAATTTTTTAGAGTTTTTTTTGCATAAAAAATTAAGAGATAATCTAACTAAAAGATTCACTATAATTTACCTCATAACGAATTATTTTAAGATAAGATAAAATTGCAAGATCTTATCTTTATCAAGAGCTTTATCATAAACAGAGAAATCTCAAAGCGTTTCCGCAAATTAAACTTTTTTCAATTCTTTGACCTTGACAAAAACACAAAAAGACCAAGGTTACAGTTAAGTGAAAGCAACTAGAAATTGCTTTCTAACTCTAATATTTTAGAACTCCAATCTTAACAAGGGAGTAAACGTATGGCTTATCAATTCACACATCGAGCCCAATCTGCCATAAATGACGCACATACCGTTGCTAAACAAAATGGCAATCCTGAATTAACTCCAGCCCATATTTTAAATGCAGTTTTTAATGAAAATGAAGAAATTGTGAAAATGCTTTGTCAAAATCTTGGATTAAAAGTAACCCAAATTTCATCAGAATTAAAAAAAATTGTTGATACACTCCCAAAAGTATCTGGTGGAAGTGAGCCAACAAGCGGTCCATTTTTATCCTCGTACCTTGAATCGGCTGATAAAATCAAAAAAGAAATGCAAGATGAATATATCTCGATAGAGCATTTTGTCATAGCTGCTCCAACTAGTAAGCAACCAACTGTAGCAAGCTTATTTAACCGTTATAATCTTGATACCAATACTCTCCAAAAATCCATTTTAGCGATAAGAGGCAACAATAAAGTGACTGACCAATCTCCAGAAAATAAATTAGGTGTTCTTGAAAAATACGCTCGAGATCTTACAAAGTTAGCTGAAGAAAACAAACTCGACCCAGTTATTGGGAGGGACAGCGAAGTAAGAAGAGTCATTCAAATTTTGTCTAGAAGAACCAAAAACAACCCTATTTTAATAGGTGAACCTGGGGTTGGAAAAACAGCAATTGCAGAAGGTCTTGCGCAACGAATTATACGTGGAGATGTACCTGAAACATTGAAGAACAGAAAGCTTTTAAGTCTTGATATTGCAGGCATGGTTGCAGGAGCAAAATTTAGAGGTGAGTTTGAAGAAAGATTGAAAGCTGTTCTTAAAGCTGTTCAAGATGCTTCTGGGAAAATTATTCTATTTATTGATGAAATTCATACTATGGTCAAAGCTGGTGGAGGCGAAGGATCAATGGATGCAGGAAATATGTTAAAGCCTGCATTAGCTAGAGGTGAATTGCGTTGTATTGGCGCAACTACTTTAGAAGAGTATAGAATTATTGAGAAAGATACTGCTTTAGAACGCCGCTTTCAGCCTGTTATTGTAAATCCACCAAGTGTTGAAGATACCATCACAATTTTACGTGGCCTCAAAGAAAGATACGAAATTCATCATGGCATTCGAATTAAGGATAATGCATTAATTGCTGCTGCTACCTTATCAGATCGCTACATAACAGATAGATTTCTTCCCGATAAAGCAATTGATTTAATTGATGAAGCGTCTAGTAGATTAAAAATTCAATTAGATAGTGTTCCTGAAAAAATAGACACTATAGAAAGAAAAATTGCCCAATATAAAATAGAATTAGTGGCCTTATCTAAAGAAACAGATTATCAAGCAATTGGTAGAAAAACTGACATTGAAAACCAGCTACGCGAGCTCGAAAACGAAGCAAAATTAATGCGCAATAAATGGCAGCTTGCTAAGGGCAGCGTTAATGAAATCAATAAATTAAAGAAAGATTTAGAACAAGCCAGAGTTAAAATGGAAGATTATGAGCGTCGTGCAGATTATGCGCGTGCTAGTGAAATTAAATTTGGTGAAATGCCTAAGCTACAAGAACGTTTACGCACATTAACACAATCGTCTTCACATTCTCCAAATGAAGAAAAGCATGATGAAAATTCTGTTTTCTTAAAAGAGGAAGTCGATGCTGAAGATATTGCAACAGTTGTGTCTACTTGGACAGGAATCCCTGTCAATAAATTATTTGCAGCTGAAAGACAAAGGCTATTAAAATTAGAAAACGAGCTTAGAGAAAGCGTTGTAGGACAAGATCATGCTCTCAAAGCGGTTGCGAATGCTATCCGTCTGACTCGAAGTGGATTAAAGGATCCAAACAAGCCAATGGGTTCATTTCTATTTTTAGGACCAACAGGTGTAGGAAAAACAGAAACAGCCAAAGCCCTAGCGAAAAGTTTATTTGATACAGAAAAATCTATGATTCGAATTGATATGTCTGAATACATGGAACAGCATTCAGTTTCTCGATTAATTGGAGCCCCTCCTGGTTACGTTGGTTTTGAAGATGGAGGGCAATTGACTGAAGCTGTGCGGAGAAAACCATATACAGTTGTTCTTTTTGATGAAATTGAAAAAGCACATCCAAAAGTTCTCAATGTACTTTTGCAAATGTTAGATGATGGTAGATTAACTGATGGTCAAGGAAGAACAATTAATTTTCAAAATTGTATCGTTATTATGACAAGTAACATTGGAGCTCACCGTATATTGGAAGCTCCAGAAGATTCACGCAACAGTGAACAATTAAAGAAACTTGTTATGGATGAAGTACTCACCCATATGCGCCCAGAGTTATTAAATAGAATAGATGAAACAGTTATTTTTAATGCTTTAAGAGAGGACGTAATAGAAAAAATTGTTAGTATTCAAGTTGCAAAATTAGCGCAAAGATTAATGCAACAACAACACATGATTCTTGAAGTAAGTCCTGAAGTCATTTCTTCTATTGCAACAGAGGGTTGGGATGTAAATTTTGGAGCGCGTCCTTTAAAAAGAGCTTTACAAGATTTAGTTGAAGTTCCATTATCAATGGAGTTACTCGAAGGTAAATTTAATGAAGGGGATACCATTCTTGTAAAAGAAGATTCTAAAAAAAGTATATCTTTTACTAAAAAATAATTTATATTATCAAAATCTTTTTCATGTATTAAAATGCCCTAGCAATTTTTAGCTAGGGTTTTATTTTTTCTCAAAATTAACTTCTATTTTTATTATACAAAAAAGAATAAATGTTTTTTCGATTTATTTACTAATGTAACAAATAAAATTTATTTTTATTTTTAAGATTTTGTTTGTATTCTATTTTTTTTGCCCATATAATGTCAAAAACAATATTAGAGGTGAGACATGCAAAAAAATAAAGTTACTTTGTATTCTTTGTCTGCTATTATAATTTTATTCGCATATAGTTGTGGTAAAAAAGACCAAAAAAAAGAAGAGTCCTCAACTGAATACACTTATCCTGGGCTAGTAGTTTTAAAGGAAGAAAATAATAAACAACATTACTTAAAAGAATATGAAAATTATAAGCCCCTATATTTAGAAAAAAACTCAATTGATAAAAGTAAATTAGCTAGCAATTTAATAAATGAATTGAGTGGTTTAAGTTTTACTAGCAATTATATCTTGGTTGCTAAATCCAATAATGGTCCAAAATTTTATGTTTACAATGAAAAACCTAGCAATGAAATTCTAAATAAACACTTAGAAGTTCTCAAAAATGAGAAAGATCTACAAAATAAAAATATGCGAAATGTAAAAACTTCATTAACTAATGCTACAGTTAATGTTACTTTAGTTAGAAAAAATATCCAATGCCCAATGCTTATGTTTTTTGATGAGGAAGAAATTCGAGATTACTGTATAAATAATGCTTTTTTAGAATTAAATTATAAGGTAGATTTATCTGGTTCAAAATTTACAATGAAAGAGGATCCTAAAACTGGGCAATTAATAAAGACAGAAAATGCAAAATACTTAATGTTTTCTGTATCCCCTGATGAGGAAGGCGGTACTGGTTGGCATCTCGCAGATGACATAAATCAAGGCTTTAATAGAAATGAGTTTTTAAGAAGCAAAAGAGATTTTGTTGGCCCTTATGCAAATAAATATAGCTTTTGGGTTAATGAATTAACTTCAACAAATGATGTAAAATTAGCGAAAACTTTTCCACAAAATACCAATCCAGGCACAACAATTACGCAAAGTCATGGCACAACAATTGGGCTATCAGGAAATATTTTAGGTGGGATTATGAATCATAATCCTAATGCAAATGTTTCTTTAGGAGCTTCAATTCAAATATCAAATTTGCGAAATGTTTCATATAATACCTATGAATATACTATAGAAAATGTTAGCTACAATAATAAAGCAAAATGGATGTGGGATTCAAAAGTAAATGATAAAATTTGCGACTATCTAACCAGAAAAGATTTTAATACTTGCCATTTTACAGAAGCAGCATGGCAAAAAAGTTGGTCAGCAAATAAAGGTAAATTTTCTGCAATCAGTCACAAATCATTTACCCCTTCATTTCAAGCAGTATTTAAAACTAGTAAGCAAAATCAAGGGCAATCCATTTTTGAATTAGGAACCAATGTCGAAACAGGTGTTATACTTGGAAGAAAATTGAGCCTTGCTTTATTTCACTACATAAATATAAAGACAAATAATTATATAACACCTAGTGTTACAGAACAAATTTCAGTTGACTGGAGTTCCCCTTATTTTGCTTCAGAACTAAATTTTCGCTTGCAAAACACAAAAGAACTTTATTCTAGTAAATGTTTAATTGTTGATAGTAATAAAAATATTGTGCAAGCTGATTGTAATAATTCCCGTGCCCAAGTTTGGGGTTATGATAATGATGAAAAACAATTTAAAACAAGATTATTTAATGAAAATTGCCTTAATTTAGATCAAACAGGTTACTTAACAGTAAACACATGTAATATTAATTACAATCAAAAATGGGTTTTAAATGAGTTAGGACATATACACCTAAGCAATGATAAAACAAAAGTACTTGGGACAGATTCCTCACATAGAGTAAAAATTGTTGATATTAATTCTGAAAGAAAATTACACTTAGAAGCTTATAGTGCTGTTTTATAATTTTCTTCATCTCTAAAGAATAATTTTGACTTAAATATTTGCTGATTTAATATGTGAAAGGTATCAAAAATTTTTAAATGAGTCTTTTGTTTATTTTTTTGGAAAATAGTTCTAATTTCAAAGTTATCAATCAAAATACTGTCACATTGATTTAAGCTTAAATAAGCTAATATATTGCTAAATACTCTATTAACATGTGCATTTATTCCAGATTGCTTAGTACAAATTATAACTTCATTAATCATTTCAAGTAAATTTTCATTCCAGAAATATGGCACTCCATTAGCAGTAAGTTGATCTTGAAAAATATTCTTTTCAATACTTTTATCGTTTGAAATTATAGCAATTTTTTTTAAAGAGCTTTTTTTTAATATATTTATACTTTCACTAACCGAAAAATAAAAATCAAAATTTGAATTTTTAAAAAAAATTTCCTTAAAAAAGTACAATTCACTACAAGGCACGATTAAGTTAAAAACATTTATTGCTTGAAAATTTTTTATACATTTTGTAACTTCATTTTTTAATTCATTTTCATTCATCTTAAAATATTCGTCCGAAATTGAATATAAAAAAACATTAACCTTTTCTTTTAATCCTTCCTTATTTCTTTTTTTATTATAAAAATCAAAAAAATTTTCTAAATATTGTAATGTAAAATTAGAACTTGATAAAGATATTATTCCAAAAACTAAACTTTCAACCATAAAATCTCCTAATGCAAATACCAGCGAAAAGAAATAGGTAAAATTTGAATTTGAAAAATATTTGATCCAATATTTCCACCCACCATTTCAACAGCATAAGTATATACAAAATTGATTGATGGTGAGTAAGCTAAATTTTTATTTAAATATGTCGCATAAAGTAAACTAAATAAAAAATTTACCCCATTTTTTTTTGAAGTTGTAGTTGTATAACCATTAACAGTTCCTTGATTAAGATAGTAGTAGTAAGATAGTCTAAATAAAATTTCTACAGAATTGTTCTCACTTAAACTTGGAAATAAATACAAATAAGGTCCTAGCAATAAATTATTTTCAACTGTTTCATTTAACTTATTATTATTTCCTAGTGTTTTTTGACTATAATTAATACTTGAATACAAACCAAGTTCGGCATTAGAATATTCTTTACCAATATACAATCCACCTTCTGTTGATGAATTAAATGGATTTATAAGAATATGTGGACGAAAATTAAATTGTTTAGTTTTAATGCATAGTTCAAGGCCAGGTCTAGCCGTTAAAACTTGATTGTTTATTCCAGACTGATTAGAATCATCAGAATTAATTATTTTATAGTCATATAAAAAAGCATCTGTTTGGACAAAATTACAAGTTTCTGGCTTTTCATTTGCTTCTGAGAATGCATTACTAATAAAGATTATAAAAAAAACTAAAAACATAAATTTGAACATAATTTGCCTATAAATATTATTTTACTCTCCAAAAAAAACTTAAATGTAGATTTTTTTAATTGTCTCATATATGAGTATATAAAAGCAATCCCATTTGCATTGGGATTTCTCAATAAAATTAGAAGCTAATTCCATAATGAAGGAGTCCATTTCAATGGCAACTATCCGAACTATTAAATCTCAAAATAAGAAATTTTCTTTTTCCTTTGAAGAAATTGTTTCGGATTATCGACTTGCTGTTAGAAGCAGATTTGCTAGTTTATTAGGCAGAAAAGAAGTGCTTACAGGGAAAGCAAGTTTTGGAATATTTGGAGATGGTATAGAACTCCCACAAATTGCTGCAAGCAAAGCCTTCGCAAATGGAGATTTCAGAACAGGTTATTATAGAGATCAGACATTTGAAATGGCTTTAGGAAATGTTTCTGTCACTCAATTTTTTTCTCAACTCTATGCAGATCCTGATATTAATAATGATCCTCATTCCGGCGGAAGACAAATGAATTCTCACTTTGGAATTCGCTTACTTGATGAAAATGGCTTCTTTAAAAATCAACTTGAAAATAAAAATTCAATTTCTGATATTTCTCCAACTGCTGGACAAATGAGCCGAATGCTTGGCTTAGCTTATGCTTCAAAACTCTACCGCAATGAAAAAAGTTTACATTCCGAAGGACATCACTATTCAAACCAAGGTAACGAAATTGTTTTTGGAACGATTGGCGATGCTTCTACATCAGAAGGAATCTTTTTTGAAACAATGAATGCTGCAGGTGTTCTGCAAGTTCCATTGTTAATGTCTGTTTGGGATAATGGATATGGTATTTCTGTCCCAAGGCAATTACAAACAGTAAATAATTCAATTTCTCAAGCTCTTTCGGGTTTTCAAAATGATCAAGACAATAAAGGCATATCCATTTATCAAGTGGAAGCTTGGAACTATATTGCTCTTTGTGAAACATATCGCATGGCAGCAGATAGTGTTAGAAAAAATCATAAACCAGCTTTAGTTCACGTGATAGAAGTTACACAACCTCAAGGACATTCCACTAGTGGAAGTCATGAAAGATATAAATCTAAAGAAAGACTAGACTGGGAAAAAGATTATTGCTGTATTAAAAAATTTAGAGAATGGATTATAGCCAAAAATATTTCAACTGAAAACGAATTAAACTTAATAGATGAAGAAGAAAAAATTTATGTAGAAAAATGTCGTTCTGAAGCTTGGGATCTTTTAATAAATCCTATTAAAAAAGAAGTTAACACTGCTCTCCACTATTTAAAACTTGTTTTGAATAATACACAGAGCTCAGAAGTAATAAAACAATGCATTTATAATTTAGAAAATGCTGTTTCTTTAAACAGAAGAGTTATTCACTCAAATTTATTTAAAACTATTATTAATATACGCAATGAAGAATCATCAGAAAAAAATCAACTATTACAATTTTTTAATGATTTTTCCAGAAAATATAATTATATTTATGAAAGCAAACTATATAGTGATTCAAAACAATCACCATTAAATGTTAAAAAAATTGATCCTACCTATTCTCCTCAAGGAGAAACCGTTGACGGCAGAGTAGTCTTGCAAAAATGTTTTGAACAACAGTTTTTAAACAATCCTAAATTTTTTGTCCTAGGAGAAGATGTTGGTAAATTAGGTGATGTTAACTTAGTTTTTGAAGGACTAAATGCAAAATTTGGTGATTTAAGAGTTACAGACACAGGGATTCGTGAAGCCACTATTTTAGGACAAGGAATAGGCGCTGCAATTAGGGGTTTAAGACCTTTAGTTGATATCCAATATCTTGATTATTTTTTATATTGTCTACAAACTGCTTCCGACGATTTGTCTACCCTACTCTACCGAACTGCTGGGGGACAAAAAGCTCCCGTGATCATTCGCACAAAAGGGCATAGACTGGAAGGTATTTGGCATACAGGTTCGCCAATGGGAACCATTTTAAATTCAATTAGAGGAATGTATTTATGCGTCCCAAGAAATATGACACAAGCAGCTGGCATGTACAATACTTTATTTCAATCAGATAATCCTGCTCTGGTCATTGAAGTTCTCAATGCATATCGTTTGAAAGAAAAAATTCCAGATAATATTGGAACCTTTACTGTTCCTTTAGGCCATCCAGAAATTTTGAAAAATGGTGAGCACTTGACTATTGTTACCTATGGTGCATGTTGCAAACTTGCTTTAGAAGCAGCTGCAGAATTAGAAAAAATGAATATTTCAGCAGAAATTATTGATATACAAACATTATTACCTTTTGATTTAACAAATACTATTAGTCAGTCAATTAAGAAAACAAATGCTGTATTATTTTTAGATGAAGATGTCCCAGGTGGAGCGTCTGCATATATGATGCAACAGTCTATTGAAAGAGACAAAGCATTTCATTATTTAGATTGCATGCCAAGAACTTTATCCGCAAAAGAAAATAGAGGCGCTTATGGGCGTGATGGTGACTTTTATTGTAAGCCACAAACTGAACATATTATTGAAATTTGTTATCAAATTATGCAGGAAAGATCTCCTAAAAAATTCCATGATTTTTATAATCAAGAAGTAAGGCGTCAAGGTGCCATATCAGGTGAAAATTCCCTAAATTTAACACATAATTCTACACTTGAAAATTTTTAATCTATAAAAATTTAAATATGTAAGCTAAAAATCATAATTTCTAGTTATGGAACTCTGCTTAAGTTTACATTATTTCTTTTAAAAGTTAAGTGTAATTTTGCTATTTTTTAAAAAGCTAAAAGTTTTTAAAATTTATAATAAAAAAATATTATAAGACAATATTTAAATGAAAAAAATAGTACTAGCTAAAATTATTTCAGCATTATTTTTATTAATAAGTAACACAGCATATAGTAACAGAAATTTAATTTATCATAAAAATATGGAGCCCAACATAAATTTAGTTTCTAAAAACAGCGAAAATGGTAAAAACGGCAAAAATGGTGAAAATGGTGAAAATGGCGGAAATGGCGGAAATGGTGGATAATAAATTTATTTAGGGACTTAGCACTAAGATATTCTGAATATGTTTCTATCCCCCATTTGAAGTTGTCACTTTTTAAAATGGATAATTGAAAATACTTTAATAATAGTCTCAATAATTGGAAAAAGTATAATTATTTTAATAAAAATATTCCTAAATCTCTACTATGGTATAAAAACAAGAGCAAATTATTACAAAAAATAAAATAAGCGTATAAAAAAATAGATAAAAAGATCTAGCAAATTTTTTATGTGAGTAACTTTTTTTTAAAGTCAATTCATCTTTCTTTTTTCTTCAAAGAAAATAATTTTTGATTTTTTATTTGACAATATATTTTATTTATACCCAAAATAAGAATCAAGCAATAAAAAAAACCGAGAGGCCAAATAATGTAGCCAATTATAATTACTAAACTAAAAGCTATACCCCCTAAATCACTATTATTCATATTATTGAATAAAAAACCAGAGAAAATTATTGCGAAAAATAAAATTGGTATATAAATACTTAATTTAAAAATTGATAAAAAAGAAATAACAAATTTTTTAATATGAGTTACTTTCTTTACTTTTAAAGTCAATTCATCCTTCTTTTCTACTTCAAGAAAAATCAATTCTTTTTGCTTGTTTATTTCAGAAAATATTCTTTTTTTATAGCCAAAATAAGAATCTAGCAACCAAAAAAACAGCGGTAAGAATACAATTAATAATTTGTAATATAATGCATTTTCAGATATATCTCTTGATAATTCAATATATAATAAAATAATTTTAATAGAAAAAATTACTGCAATAAGTTTTATAAAAAAAGTATTTGTAGCAATTAGTTTCATTATTTTAAGTGTTTTTCTAATCATTTTTAATAACCTATAATTTGTTAGACAATAGTTAAGAAGTACTATCAACGCAAAATACTTTCCACATTTTTTAGAAAAATATACGGAAAATATAAAATAATTTTAATAATATTTTATGATTTTTCAAAAATTACTTCTCATACAACAAGGGTATTTTTTCTTCTTTAATATGAATAGGGTATTTTGTTTGTAATAAATTTTTGTAATCTTCTTCAGTTGTCACTTTACCCAAAAACATATTAAATGCTAACAAGTCATTGGGA